>NZ_JBWCCT010000009.1:0-285175 GCF_056279605.1 Paraburkholderia sp. TE9906
CAGACAGCAACGGCGGCAGGATGAACACGCCGGAATAGGTCGCTTCCTTGAAGGACAGCGGGGCCAGCGCATAAGTGCCCCACCCCAGACAACTGACCACATGACCGAAGCGTCGGACCGCCTGGAAAGACGCATCGAGCGCGGCGCCTCCGACGGTATCGTAGACGTGATGGAAACCGCGCCCGCCCGTGAGGCGCTTCACGTAATCGAGAACAGGTTCAGTCCGCTCGATGAAGGTCGCGCCCAAGCGCTCGATGACCGCGCGGCTATGCGCCGATCCGGTCGCGAAAACCTCTGCACCGAAAGCGCGCGCGAGCTGGACCGCAACATGGCCGACGCCGCCGGCACCACCCTGGACCAGAACAGTGTCTCCTGCACCAACGGCCAGACGATCAACCAGACCCTCCCACGCGGTGATGACCACGGATGGGAGCGCAGCCGCCTCCTGCATCGAAAGGTTCGCCGGTTTTGCCCCCAGAAGGTCTGCGTCGACTGCCGCATATTCCGCGAGCGTGCCCTGTAGTCCGCCGACGCCGCCAGCCATGCCGTACACCTCGTCGCCGGGCACGAAATCCGTCACTTCGGAACCCACCGCTTCGACGGTGCCGCCAAGATCAATGCCGAGAATGGCCGGCAGCGGGTGCCGTGCATGTTCCGCCGCACCGGCATGAATCTTCGTATCAAGGGGATTGACGCCGCTCGCGGCGATGCGCACCAGAACCTCCTTGGGCCCTGGCGCCGGCACCGGTAGATCGCGTATCTGGAACGGCGCGCCGTGCGTTTCGAGAACTGCGGCTTTCATCATTCTGGTCATGAGGTTTCTCTCCTGGAAAAATGTTCAACCATTCTTCCCCTTTCCTTTCTGTATTGATATAGATAATCTTGCACGATTTTCATGCAATTTTGTTTAGGTGCGAAATGGAATGGAGTGACCTCAAAATCTTTCTCGCGATCGCCCGTGCAGGTACGCTCGGCGCGGCCGCGCGCAGCCTCGGTCAATCTCAGCCGACCATGGGAAGGCGGCTGAGGGCGTTGGAAGCCGCAGTCGGCCATACGCTGTTCCAGCGGACCGCCGACGGCTTCGTGATGACCGACGAGGGCAACGCGGTCCTTGAACACGCTGAACGGATCGAGGAAGAGGCGCTCGCGTTCCAGCGCCGGCTCACCGGCTCGGATGTGCAGCTCGAGGGTATGCTGCGGCTCTCCTCTTCAGACTGGTTCGGCACCTACATGCTAGCGCCTGCGCTGGCGGAGTTCAGTGAGCGTCATCCGAAGGTCTGCGTCGAGCTGCTGAGCGACGGCCGGCTTTACAGCCTGCCCCGGCGCGAAGCCGACATTGCATTTCGGATCAAGCCATTCGAGGAGCCCGAGGTCGTCTCCCGGCGGTTGCTGACTATTTCCTACGCGCTCTATGCGCGAGCCGACGCTGCAATTGATCTGGCAGCGGGGGGCGCCGGCCTGCGGGTGGTAACGATGGACACAGCGTTCGCGGAGATGCCAGACGCGCTATGGCTAAAACGGGTCCTCCCTGAAGCTCAGATCGCGATGCGCAGCAACAGCCGCCTCGTCCAAGCGGAGTTCTGTCGACAGGGCAGCGGGCTAGCTGTATTGCCGAGACCTCTGGGCGACCGCATACCGGACATCGTGCCGCTCGGTCTGGCGGAGACGCCGCCCGTTCGCGAGACCTACGTCGGATATCATCGAGACCTGCGCCGGCTGTCGCGCTTGCGGGCTCTCCTCGATCTTGTCATTGAGCGCCTCGCGAACTGACGGACCCGCGAGAAATCATTGGGGGCAATCGCGGTAGCCGGTCAGTATCTCGGTTTTATAACGATCTCATGCCGGTCGGTCCGCGACCAATCTGGCGAATCACACGTGAGCACGTCATTGTGTCTGCTGCGCGCGACACCGTTGCGGCTCGGATGGCGGCCCTGAAACATTGCGCGGCCACCTTCAGCTACAACCGGTAACAATCGCCGCGCGTGATCGCCCTGTGCGCCGGAGCTGCCGACGAAGGGACATGCATCTTGATGAATTGACGTGGACCGCGTTCTCCGAGTAGGCGAGGAAGTCAACCCCCTTCACCCCTCACAGGCCCGGACGAGCCCGAGAAGATTCTGCGTAAGATTCGCCTTCCTACCAGACTTTCTTGTTCGTCATGCCTGTCTCCTCTTCAGATTCGGCGTTCGCAAGTCGCTCTGTTTCTCTAGTCATTCCATGATCACGGGCGAGTCCGGCGGCTCACACAGCGATAGCTAAGCGTGTTGCCTGCTCGATTGCACGCAACGCATCCAGTTCACCGGCGAAGTCAGCGCCGCCAATCACACGGACTTCAATCCCCTCAGCCTTGAACCGCTCATAAAGATCGCGCTCGCACTCCTGTCCCGTGCAGAAAATTACATTGTCTACAGCCAGAACACGCAATTGCCCGTCCCGAGTGTAGTGCAAACCAGCATCGTCTACTCGCTGGTATGTCACGCCCGAGATCATCTCGACATTGGCACGACGAAGTCGCGACTTAAGAATCCACCCCGTCGATTTTCCGAGTCGCTTGCCAAGCGGCTCGTCTTTTCGCTGAAACATGTAGACCTGACGCAGTGGGGACTTGCGTTGCGCCGGAATAAGCCCTCCGCCCGACGCCAGGCTCGAATCCACGCCCCATGCCTGGAAGAAGGTTTCAGGGTCGACCGACTCCTGTTCATTGCCGACGAGAAACTCAGCGACATCGAACCCGACTCCACCTGCGCCAATGATCGCTACGCTGTTGCCGACCGAACTGCTACCACCGAGCACATCGATGTAAGACAGCACCTTCGGATGGTCCGCACCTTCAATGTCCGGTGTGCGCGGTCGCACGCCGGTTGCAACCACAATCTCGTCAAACCCTCCGCCTCGGAAGTCGGATGGCTTAACATCCGCGCCAAGGCGAACGTCGACACCAAGCGTTGCCAGACGCGTACGAAAATATCTGAGCATCTCGTTGAATTCGCTCTTTCCCGGAACGGCACGTGCGAGGTTCAGCTGCCCGCCAAGCGACGCCGCCGATTCGAATAGTGAAACATAGTGTCCCCGCTCGCTCGCATTGATTGCAAACGCCATTCCGGCTGGACCGCCGCCGATAACGGCAAGCTTCTTCCTTCTCGCAATCGGACTCGGGACAAACTCGATCTCGCGTCCAGCTCGCGGATTGACAAGACAAGTAGCAGAACGATCAGTGAAGATCCGGTCGAGGCACGCCTGGTTGCAAGCGATACAGGTATTAATCTCTCCCGGCCGACCAAGGCGCGACTTTTTTGCGAAGTCTGGATCGGCTAGCAGTGGTCGCGCCATGGATACGAGATCGGCAGAGCCCGTTGCAAGAAGCCTTTCAGCTCCATCGGGCGTATTGATTCGGTTCGACGCAATCACAGGACAGGTAACAGCGGCCTTGACGTTTTCTATTGCGTACAACCAGGCGGATCTAGGCACTGACGCGGCAATGGTAGGTACTGCGGATTCATGCCACCCTATCCCTGTGTTGAGCATATCCGCACCCGCGGCTTCGACGTTACGAGCCAGTTCAGCAACCTCAGGACCGCTCATACCGCCATCGACAAGATCGACCGCCGAGATTCGGTAGATGACCATGAACTCATCGCCGATCCGCCGCCGAATTGCACGCAGAATTTCCAACGGGAAACGCATCCGTGCTACGCCGCTTCCGCCGAATTCGTCGGTCCGGTGATTCGTCAAAATTGCCGTGAACTGATTGATCAGGTAACCCTCGGAACCCATGATTTCCACGCCATCGTAGCCTGCCTCGCGAGCCAACTCGGTAGCTTTTGCGAAGTCCTCGATGGTTTGCCATACTTCTTCTGTGGTCAGTTCGCGCGGAACAACTGGATTGATGCGTGCCCGGTCGGACGACGGTCCAACACAGAGAGGATGCCTCGCATAACGGCCGGCATGCAAAAGCTGCAGTGCAATGAGCCCGCCGGCAGCATGCACTGCCTCAGTAATTGAGCGATGCTCTTTGATCTGCGAATGATCACAAAACAACGGCGCATTCGGCTCAAAAATGCCCTCACGATTCGGAGAGTGGCCACACGTCAGGATCAGACCAACTTCGCCTTGCGCGCGTGTCCGGTAAAAGGCGGCGACTCGTTCGTGAGGCCGATCAAGTGTTTCCAGACGCGTATGCATCGCGCCCATGACGATACGGTTACGAAGCGTGACCGCGCCGACCTGAAGAGAGGCCATTAGGTGCGGATAAAGTTCCATATTTCCTTCTGAAGCGAAGCACATCTTGAAGCGATGGTGCGGAGAACCTCGCGGCCGCGGTTTAGGCAATCAAGCTTCCAACGGCCCAGCTGACGCTACGGCGGCGAGCACCTCGGGAGCGAAGAGCACTTAAGGAAACACCTGGCGTGAGTACGCAGGAGACGCCTTCGCTAGTCAGGCCGTCCAGCAAGCATCCTCTTCACGTCATACGTCAGCACGTTCACGTCCTCTTGATTGAACACGTCTACCCGGCTTGCGAACACCGCCCGATTATTTTTCGAGGTCGGTCTGACCTCTACCACTTCGACGACCCCATGGATTGCGTCGTTGACAACTACCGGCTTGAACGCCTTTATCGACATTTCCAGCAACGCAAGGCCCGTACCCTGCACCATCGTTTGACAGAGCATTCCTTCAATCAGGCCACTAGTTAGCATCGCTGGCACAGGACGGTTAGACAGGGCAGCGTGTTCGAAAGCGGCGTCAATGAAGACGGCCTCAAGCATTCCTATGGTGGATATGAAATTCACCAAGTCGGCCTCCGTCACCGTGCGCCGATATGTGCGAAATTTTTCTCCGACATGGAGGTCCTGCCAATAGAACCCTCGTCCAAGCAGTTGCGCTTCCTGGTTCAATTTCATCTCCCTTCCCCCGTCCAAGAATCGCACGGCATGCGAAAGAACTGCCCGCAATTGTAGGCAGCACTATCGCCAGTGCGTATCTGAAGCAATAGTCAGCTACGAGATTCAACGTTCTCGGGCTACGCCTTTCAACTGCCCTTTGCAGATATGATCCAAGCATTCTAGACCATACCATGACGTCATACACCATAATATGGATACCTCGCGCCGCTGTCAACATATGATGGCCCCGAGAAAAACAACGATAAAATAGCTAATTATTCGCGATTTTCGCCAGTAAAGGTGCTGCGACAGAGGGTTTACACTTACATCAAGAAAGGCCTGAAAAAACCGTTATATGGTTTCAACTCTACAATTGACGACCATGACACTGAACAAAAAGCTCGCCCTATCGATCGTGGTGCTTTGGACTGGACTACTGATGATCAGCTGTTTCGGTGCATGGCATAGCCGCGCACAATTGATCACTGACCGCCACGAACAGCTAAAGCAACTTGTCGAGGAGGCAAGCAGTATTGCCAGACATTTCTACGATCTATCGCAGAAGGGTTCCATCAGCGAAGACGACGCGAAGAAGCAAGCTCTCCTCGTCATATCCAGCTTGAGATTTGGGTCAGACGGCTATGTGACCATTAGCGATTCGCGCCTTCGCAACATCATGCACCCCATGCAACCGTCGCTGGCGAACCGGGACATGTCGAGCTTTGTGGATGCAGCCGGCAATCACATGTTTATGGATATCGTCCAAGCTGGTAATAAGGCAGGCGGCGGTTTTTTTCGCTATGTCTGGACCAGGCCCGGCGGCAAAGCCGCGGTCCCTAAGACCGGGTATTCGCTCCACTTCGAGCCATGGGACTGGTATGTCGTCACTGGTGTGTACATGGATGATGTCGAGCACGCTTTTTTCTCCGACCTGCTCCAGTGGCTGACTATCACGATCCTGCTCGGGGGCGCAGCCACACTGATCATGTCGCTCGTGCTTCGCAGTGTACGTAGCACTCTTGGCGGCGACCTTGAGGTGACGCTTGGGTATGCTCAACGTATGGCCGCAGGAGATCTTGCTACGGCTATATCTGTGACTGCCAGCGATCGCCATAGCCTCCTCCGCTCGCTCCACGACATGCAGACGCGACTGATTGAGATGATTTGGCATGTCCGTGCCAGCGCGGAAAATGTGAACGTGAGCGCAAACGAAATTGCTGCGGGCAACACCGACCTGTCGCAGCGAACCGAAGAACAGGCTGCGGCGCTGGTACAAACAGCGTCAAGCATGGATCACATGACCGCGAATGTGCGCGCAAATGCCGATAGTGCACTGCATGCGGCGAAGCTAGCCGAGCAGGCTGCGGACATCGCGGCTCAAGGCAACAAGGTCGTGGGCAATGTGGTCAAGACGATGGGGGAAATTTCAAACAAGTCACGTCAAATTGCTGACATTTTGAGCGTGATCGACGGGATCGCCTTCCAGACCAATATCCTTGCGCTCAACGCAGCGGTCGAGGCTGCACGTGCAGGCGAACAAGGAAGGGGATTCGCGGTTGTCGCCGCGGAAGTGCGCAACCTGGCGCAGCGCTCTGCAAATGCGGCGAGGGAAATCAAAACACTAATCGACTCGTCGACTGCCACAGTTGACGAAGGAGCATCGCTTGTCGGATGTGCTGGCGCCACGATGGACGAAATACTTCAGGCCGTAGGGCATGTCGCTTCCACCCTTGACAAGATCAGCGCCGGTTCGCACGAACAACGTGCAGGCATCGAGGAAATCAACCGGGCGGTGAATGAGATGGATCATGTAACGCAGCAAAACGCCGCTCTGGTCGAACAGGCCGCCAGCGCCGCTATCTCTTTGCGAGATCAGGCACACGCGCTGCGTCAGACCATCTCCGTCTTTACACTGCCTGACACACGTGCGTGATGCACGCCGCCGAAAACGGTCGTCTGCGGTCCGTACAGACCGATCTTTGATGCGCTCGCCAGTAGTCAGCCTGCACCTCGCGGTGACAGGCTGACTAGTGAATATCGGTCTGAGACGTTGTGCCTGAGTGCGTGATAGTTTCACCCCCGGATAATAGTGTCGTGAGTGCCGGTGAACCAACGAATATAGAAGGTTGGGCGTGGTCCGATGCCGGGGTCACGCGCATCGAAGTGAGCGTGGATGGAGGCGAGAACTGGGAGGCGGCGAAGCATGCCGGTCGCCCAGACTTTAGCTGGCAGCACTCCTGCCTTTCATGGACCTTTCGTGCGGGCGAACATCATATTTTTTGCCGCTGCATTGATGCTCGCGGCGTAGGTCAGCCTGTATCTTCAGCGCGAAACGAAATGCATTCGATCATGATCAGGGCCATTTCGACTGCGGCCACACACAACGCAATGCCGTCGTGAGGATATTCAAAGCGCACGAACACCATCGCGCGTTGGCAAGTGATAACCGAGCCATAAACACACCTTACCGCCTGTAATGAAAGCACTGGAACTTCGACAACTTCGCTACTTTTCAAATAGCAGCGCTCGCAACGGACGAGATCGACTTGGTTTTTGCGTACCTGTCGAGCAACCGGACCCAAAGGCGCACATAGGCTCTGAACACCTGCTGGACTCCGACTGATGTCTGCTGGTTCGGTAGCGATCATCGCCTTGCACAACGCACCCGTCTGCGTATTGAGGAGTTGGCCGGTGAGTGACTGATAGTTCCCGCGCGGGCCGTCAACGAGCCGCTCTACGATTCGGTGCTCGCCCGCTTTGCCGGCGCCAACGTCAAGCCGACTATCGTCTACGAGACCACCCAATCGCAAATCGGCATCGCCTTGGTCGACCTGGGGCTCGGCTCACCACTCAGCGCAGCCTACGTTTTTGCGTCGGCGCCCGACTCTCGCGTGCCTTGTCCGGTCGACGGTTTCGAGCCGCTGGTCGTGAAGATATTCTTCCGCGAGCGCAAGCGTAGTCCGCTCGTGCTCGACTTCATCGAACTCGCGATCGAGGAAGCGCGTCGTACGCAATGAGCCAGCTCCTACCCACCGGCGACAGGACGGCCGATTAGCCAAACTTATCGCGAAGCCCGCTACTTCGAATTGGCCCGATGAATCATGCACCGCCACACTTCTCTCCTCGGTCAATGACTACAAGTCCCAAGGAAAATCATGAAATCCCGAAGTATTTCCGCGCTTGGTTTTGCAGCAGCAATAGCGGTAGGGTCCACCGTCATCGACGTGCAGGCGCAAAGCGCCCCTGCGCAAAGCAGCGACGGTATTGCCACCGTCGTCGCCATGCGTCAACAGTCTCTCGTCGGAACGCACGACTTCATCGACCGCCGGGCCGCCTTCGAAAAGCTGATGGCGGGATTCCCCGTCCCCGATGGCGTGACAATCCGCACTGTCAGCGCGAACGGCGTGCCGGCCAAGTGGATCTCGCCGGACAGTGGCACATCGTCGAGCGCGCACACCGGGCGCGTGATTCTGTACCTGCACGGCGGCGGTTTCTACAGCGGCTCCAGCGACAGCCATCGCGTGCTTGCCGCGACGCTCGCAAAAGACGCTCAGGCCAACGTATTGCTGATCGACTACCGGCGCATGCCCGAGGCCGTCTATCCGGCTCAGATCGATGACGCTGTCGCCAGCTATGAATGGCTGTTGCAACAAGGCTATTCGGCTTCCCATATCGCACTTGCCGGAGAATCGGCCGGCGGCAATCTCGTGGTCGAACTGGCGCTCCGGCTGCGCGCAGCACATCGGCCGTTGCCGACTTCAATAGTCGCGATGAGCCCGATCATGGACCTGACTGCGTCGGGCGAATCTACCCAGACAAACGCTGCCAGAGACCCCCTTCTGACCCGCAAGGGCCTGCTGGACGTAACCGCCGTCTACATGCATGGCGTCGACCCACGCAACCCCGGCGCGTCTCCCTTGTTCGCCGACCTGCACGGATTGCCGCCTCTGCTTTTGCAAGTCGGTGCAGGCGAAATCCTGCTCGACGACAGCCTGCGGATGGCACAAGCGGCCGCTGCGGACGACGTCGCAGTCTCGGTTGAAGTTTGGCCCGGGATGGTCCACCAGTGGCAGTTGTTTCCGAGCCTCGTCCCCGATGCTCGCCTGGCACTCAAGCATGTGAGCGAATTCATCGATACACACATGGCACTCGCTAAAGACGTGCCGTGACTGTAATCCGAACCAGCGTTGCGGGTCATGGCATTGGCACGCGCTATCAATGGGTCCGAGGGCAACCGATCTCACCTTCCTGCTCCGCCTGACATCGGGCGCGCAGTTGCTGCCCTGGCTACTGCCGCGCTTCAACTTCAACTTATGTACATCAAACTGTCCGGACTCCTCCTTGGCAACCTGGCCATTTGTTCCAACGCATTGGTCACGACCGCATTACTCATTCCCCTGCGGCATGAATTTCATCTGACCGATGCCCAGGCGACGTCCATGGCTTTCGTGTATGGGCTGACCTACGCCGTCGTCGCACCATTCATCGGAGTACTGGCAGCACCATTTTCGCGTCATCGGGTTGCACTCGGCGGCATTGCCATTTTCATCCTCGGTTGTATCATCTCCGCCTGTGCCGGGTCGTCCATGGTTCTATGGATCGGCCGGGTAATCACCGCAGCAGGGGCCGCGCTTTTCACGCCCACCGCCAGCGATCTCGCGGCGGCGGTTGAGCCGGTGCGGCGAGGTCAGGCGGTAAGCTACGTCTACCTTGGCCTGGGCGGTGCGACACTCGTCGGCATCCCGGGTGCCATGTGGTTAGCGGCGGCCTACAACTGGCGAATGGCCTTTCTTGCATTCGCCGCGATCGCTTTGCTTGCAGCCGGTCTGGTTATCATGATGACTTGGCCGCCACGGAATGTGACCGGCAAGCCGGGCAAGTGGTCGGATATCTTTCGGGACTATCGTGTGATCGGAAGCTTGTTGTCCACGCTGCTGCTGGCAACTGCGCAGTACTCGCTCTATACGTTCGCCTCCGCGTATTTGATGCTTGTTGACCGGTTCTCGATAGCCACCGCAACGGGCGCGCTTATGGTCTTCGGCATAGCGGGCATCGTTGGCGGAATAGTGGGTGGCGTCGCCACTGATCGCCTTGGTAGCCACCGGGTTCTCTGGTTCAGCCCCGCAGTGTTACTCATCTCCCATCTTGCGCTTCTCAGCGTCCACCTCGAGGGCGGGATCCTCCTTGTCCTCGCTGCCTGGGGTCTCGCGGCGTACTCATTCCAGGCACCTCAGCAGACACGGTTGATGAACCTGATGCCCAACGCCAGAAGCACGATATTGTCTTTCAACTCAACCGCCAATTATTGCGGGATCTCCGCAGGCTCCGCACTCGGCGGACTGGTTGTTGACCGCGTCGGCTTGCACACGCTTCCTTGGATTTCGGCTGCCATTGCTTTGGCAGCGCTGCTCTCCTGCTTGCCTGCCGCTTTCGTAAGATCCACCGGCGCGAGTCACCCGCCTTGAGTCTTATGTTCAAACCAAGTGTTTTTTTGACACCGATTGACGAAGACCGGACAAGCTGCGCAAATTTGAAACGTCTCTAGAGACTGCGACGCAGATCGAGCAGCGCTGATTTAATCCGGGCGAATGGCATTGCCCCGAAGCCGATCACAATAAACGGTCGCAATGTGCTTTCGGAAAGCGTGTAAGCCCAAGGGGTACCAATGGCCAAGTTCGCCCTCTGGCAGGCGGCCAGTACGCGCTGCAATTCGACGCCGGACTCAATCTCGATGTAAAACTGCAGTCCACCGCTTGGCACGCGGTATGTCCAGTCTGGGAAGTTCGCGCCTAGCAAGTTTGCAAAGTCGTCTCTCTTGCGCCGGTACACATTTCGCATGCGTTTGACATGACGTTCGAGAGCTCCGCTTGCAAGCAGATCTGCGACCCACCGCTGAATCAGACCGTTTGTTCCTCTCGACAAACTCCAATGCAACGCGGCCATTTCCTGGACTAAAGCAGCGTCGGCAACAATGTAACCAAGACGAACCGTGTTGAAGAGAATTTTGGAGAATGTACCCAAGTACACGACGTTTCGAGCGCTGCTGCTTGCCTTTAGCGCAGGCTGTGGCTGGCGGTCGTAATAGAACTCGCTGTCGTAGTCGTCTTCCACGATCAGGACGCCTTGCGCGACCGACTGCTTCAAAATAGTTCCACGCCTGGCTTCATCAAGGGCAATGCATTGTGGAAAGTGATGTTCCGGCATCAGATACAGTATGTCGTCGGCTCCTAACAATGTATTCCCTAAGACGATGCCCTGGGTATCCACTTCATGTGCATGAAGCGCATAGTTGAAACGTGCGAAATTTCGTGGAATACCAAGGTAACCCGGTACACCGAAGTGCACGGTCTTGCGCGATCTCTGCAGTGCGAGGGCAATAAGCACGGCGCCGTACTGCGATCCAGGTACGACGATAACCTCCTCAGGTCTTGCATGAATGCCGCGCGACGGAAGCAGGCGTTCGCAGATGAGCTTGCGCAACGTCAGGTCGCCTGCGCTCTCACCGAATGAATTGAGAAGCGCAGGGTAGCGAAGCACTCTGCTAAAGCTTTGTCGAAGCTCGGTCACTGGTAGATGCGCCGTGTCGGCCATGCTAGGCAGCAGTGAGCGCAAGCGAGGATCATCGATCAACGGCTCCTCCGGCGCGAGCAATCTCTCCCCTGATGAGCTCGTGCCGTTAGTGAAGTCCACCGCTGAATCATCGGCCTTCACGACTTGCGTGCCTCGACCAACATGGCTTACGCACAGATTGCGACTGCGGAGTTCTTCGTAGGCCTGCACCACGGTGCCTCGTGATATCCCAAGTTGCCGGGCAAGGTCTCGCGTTGACGGAAGACGCATCCCGAAAGGAAGCTCCCCTGCCCTTATCAGGAATTCAATCTGATCGGCTAGTTGCCGGTAGATTGGAAGCGCGTCATCCGCAGCCGGATTAAGGCGTATATCGAACATCACGGAGGCTGAATCATACCAATGATTTCCAAGAATTGGATCTTAACATCGCAATGAGTATGGACCAATCTGAGAGACTTCATCAACAGGGGTTTTTGCACCGGACGGCTAACGGTGGTCTTGCGTTAGACAGGCGGTGTTTGGGACGCTTCATGTCAGACCGATTCCTGCAGCACACCAGATTTGATCTCTTCACCAGCGCGATGGGTACCATCGGACTCGGGCTGGGGTGGAGAATCGCATCAGTCTCGTTCGGGTTACCGCATTTCATTGGGGAAAGTATCTTGCTTGCAGGCGCTGCGTTATACGGCGTGTTGGTAGCGCTGCAACTCGTCCGCGCGTGTGTCCGCCCAGACGCCTTGGTCGACGAATGGAACTCGTCTTCGCAGTTCGTGTTCTTCTCGGCCGCGACCATATCGGGGTCTCTTCTGGCGCTGGCGGCCCTTCCGTACAGCCCGCTGCTAGCCAAATGCATCTGGTGGCCGACAACCGCGGCGCAGCTCATCGTGTTAGTCGCATCAATGCGGCGCTGGATGACCCGGACACATCGTATATCGGAAGCGGGACCTACCTGGCTGATTCCAATGGTTGGAAATGCATCTCCTGCATTCGCGGGCGTGACTCTCGGCTACGAAAACCTGAGCCAGGCGATGCTGATCTCGGCCATCGCTTGCTGGTTTGCATTCCAGCCAATCATTCTGTTCAGAATGATTTTTTCGGAACCGCGGATCGCTGTTCGCGCGTTGCCCGGTCTCAAGATCCTCGTGTCCGCTCCCGCGGTCATTGCCATCGCCCTGTCCGCTATCCTGGGTAACGGCAACATGCTGTCGGAGTTCTGGACATATTGTTCGCTTTTCTTTGCGCTATGCGTAGCAAGTCTTGGGAAACGCTTGTGGGAGGCCACTTTTTCACGTTCATGGTGGGGTTTCACCTTCCCCTTGACCGCTCTTTCCAGTGCGCTCATCAGGCTCTATCAGGCGCGCCCGACTGCATTTACCGCGACGCTCGCCCTAGGCTCTCTGAGCGTCGCAACCGGTGTGGTGGCGATTGTTGCAGCCGCCGCTTCGTGGCATGGGCTACGTCGACTCTCACCGGTGACAAAGCCGGCGGTGGGCGACGACGTTGTTCAACCTGCAACCACTCGGTCCTGACCCGAACCACTGCGTGCCGCTATAAGCGGCCAGCGGCCAGCGGCCAGCGGCCAGCGGCCAGGTGGGTGTGCGAAAGCCCCCGTGGTTCCGACAACGTCAAGCCACATTCGATGCACGCTAAATCGGGCGACTGCTTAAAAGTGCGAACATCGCCTCACTGCCTAAGCGCGTCTGCCCACGTGGGGCACGTCATCTTCTCCGGTGCGACATCGAAACTCTGATAGTTAGCGGATGTCACGACCTCGGTCTTTAGCGAAATCTCCTCGGGTACAGGCTCCTTGTGCAGCGACCGAACTGCCGCCATCACACCGATACATCCCTGCTTGAACCCGGAATAGTCACCGCTAGCGAGCAGTTTTCCTTCCTTGATCAGATCAACCGCTTCTTTGCTCGCAGCGATACCGACCACTTCCGCTTTTCGGTTCGCCCCGTCCAGGGCATCGAGTGCACCAATGGCCATCGCATCGTTCGCGGCCAATATGCCGTCGATCTTCGGATAGGTCTGCAACAGGTTTTCCGTCACTTGCAACGCCTGCATCCTCTGATAGTTCGCAGGCTGGGAACTCAAAACCCTAACACCTGGCACCTCCTTCAATGCATCGTGGAAGCCGCGCATACGTTCCTCGGATGTCGAGGTCCCTTTAACGCCCTCAAGAATGATCACATTTCCTTTTACACCGAGAGATTTTAGAAGAACGCGAGCGGTCTGCAATCCCAGTTGATAGTCGCTTGCGCCTACGAAAGTCACGAAATCACCTGACTGAGCCTTGTCGCCGACGTTCACCGTCGGAATTTTCGCTGCATTCAATTTTTTAATCCCGGGGCCCATTGCTTTGAAGTCCACTGGAACGAACACGACCGCGTTTGGATGTTTGACGACGACATCGTCAATCTGGCTCATTTGTTCTGGAATGCTGTCAGTTTGAGTCGGCACATAGTTAGTCAACGTCACGTGCAATTCGTTCGCTGCACTCCGCGCGCCCAACCGAACGCTTTCAAAGTAGGGGTTCGTCTGATTCTTGGTGAATAATGCAATGCTTTCTTTGTCAGCATAGGCGGCGCTGCCGTATAAGCACAGTACGAGTACCATAAAACGCCATGAAATGCTTTTCATATCTGTCTCATTGAACATATGGGTCTGTGGTTATATCTGCGTGACCCGATCTTTCGTGTCACTAATGGCGCAATACCGGCTAGGCGTTTACCGCAGAGATTCCTTCGACATACGCGGTATCCATATCTTTGCAGCCGATAGCAGGATTTCCTCATTCGGGACTTGTGCAGTCCTGCATCAACATGCTCCATTGAAGCGACTCTGGAACGCAGGTCCCTTCGGAACCGAGCCCGCGCAATCCGAGAATTGCCACGTTGCGGCACACAGCTCAGGCAGCCGCGGCTCGCAAGCGCAATTCCACAGAGGCGATTTTCAGTACGGCAATGTAATGACAGCATTCCGGCGGTAAAGTCCCTTTTTTCTCAAGACGCGAATCTGATCTGCATCTTAGCGGCAGCAGAGCCAGAGCATCTGCGGCGAACGTAGATACTGTGCCGCGCGATCACAGCACCTCGCAAGCATCCTCGAACGTGAGTCTTGGCAAGCGGCCCATCACTTTCGACTGATCACCGTAACCGATGTTGCAGACAAAATTCACCTTGAAGTCCCCTTTCGGGAAGAACTCCTGATTCACCTTTTGCGCGTCGAAGCCGGACATCGGCCCACAATCCAGACCCAATGCGCGAGCCGCCATGATCAGATACGCACCCTGTAGCGTGCTATTGCGAAAAGCCGTGCTCTCGATCAATTCCTGCTTGCCTTCGAAGATCGCTGCCGCATCCTGCTTGTGCGGAAACAGTTTCGGTAGCTGTCGGTAAAACGCAAGATCATGAGCAACGATGGCGCACACCGGTGCAGCCCGCGTCTTGTCCACGTTACCCGGCGACAGTGCGGGAATCAGACGCTCCCTGGCTTGCGGCGTATGCAGAAACACTATGCGTGCTGGGCTCGTATTCATGCTGGTCGGCCCGTACTTCATGATTTCGTATAGCTCGCGCAAATGAGCATCGGAAACCGGACGATCGAGCCAGCCGTTCTGGCTACGCGCTTCCTTGAAAAGCAGGTCAATCTATTTTTCGTCAAGTCGGTTCATAGTTTCAAATCTTCCGTTGTCGTATTTGCTGGATTGGTCATGCGTTTCGGTTTTGTAGCACCGTAAAACGCTCAGGAAATAGTGCGGCCACTATCGATCTTCAGATGCGAGCCGGTCATATGCGGCGTCAGATCGCTGAGCGCGAAGGCCACCAGCCATCCGAGTTCTTCCGGCTCCGTCACTTCCTGCAGCGGCAAAACACTTGCCGCCTTCTCCAGATAACCGGGAATGGCGCGAAGAGGCGGCGTCGCAGTCTGTCCAGGAACCAGCGTATTGACTCGAATGCGGTATTTGCCCAACTCGAGCGCTAGCGCCTCCATCATCGCGTGCACGCCGCCTTTGGATGCCACATAGGCCGCCGCATTCGGAATGACCCGCACCGCGGTCGACGAACCGGTTGCAATCAGCGAGCCGCCGCGGCCCTGTTTGATGAGGATCCTCGCGGCGTGCCAGAGCGTCTGGAACGTGCCGGTCAGGTTCACCGCGATGATGCGGTCCCACTCCGCCAGCGTTAATTCTTCGAACGGCGCGAGAGAAATGACGCCGGCATTGGCGACCACGCTCGTGAGTTCGCCAAAGCGGGTGCAGGTGAAGTCGAACATCGCCTCGATGGCCGAAGGTTGCCGAATGTCGACCTGAAAGTCGATGATCTGGCCGCCGCTCGACAGATTCGCCTGGCTCACTGTTTCCTTGAGGCCCGCAGCGTCATAGCCTGCCGCGCACACCTTCGCGCCCAGGCTCGCGCATTGCAACGCAACCGCCCGACCAATGCCCGATTCCGCGCCCGTCACCACGATATTTTTATTTCGGAGTTCTATCATGTTAGCTTACCTTGTCATTCGGTTTTAGACTTGGGTCTGCTTTACTCGCCCGCGTGGTACTGTTTGGGCACCCACGTTCCATCGAGCTTCAGCCCATTCTTGCCATTTGCACGAAGCACGATGGCGTCGCGCGACTTATAGGCAAGTTGCCGCACTTCTTCGAAATTGACGCCCACCAGTTTCCCGTCGCGCTTGACCACCTTGCCATTGACGAGCACCGTATCGACCAGGCCCGGATGGCAGTTGTAGACGAACTGCGCAATCGGGTCGTTAAGCGGGGTCATTTCGAACGAGTCCGTTCGGATCATGATCACGTCGGCCTGCTTGCCAGGCGTGAGGCTGCCGATCTTCGCATCCAGTCCACACGCTTGCGCGCCCCGTATCGTTGCGAATTCCAATACGTCGCGGCAGGTCGTCTGCATCTCATCGACGCAAGCCTTGCCGGCATTGCGAGCCTCTTCGTTGTCGAAGCCGCGCTGCGTGCCGAGCGCCGCACGCATCGTGCCGAACAGGTGACCACCATTCGAACTGCAGACGTCGATCGAAAGACTTGGTTTGATGCCTGCCTTGATGAGCCGGCCGGTTGCAGGCCAGCCATGACCCATTTGCAGTTCGATGTCAGGCGCGATCGAAGCCGTGCAACCGGCGTCGGCCAGCATCTTCAACTCATCATCTGCCAGCGAGTTGCAATGCACGCACGTCAGCTTTGGAGAAAGCATGTTTCGTTCAGCGAGCGCGGCAATGGGTCGCCCTTTCCCCCATTCGCCGTCGCCGAAGTGACAGGAAATGCGCAGATCGAGTTCATCGGCCAGTTGCCAGTCGCGCTCGGTCACCTCCATGGTGGCGAACTGATTGCCACGGGCGGCGAGACACAGCGTCACGAGGCTGTTATCGTTCGCGAGGCGTCCGCGGCGCAACCGCCTGACGTCCTCCCGTGGATGCTCGACTTGACTGACCACCTGATAATGCTGATGTCCGCCACCGTGACCAAACACCACACGTGCCCCGGTTGCAACCAACGCATCGACCGCGGCATCCGTATGTTCCGGCGTGTTCAGGTTGTGGCACCAGTCGAGCATCGTCGTGATGCCCGAATTCAATGCCTCCAGTGTGCCCAGCAGATTCCCCGCATAGGTATCCTCCGCGCTGTACAACTCGCTGATCGTGCCGTGCAAACCAGTGAAGTAATGCGAGAGGCTCCAGTCGGAAGCGATATTCCTGAACAGTGACTGCCACGTGTGACGATGTGTGTCGACGAGACCCGGCAGGACCATAGAGTTGCTTGCGTCGATGACTTCCGCGTCCTCCACGCCTGGAATCGACTGGGCAATCGCAACGATACGGCTGTCCTCGATCAGCATGTCGCCACGGCTTAACTCACGAAATTTCGGGTCCATCGTCACGATGACGCCGCCCTTGATCAACATCTTCTGTGGCTTCACAACCGTCTCCTTTTCATTGTGTGATCTCTAGTTTCGCCGCGAAGGGTCCAACCTTCCCGAGGATGCGATCAGCGGCGTGTTCGGCCACCATCAGTGTCGGGAGGTTGGTGTTGGCGCTGGGGATCACTGGCATGATCGACGCGTCCACGACGAATAGGTTTTCGACCCCATGGACCTGGTAGCCGGGATCGACTACCGCACGTGGATCATCCGCGCGGCCCATTGCGCAGGTGCCAACCGGATGACCCATTGGCGCGATCGACGCCAGCAGATCGGCGTCCGAAATCGCGCTGTTATCGCCATCCTTGGCGAGAGGCTTGCCATCTGCCATCGCCCGCCCAATTGCGAAGCGCCGCACGGGTCCCGGCGCATTGAGTGCAATCTTCGCCGCGGCCGCCAGCAGCGTGCCCTTTACACCCGGCTTGTTGAACTGGTTGACAGCCATGCCGGAGGGCAGCAAATACGCTTCGCCGAAACTCGCCGCAACCTCGGGTTCGGCGAGCAGCGACTGCGCGAGCCTCGCTGCCATGACCACTCTTTGGGCGTCGCGCGCATCGCTGAGCATGCGAAAGTCGACCAGCGGACTGACCGCCGGGTCGGCACTGGCAAGCGTGACCGCGCCCAGCGAAAAAGGGGAATAGAGCGCGGACCCGACCATCGCGACATCAGTACCGAACGAGCGCGCACTCACACGGCCGAGCATGAACAGGAACAGATCGCTAGACGGACAACCATGGATTCCTGATGATGATCGCAAACCCGCGACGGCGAATCTGCGTAGATACGGCGCGAGCCGGCCACCGCGCGGCAATGTGAGCGCGTAGAACTGGTAGCCGTGGTTTTGCAGGTTCCGGCCCACTCCTTGCCGATCCACTACGACGGGGATGCCCAGGCGCGTCAGTGCATCTGCAGGACCGATTCCAGAACGCAGCAGGATGGCTGGTGAATGAATCGCCCCCGCCGAGACGATGACACGCTGCGTACGGAACGTCGTTGCCTGACCTTGACGGATAGCCTGCGCACCCACCACCCTGGTGCCTTCGAACTCAAGTCTCGTCACCGTGGCCCCGGCCATGATGGTCAGGTTCTTGCGGCTGCGCACTTCTGCCGTCAGATAGGAGCGTGCGCTGGTGGCGCGTACATTGTCATCGCGGCTCACAGGCATCGCAAAGAAGCCATCACGGGGCGTCTCGTTGATGTCCGTTACGTACGGGTAGCCGCGGGAAGCGGCTGCCTGTTGCATGGCGCCGACAAAGGCCGGCCACTCCGCTGCCGGCATGCGGCGAATTGGATAGATGCCCTTCGACACCTTTTCCCGGTCGTAGTCGCTTTCGATCTTCCGGAAGTACGGAACGACTTCGTTCCATGACAAACCCGCAGCGCCGGCCGCCACCCAGCGCTCGTAATCGGAGGGCACGCCGCGCAGCGCGAACATGCCCATGATGCTCGACCCTCCGCCCATGATTCGCGCTTGCGGATAAGGACGCGGCGCTTGTCCTTCGACCACCGTCGCCTGAAGTCCGGGCCAGAAATAATGCGGATTGAGCGTGGAGCGCGGAAACGTATCGTCGATGTCGGCAGGCGTCCGCTCGGGCGGCGTATCGTCTCCCGCCTCGACCAGCAGCACACTGTGTTCACCGCTTTCGGAGAGGCGCGCCGCGAGAACCGCACCCGCACTGCCGCCGCCGATAATCATAAAATCGAACCCCATCATGCCTCCTGGCGCTAGTCGATGCCGCTGCCTGACCAGGCGCGTTCCAGCAATTCCGACAATGCCCGTTGACCGAGAGCACGCGGATTGCGATAAGGGTTGGCCATCACCTGCGCGACCGCGGTCGCGACCCCTTCGTGCGGCATGCCGACATCGCGCAACGCGAGCGGAATCGAACATTGACGTTCCAGCTGGAGCAGCGCCTGCACAGGATTGTCCGTATTCATTGCGCGACGCAGGTGTGTCATGGCCGTTGGGACTTCGGCCGCGTTATAAGCAAGCGCGTAGGGCAATACGATTGCGTGCGTCTCCGCATGCGGTAAATCGAACAGGCCGCCGAGCGTGTGGCACAGCTTGTGATGAAGACCCATCGTCGTGGCGCCCAGACAGCACGCGCACAGCCACGCACCCATCAACAGCTCGTAGCGCGCGTCCGGATCGTCGGTCTTGCGTATCACACGTGGCAATGCGCTAACAATGGCGCGTATGCCCTTCTCCGCCATCAACTAAATGATCGGATTGGTGTCGGGTGCATAGAGCGCTTCGACCGCGTGAGCCATGGCGTTCAGCGCCGAAGTGGCCGAGCCGGCCGCCGGCAGCGACAAGGTCAGATCCACGTCGTAGATCACTACCTCCGGCAGCACCTTCGGACTGCGCTGGGTCGTCTTGAGGCCGTTCTCCGTTTGACCGAGAATCGGCGTCATTTCCGAGCCGGCGTAGGTCGTCGGCAAGACGATCTGCGGCAGATCGGTACGCAGTGCAATGGCCTTGCCGAGACCGGTAGTCGATCCGCCACCCACGGCCACGACGCCATCAATCTTTTGCTCACGCACCACCGCGAGCGCACGTTCGGTCACGTCCACGGGTGTGTGCATCGTCGCGCCGGAGAAGACGGCCACTGCGCGTTCGCCCAGCAAGCTCTGAATTCGCCTGGCCAGCGATGTTTGTTGCGGTGTGCACAAGACCAACACACGTTGCAATCCCAGCCGTTCCACCTCTTCCGGAAGACGCGCACTGGTTGCGCTTCCGAACACGACACGCGCGGGTTGCGCTTCATAGACGAACGATTGCTGCATAAACACTCCTGGACTCACCCGACGTCACATGCCAAAGACACTATGCGCAGCAGCCGGATATAGATCCAGACGCGGCGGCGTGAAGAACTCGATAATCTCGCACTCATCCACATACAACACTTCATGCTCGACATCTTTGGGAATCAGGATCAGGTCGCCCGCCAGACACGTGCGCTTCTGATCGGCAATGCGGAAGTCCATGCGCCCGGAGATCACCCAGGTAATCTGCTCGTTGGGATGCGAATGCGCAGCGGTGTAGGTGCTAGCCTTGATCTTCGACCAGACCACCATTCCCTCGCGTCCAGTCAGCACCTTCTGGATCATTTCCGCCTTGTTCACCTGTTCCGGCAGGTCCGATTGCTTGAAAAACCCGGGCTGATCAATCGATACGGATACTTCTGACATGGCTGTTTTCTCCAGCGTGCTTACGGTTGACATAAAGGAAATCGACGCATTGCTCCTGCTCACCCTACCCGCTTGTAAAACCGGTGGATGTGTACCTCACTCCACAGGCCGAGATCGAAGAAGGGATCGTTCCGCCTGAACGATTCAACCTCGCTGCGCGACTCAGCGTCGACCAGAAAGAACCTTCCGTTCATTTTTTCGCCCGCATCGTCCATCAATGGGCCGGACATCACCACGTTGATCGGCTTGGTCTCCAGATAGGCCCGGTGACGCACAATATGGGCCTCACGAAGCGACAGCGACCCGGGTTTGTCGGTGCAGTAAATAATCCAGTGCATCTCTTTCCTCCTGACGTTTTAGTCTGACTTTACGGAGATCACTTGCCGACCGCGTCTGCCCACGTGGGGCAAGTCATCTTCTCCGGCGCGACGTCGAAGCTCTGATAATTGGCGGATGTCACGACCTCGGTCTTTAGCGAAATGTCCTTGGGTACAGGTTCCTTGTGCAGCGATCGCACTGCCGCCATGACACCAAGGCATCCCTGTTTGAAGCCGGAATAGTCACCGCTGGCGAGGAGCTTGCCCTGTTTGATCAGGTCGACCGCTTCCTTGCTCGCGTTGATACCCACTACCCGTGCCTTTCGATTTGCGCCGTCCAGCGCATCGAGCGCGCCAATGGCCATCGCATCATTGGCGGCCAGGATGCCATCCACTTTCGGATAGGTCTGCAGCAGGTTTTCCATGACCTGGAGCGCCTGCATCCGCTGGTAATTGGCTGGCTGCGAACTCAGTACCTTGACGCCTGGGGCCTCCTTCAATGCATCGTGGAAGCCACGCATGCGCTCCTCGGATGTCGACGTGCCTCGCACGCCTTCGATAATGATGACGTTGCCCTTACCGCCCAGTGACTTCAGCAGATAGCGCGCGGTCTGCAGTCCAAGCTGATAATCGCTTGCGCCGACAAACGATACGAAATCCCCTGATTGAGCCTTGTCGGCAATGTTGATCGCCGGAATCTTCGCTGCATTCAGTTTCGCGATCCCAGGACCCATGGCCTTGAAGTCAACGGGAACGAACACGACGGCGCTGGGGCGCTTGACGATCACGTCATCAATCTGGCTCATCTGTTCGGGGATGCTGTCGGCCTGGGTCGGTACATAGTTGGTCAGCGATACGTGCATTTCCTTTGCCGCGCTCTGCGCACCCAGCCGGATACTCTGGAAGTACGGATTGGTCTGATTCTTCGTGAACAGCGCAATGCTTGCGTTATCCGCGTGTGCAGCGCTGCCGCATAGGAAGAGTGCCAGTGCCACTGCGTTCCTCAAAATGTTCATCTTCGTCTCCTGTCGACCAGGGTTGGCGCTTTAGCGCCTCGTCCGGTCTCATGCAAGTTGTTTGCTCGTTGAAATAATTTGCACGCCTTCACACAGGACCAGGCTGGCCGCACGCGTCCTCAAGCCACGCAATGACCGCCGTCTCATCCGCGTCAGACCCGCTCTTGCGCATTGCTCCGAGATACATCTGATGCGTGAGCCCCGTCAGCGTCAGAACGACACCCGTAGACTTGCCCGATCTGAGCGCTGCGGCAAGCCGCTCCGTCGTCTGGCCACAGCGCGGCGCGACTGAGAAGTCGCGTCTGGCCACCGCGGCGGTATGGTGTTGAATCAGCGGCGAACCGATTGCACTTGTCTCCATGACATCCAGCATCAAGGTCCAGTCAAGTCCAACCGCTTCGCCGAACACCAGTGCCTCTCCCCACATCGCCATCGAGACGCCGTTCATCACATCGAGGACGCGGGTCATTGCACGCGCCTCTTCGGTCTGCCCGAGGTAGAAGACCTTCGAGTCAAAGCGCTCAATCAGAGATAGAGCCGCATCGAACACTTCCTGCGGTCCGCTCACCATTGCCGTAAGCGATGCGGCCACGTCGCGTGACGAAGGCGCCTGCGTGAGAGGTGCACGAAAATAGCTGACACCCGCGGTTCGTGCAGCTTCCGCAATCTCACGTGAGAGCTCTTCGCTGACGTGGCTTGAGTTGATATAAACGAGCCGAGGCCGCGCACCGCGCAGGACACCATGCGAGCCTAGTGCAACCTCACGTAGTTCTGCTTCGCTCGCACAGGCTGTAATGACTGCGTCGAAGTTTGCCTTCGTAGCGGCAAACTCGGACACGCTCAGACGGGTCACATTGACGCCGGTGCCTTGCGACAGCTTGTTCCGGTGCGATGCCGCTTCGCTTTGCCCGATCCATGCCGCGTTTTGCAGGGTATTAGCCATGGTAGATACTCAAGGGTGTTCGGTTTCTTTCCTGAACGGGTTGCGTACAGGTCTGCTTTCGTCAGCAATCCGCCTCTATGCGCGCGCTTCCTGACGCTGACGGCTCAACGAATCTACCAGCACCGCAATGATGATGATTGCGCCGGTCACGAACGGCTGCCAGTTCGCATCAATATTCAGCAGGTTCAGACCGTTGAGTACCAGCGTCAGCAGCAAGGCACCGATCAGCGTCCCGAACGGCGTTCCGACGCCACCGAACAGCGAGGTGCCGCCAATCAACACCGCGGCAATCGCGGGCAGCGTCAGCGGCGCACCGATGTCACCCTCGGCGGAATTCAGGCGTGCAAGGAACACGAGGCTGGCGAGCCCCGCCATCAATCCGCTCAACGTGTACGCGAGCACGAGGCGGCGCTTGATCGGAATGCCTGAGAAGCGCGCGGAAACCGGATTCGAGCCGATCGCATAGACCTGCTGACCGTAGATCGTGCGACTGGTGAAGAGCGCAGCGAGTCCGAGAAAAATCAGCATCAGATAGACAGGGACCGGAATTGCGAACAGGTAGCCATTGCCAAGCTGCCGGAAGCCATGCGGGAATCCGTAGATCGTGTTGCCAGCCATGTAGTAGTACGTGAGGCCATTGATCAGCCACATCATTCCGTACGTCGCGATGAACGACGGCATGCGCAGCAGCGCGACCAGTACACCGTTGATCACGCCTATCATCGTTCCACAGGCAAGCGCAACGACAGCACCTTCGAGCGGCGATCCGGTCGCCTTGATGATGGTCCCGGCAAGGCACGCGGACAGCGCCACGTTCGCGCCAATCGACAGATCGATGCCTGCCGTGAGCACCACCAGCGTCAGGCCCGATGCCATCAGAAATAGAAGGCTTGCCTGGCGGAAGATGTTCAGCAGGTTCGTCTGCGTGAAAAACACATCCGATGCGAGCGACAGTGCGAGGCCAATCAGCAGCACCGCCGCCATTCGCGATGCAAACTTCGAGACGTTCTCGCCGGGCTTAAGTGAGTTCAGGACCGCGTTCATTTGGTTTTCCATCCTTCAATCAGAAGAGCCAGCAGGACGAGCACACCGACACACGAAACCTGCACCGAAGACGGCACGCCGACGAGATTCAGACCGCTGCGCAGCATGCCGATGGTCAACACGCCAAGCAGCGTGCCCGGCAAACCGCCATTGCCATTTTCGAACGAGGTCCCGCCAACGATCACCGCTGCAATCGCATCGAACTCCATGCCAAGCGACGCAGTAGGATGGGCGGTGCTCATGCGTGCCGTCAGCAGAACCGCGCCAATGCCGAACATCGCACCTGCGAAGGTGTAGATTGCGGTGAGCCACGCCTTTGCCGATACACCCGCGAAACGCAGCGCCTCAGGATTTCCGCCAATGGCGCGCGCATAGATACCGAAGCGGCTGCGATAAAGCAGTACGTGATTGATCGCATATGCGACGATGGCGAAAATCAACGGCGCTGGGATGCCCGGGACTGTGCCGCCATACAGTGCAGGAATGACCTGGCCAATTTCGGTGATGCTCTGGCCACCGCTAAAGATCAGGGCCAGGCCTTGAGCCATCCCCATCGTGCCCAGCGTCACGACGAACGGCGGCAGGCGCAGCCACGCAATCAACGTGCCGTTAAAGAGGCCAAACAGCGTGCCGACTGCGAGCGCCGCGACAATTCCAAGCCATGTATGGCCGCCTGCCTGCATGACGCAACCCAGTGCGATGCTGCTGGCAGCCGCTACCGCGCCCGCCGATACGTCAATCCCTTCAGTCAGGATGACGAAGGTCATTGGTAACGCGAGCAACAACAGAATCGAAGCCTGCGAACCGATGTTGATCAGATTCGCTCCCTCGACGAATTGCCTGTTGAGAAGTGTGAAGACCGCCAGGATGACAACCATCATGTAGGCGACGCCTGGGATGCGACCCGCGGTCGCCGTCCATGGACGCGTCTGTCGTATTGCTTGAATGTTATGCATCGTGCATCCCCAGGCTAAGCAGGTTTTCCTCGGAGAGTTGCTCACGGGCGAGATGTCCCGCGACGCGTCCCTCACGCATCACATAAGCGCGATCACAGACGTGGACGATCTCCGGCAACTCGGAACTGATCAGCAGCACGGCCGCACCGTCTTCCACGAGCCGCGCGATTAGCGCGAAGATTTCAGCCTTGGCGCCGACGTCAATACCGCGGGTCGGCTCGTCGAAAATGAACAGGCGCGCGCCGGTTGCGAGCCATTTGCCAATGACGATCTTCTGCTGATTACCGCCGCTCAGGAACGCCGTACGGCGACCGAGTGTGGGCGTTGCAATGCGCAGGTCGGCGACCATCTTGCGTGCGAAGGCGCGAGCCACGCCGGGTCGAAACCAGCCACCCGGGAACATGTTCGCGAGACCGGAGAGCATCAGGTTGTCGCCCACTGAACGTGTTACGGCGAGGCCTTCCTGCTTGCGGCTTTCGGGGATCAGCGCCATGCCGAGCTTGACGGACCGGTCCGGCGCTCCGCGCCGGCGCTTGCCAAACACCTCGACTTCGCCGTTGGTCACAGGATCGATCCCGAAAGCTGCCCGCGCGACCTCCGATCGTCCAGAACCTACCAGGCCCGCGAGCCCGACGATCTCCCCGGCGCGCACTTCAATGGTCACGTCATGGATACCATTAGGCGAGCTGACGTTTCGCATCGACAGGCCCAGCACGCCCGGCTTTTCGCAGAAACGCCTTGCGTAGGTCAGGTCGACGTCGCGACCCACCATTATCCGCACTAGATCCGCCGGCGTGGCGTCGGCTGGCCGTGTCGCGCCGACCATGCGTCCGTCGCGCAACACAGTGATGCGGTCGCCAAGCGCAAACACTTCGCTCATGCGGTGCGAGATATAGACAAGCGCGACACCTTCGGCCTGCAACATCCGGATCACACGAAACAGGTTCTCGGTTTCGCGCTCGGAGAGCGGAGCCGTGGGCTCGTCCATCACAAGAATCCGCGCATTCTGCGAAAGCGCCTTCGCGATTTCAATCATCTGTTGCTGTGCGACGCCCAGCTTGTGAACCGGCGTATGCGTGTCCTGCTCGAAGCCGAGCAGCCCAAGGACTTTTTTTGCTTCACGATGAGCACGCGCATTGTCGACAGTGCCGGTCAAACGCCCTGCAAATTCGCGCCCTATAAAGATGTTCTGCGCAATGTCCAGATAGGGAGCCAGCGAGAACTCCTGATAGATGACCGCAATCCCAAGGGCCTGCGCGTCTTTCGGCGAGTCGATCCGGACCTGCTCGCCCTGATGAAAGAACGCGCCTTCGTCGGCCTTGTAGACACCGCTCATGACTTTCATCAGCGTCGACTTGCCCGCGCCGTTTTCGCCGAGCAACATGTGCACTTCACCTGCGCGCACTTCGAAAGTCACACCATCCAGTGCGCGTACACCCGGAAACTGTTTGGCGATTCCACGCAACTCCAGCAGCGGTGGTTGTGCGGCAAGGGCAGCAAGCGTGCCACCAGTCGCGGCATTCACGGATGGGTCATTGGGCTGCATTCCACTGCGCTCGAACGGCACCGCACTGCGCAATGCGAGGAGATCGGTGACGTTGCGATTCACGTTCATACCACCCCCGAAATCGTCTCGACCTGTTTGACGAGGGCGATGTAGTCGTCCTCTCCGCCACCGGTGGAGATCAATTGATGGAATAGCGAGCGCACGGCAGAGGTCAGATACAGCGGCACATGACTCGCCGCCGCGCAATCGAGGATCAGGTCGACGTCCTTGGTTTGCAGAATGGCGGACATGGTCGGGGAGAAGTCGCGCTCCTTGAGCGGCGGCACCTTGTACAGCACCATGGGCGACGCCACGGAACTCGACGCGAGCACATCGAGCATCTGCGACCAGTCAAGGCCGCTCTTGCGTCCGAGGGTCAGCGCCTCGCCAATCATTCCCGAAGACACGGAGATCATCAGATTCACCGCGAGCATCATCAGGCGCGCCTCTTCACCTTCGCCGAGATAGAACTCGCACCGGCCGATACAGCGGATCAACGGCAACACTTCGTCGAACGCGTCGCGCGGCCCCGATGCCATCACAACCAGCGCCGCGGCCGTGGCAACCACTCCATTGCCGGACACGGTGGTACGCAGATAGCGGAGGCCACGTTGGGCCGCCGCAACCGCGACCTCGGCCGATACCGCTGGCGACACCGTGCTGGTATCCATGTACACGATATTGCTATTAGCACTATTGACGACGCCCTCGGCACCCAGCGCTACCTGGCGAAACACCGCGTCGTTCGGCAACGAGGTAAACACCACGTCCGATTCACCGACCACCTCCGCGATCGACCCCGCGCGCCTCGCGCCGCGCGAAACGAGCGCCTCCAGCCGGTCCTGCGTGCGATCGAAAGCGGTCACGGTATAACCTGCTTTCAGCAGATTCGTGGACATCGGCATTCCCATGTTGCCGATACCAATGATCCCGACGCGTACGGCGCGCTTCGCATCACTCATGACGTAGCTCCTCAAACCAGAGAGAACAGATAGGCAACGCTGCGCGTTAGTGCGCGGCAAGTAGTTGGTTCAGACCGCCGGCAATGCGCCGTCCAGATTCGTCGAGTTCCGCGAGGCGTTCATCGAGCGACGGGAAGACAAGTTGACCGCCGCTCTTGGGGACTTGACCGGCCACCATTACCGTGTCGACATTCGCAGGGCTGGCCTGCATCACCACACTCGCTACGGGATCGTGCAACGGCCTCATGTTCAGCGTGTCCGCACGAATCAGCACCACGTCTGCCTGCTTGCCGGGCGTCAACGAGCCCACACGGTCGTCGAGACCGAGCGCGCGTGCGCCGTGTATCGTGATCCAGCTCAGCGCCTCGTCGCAGGACACGGTGGACGTCGATGGCAACTGACCGTGCGCCGTGCGAGACCTGGTGTTGTCAAGCGCGCGCTGTGAGGCCAACGCCATTCGCGCAGCCGAGAACATGTCGCCGGATATGACCGACTCGAGATCGGTGCCAAGCGAAGGCGCATGACCGGCATCACACAGCCGGCCTGTGATGGAGTGCCCGTGTCCTTGCGTCATCTCCGTCTCCGGCGTGAGTGAGAACGTCACGCCGCGATCGAGCATCATCCGCAACTGCACCTCGCTCAGGTTATTACCGTGCACGATGTTGTTGTTCGAGCCGAGCAGACCCGCCTCGGCCAGACGTTCCCAGCCGTCAGGTGTCTTGGGTTCGAGCCCGGCGCAATGCATGCTGGCAACCAGCTCCATTTCTCGCGCCAGTTTGAAGTCGTGAACGGCGACGTCGTAGGTCGAATAGTGCGGACCGAGTATCGCCATACCGAGCGTCACCAGGCTATTGCGGTTTCTCAGACGGACCCTCAGCAAACGTTCAATTTCGCTTCGCGGGTGAGGAATTTCGCTGAAATGCTTCTGCCCGGGTTTCGGGTCGGGCTTCGGTGAGCCGTGAAAGAACACACTGCGGATTCCAGACTCGAGCAGCCCGTCGATTGCGCGGTCGGTGTGCGCCGGAGTTGGATTGTTGTGGCACCAGTCACCGAGCGTTGTCGTGCCGCAGTTCAACTGATTCAATGCGCCGACGAGTGTGCCAATATACAGATCGTCCGGTGTAAACAGCGTCGCAAGCCCCGCGTGAACGCTGCGAAAGTATTGCGTCAACGTCCAGTTCGCTGCGAGGCCGCGCAACGCCGTTTGCCACGTATGCATGTGCGCATTGACGAGACCGGGGATCACCACACAGTCGCTCGCGTCGATCAGTTCGGCGTCGTGCGCATCGAGCCCTGGTGCCACTTCGACGATCCGGTCATCCTCCACCAGAACATCGAAGTGGCCCGTGCCGACCTCGGTGTCCATGGATATGACATGGCCACCTTTAATCAGTTTTCGAGTCATTGCCTGTCTCCTGGGATAACGCTTTGCTATCCTATTTTTTTGTTCAATCCGGCGATCGATCACGCGCCGATATCACCTCGTAATCCACCTGATGCCTCGCGATACGTACGTCGCCCAGATCCTGTTTCACACGAATGTGTTCTGCGTGGACAGCGTAGGCAGCCAGCGCGTCGTGCGATTCAAATTCCGAATACAGCACGACGTCGCACGCGTAATCAACCTTGCTCGTATCCACGCCGATCTCCATATGCAGGAGTCCAGGAATTCTTCCCGCGAGACCTTCAAACGCCTCTTTCAACTGGCGGATCGCCCGGTCCTTTTCCTCCGGCGTTTCGCCTTTCAGATTCCACATCACGATGTGTTTGATCATCTGATTCCTCTTCCATCCATCTGCGACAGGTGGAACCTGTTGCTATGCAGCACGACTTTCCACGGTGGCGCTGGCGCGATTAAGAACAAACGTGAAGTCCAGCGTGCTGTATGGGGTATCGATCTGGGTGCCGTCCGGAGCGCGTCCCGTTTCATGACGCCTCCAATCCGCAACCAGCGACGACCGTACGCCGAACACCGCGTCCGAATCGAGGTATTGGTCGCCCGAGCGAAACACATGCGTGATGAGCCGCTCGTATCCCGGCGCATCGATCATGAAGTGCAAATGCGCGGGCCGCCACGGATGCCGGCCGAGCGCATTGAGCATGCGGCCAACCGGGCCGTCGTGCGGAATGGGATAGGACTCGGCCGTCACCGACTTGAAGTGAAATGAGCCATCGGCGAGACTGCGCAGCATTCCGCGCCCATGATTGTGGGTCGCCCCTTCGTACTGCACGTCGTAAAAACCGTCGGAGTCGGCTTGCCATACTTCGATTCGCGCATTCGGGACTGGCTCGCCGCCGAGCCCGGTGATGCGGCCGGTGACAAAACACGGCTCGCCTTTGGCTCCGTTAGCTACGTCGTCGCCATTCTGGTATTGCGGGGCGTTCTCGACAAAGAACGGACCGAACACGGTCGACTCAGTACATCCCATGGGTTTGCGATTGTTCAATGCGGTGACGAGCATCGACAGGCCAAGCGTATCGGAGAGAAGAATGAACTCCTGGCGTTTGTCGTCCGTGATGTGCCCGACGTCGGTCAAGAACTGGATGCCCTTGAACCACTCTTCCTCGGTTAGCTGAACGTCACGGGCAAACGCGTGCAGATGCTGGACCACGCTTGTCATGATCTGCTTGAGACGCGGATCAGTGGCCTCCGCGTGACGGGCCAATACGATCTGCGTAATGGTGTCTTCGTCGACGTTTTGCATGCTGTCTCCATGTATGACTGCTCTTTGAGTCAGAATATAGTCCGCCGCGAAGCGCCGAAAAAGGCGGATTCAGGGAAACATAATCCCGCACAGCGGGAAACTGGAGATAGACAGTGGATAAATGGCTGGAGGTGCAGTTGTTCGTGCAAACCGCGGAGCATGGAAGCGTTTCGAAAGCGTCCGAAGCCTTGGGGCTGTCGAGTTCGGCTGGCAGCCGCTACCTCGCGAATCTCGAACAGCGGCTGGGCGCCCGACTCGTAGAACGGAATACACGGCGTCTGTTTCTCACCGAAGTGGGCGATGAGTTTTATCGGCGATGCAGGAACATTACGTTCGAAATGGAAGAGGCAGAAGCGCTAGTCAGTTCGGCTTTGCTAAGCCCTGTTGGTACATTGCGTGTGACGGCCTCGGTGTCTTTCTGTTCGCAGATCATCGCGCCGTTGCTGCCCGAATTTACCCGGCGGCATCCAAAGCTGAACGTCAGTGTCACTGCGGCCAACCGCTACTTCGACCTGATTGAAAACGGTGTCGATATCGCTATTCGTACGCGTGAGCACGAAGCGGACTCCGCACTGATCATCCGGCGCCTCGCCGAAACACGGCGTATCCTGGCCGCATCCCCTGAATATCTGAGCCGGCACGGCACGCCAAAGTCACTTGAGGAACTCGAGGGTCACAGCTTCCTGATCTACACGCTTGCCAATAATCCCTACGAGCTTGCTTTCACGAAAGACGCGACTACCCAGACCGTCAAGATCAATGGATTGCTGGAATCCAATGAAGGACAGGTTATCTGCAAGGCGGGACTGCACGGTCTGGGTATCGTGATCCAGCCCGTGTACATCATTCACGATGACCTCGTGGCCGGGCGCCTCGTGCCGATTCTCGACGATTGGGATCTGCCTAGATTGAAGATCAATATTGCTTATCAGAACCGCAAGTACCTGTCGTCCAAGGTGCGGGCGTTTATCGACTTCCTGGTCGAGAATTTCGATCATATGGAGTACGATCGCAGATGGACGCAGAAGTGGTCCCGTCGGTCTTAAAGATAGCAACGTGGAGGTGGCTACAATCAGGCTAGTGCCCCGCGTCGCCTCACGGGATCACGTTACTCCGGGGTAAATGTTATTCTCCAGTTGTTTTAAGATAAAGGCCGGTGCCGCGTGGCGGTGCTGGCCTGCATCGCGTCCCCTTCGCCGAGTATCGGGGTCACCATTTCTCTGGGCACCGTCCGATCGCCGTGCCTTCGCCCTGCGTTGCGGCATACGCAACAGTGCGCCGCAATACCTCGCGGTACCATGCCGACGCGACTCCCATGCAACTTCTTTCGCACTTTGCCGGACTCTGCGTCAGACCATTGCCGAATGGCGAGGGGAATGTGATCATGCATTTTCGCACCCGTCGGCGCCGCGTCAGACTTGCTACATTGCTGGACATGCTGTTGCGCTACGCGCACTCGGTTCATTGTTGGCGAAGGATACGGCCCAGATCGAAACTCACTTCGCGCTGGCTAATCTGTGGATGGCGCGCAAGATGCTGTGGAGGCCAACGAAGACCGAAGGGGCGTCGTCAAGGTGCAGCGATTGCCGCCAGGACGCGACCGGTAGCCGTTTAACGGAGTGCACAGGACGATGCAATCTTCACCCTGAGTGTGCCGGTTAGAACTCCAAAGCAGAAAACAGGTTGTTCAGATCTTCCGTTACTTGCCAGAAAGTGGTCGGCAAATCATTTCAACGACTGCAAGCGATGCGTCTAAGTGAGAGGAAACATGTTGGCCATTTTCCTGCAGGCGCCAGGCTCACTGCAAAATTCATCTCAGACGCAATAGAGGCCTAACACCAATCGCAGACCGGAGATTGCTGGCTTTGTGGAGACTGCACTGAAAACCACTTCTCGAATGCTGATCAATGTTTGGGAAGATACCGGGCGGACCTCATCTCGCGGAACCCGCACCAAGATAGCTCCCCCGGCCGCTTGCAACTAGCTTTCCACCGCGGTCGTAAACTAATACGTCCGCAGTGGAAATCGTCCTACCAATGTGGACGGGCCGCGCCACAGCCGTCAGTTCCCCTGGCCCGGCTCGCCGATGGTAGTCAACGCTCAGGCTGATAGTAGGTAGCGCACCACCTACGACGGCGGCCAATGCATAGTTGCCTGCTCCATCGATAATTGTTGCGATAATTCCGCCGTGTATCGACTGCCGCTCCGGACTAGAAATCAATTCTTCACGCCAACGAATAGCAATCGTCACTCGCCCGGGCGCGATCTCACGAACGGTCATCCCTAACCATTGGTTCATCGGCGAGCGGTCAACGATCGCTTGAAGGTCTCGTTCATTCATGACTTGCTAACGTCCGATAAAGTTCGAACCAAAGAAAGGTTTCCAGAAAACGGTGCCACAGGAAGCTACGTGTTGTCAGCAGCAACCGCCTGTTGAGTTGAATTGCCCGACCTCCCGCCGCCGAGTCTTCCCCTAAATCGACCCAATGCAAAAAGGGATACTGTCGCAACCAGCGCCGGAATGACGAGGACCAGGATGATTCCCCGAATTCCAAGTCCGGCGGCCATCATCAGTCCTCCTGCGACTGAGCCGAGCGCCGCCCCAATCCGTCCAACCGCGTTGGCCCACGACACCCCAGTTGCACGGTTACCCGTCGGGTAATAGCCGGAAGCGAGTGCATAGGCGCCGATATTTCCACCGCTCACCAAAAAACCAAGCGCGAACACCGCGAGCACAATGAGACTTTTGCTTTCGCCAGCGAATGCGCAGACGACGAGCATCGGCACCGCCGTCAAATACGACCATGCCAAAACTCGCTGCGAGTCATACCTATCCATTTGACGCCCCAGCCAGATACTTCCCAGTGCAGCTCCTACCTGATGCATCATCGATATCAGGGCAGCCGACTTGAGCGAAATCCCAGCGCTCGAAAGAAGCATCGGCATCCAGCTGGTCAACAGATAGATTATCAACAGGCTGCAAAAGAAGATCGCCCAGATCAGCAGCGTGCCTAACGCCACCTCTCGAGAGAACAGCTCTCTGACGGGTGAGTGTTGAATCTTCTCGTCGGCGAGCAATCTCGGCACGACATTTCCCGGTGCAACTATCCGAGAAGCGATGCACTCAGCTCGCACGCTAGCCGCGGAACTCCCGAACAGCAAAAGATACCGGATCGACTCGGGCATGAGGACCATCAAAAAAGGCACAAGCAACATCGGCAGTATTCCGCCAACAAGGAAAACTCCTTGCCATCCAACGGTATCGACAATTGCCGCTGTAAGTAGCCCCCCAGCAGATGCACCGATCGTGAAGCCGCAAAACATCAGCGTCACATAGCTCGACCGCTTTCGCTCCGGACAGTACTCCGACGTCAACGTGATGGAGTTCGGCATCGCGCCGCCCAAGCCAATTCCCGTCAGAAATCTCAGCGCTGCAAGGTACTGGATGTCCGAGGCGAAGGCAGAAGCGAGACTGCCGAAGCCGAACACCACGACAGATGCAATAAGCACGGTCTTTCTACCATATCGGTCCGCGACGGGCCCCAGGAGAATGCCACCTGCCATCGTCCCCAACAGACCCAGGCCGAATAACGGAGAAAGCGCAGCCGCCGTAACGTGCCAATGCTGCCGAATCGCGGGGCCGACAAAGCCCACGCATGCAGCGTCGAATCCATCCAGCCCCGCGACGAGAAAACAAAAGAAAATGACCCTCTTCTGATAATCGGACATGGGCTGGGAATCGATGAACTGATCGACTCGTTGAACTTTGCTATTAAGCATGCTTGTCTCCTCCATGCATGAGCTTCCCCGCCTCCGAGGCTGGCGACCCGGCAGGCCAGACGACTCCGGGCTCTGGCGAAGCTGCGAGAACGGACGACACTGCTCATATCGCCCGTCTGTTTCACCCCACGCGTCTCGGGTCGTGCCTAGAACCGCTGCACAATGCCCACGCGACCAACGAATTGATGGTTCGTGCTCGAGGGCGTCATCAAATCGATGTTGGCGACCGTGGGTTGCCCCAACGAATCCGTACCAGATGCCGTCTGATAGACGCCGTAAAGATAGACTTCCGTACGCTTGGAGAAGAAGTACTGCAGCGAAACGATGCCTTGGTTGTAGGTTGCCGATCCGTTACCGACCGCGCCGCCGCCGTGCGTATACGTGTAGCCTCCGCCAATGAGAAACGCCGGTGTTGCCGCATACGAGACGGTGGCGGTCGCCGTGTTGAAAACCGCCGTTCCGTGGTAGCCGAAAGGATTCGGACCCGCGGTCAGATCCCCAAGATTGTCGAAGGCGGTATGACTGAACGATGCCGCGAGCGTGGCCTTGCCGACCTTGTAGCTTGCTCCGGCCGAGTAGATCTCGAGTGTGCGCGCAGACGCGTAACCTGCGTAGATGGGGTTAGATTGGGCCGTCGTGAGCGAACCAACGGACCCCATGTTGCTCACCGTAGCCCCTCCGGAATTCGGATTAACGCCAAATGAAGAAAGGTTCGGATCGCGTGCGTTGAAGTAGCCGGCACCGACCGAAAAGTTACCTGCCTCATAATTTGCTCCAAGCGCCCAAGCCTGACTGCCGGTGAAATCGCCCGCTTTACCACCCAGCGAGTACGTACCGCCGAAAGACAGCCCACGGTAGCCGTGGCTCACATACTTGATCGCGTTATTCATGCGACGGGTGTGACCGAGTCCATCAACGTCGCCCGGCGTCGTGCCCGAAAGCCCAGCAACAATGAACGGCGAATAGCTGGAGACGAAATCGGCCTGTGAATCGTACTGTCGACCGAACATGACGGTGCCGTACGTATCGCTTTTGAGTCCGATATAGGCTTGTCGGCCGAACATGGCGCCGCCTTGACCCAGTGCGCCGTTGGTGGGATTGAACCCGTTTTCGAGGGTGAAGATCGCCGATAGACCATCGCCCAGTTCCTCGGACCCTCGCAGCCCCCATCGGCTTCCGTAACCGCGGGTCGCGCCATCGGTCATGTTCACGAGTGAACGGCCGTTCAGAGCGCCATTCGTACCGCGCCCTGTTTGCGCATCGTTCGTGTAGTTGATCCCGACGTCGAGAAGACCGTACAGCGTGACCGAACTCTGCGCGTGAGCCGCATTGACAGCAGCAAGCGCCACGATCGGACCAAGGATGAATACCGTTTTTTTCATGTTGTCTCCACTGAAATTACTTACTTGATTAGTTATACTTATTTACTGATTCAATATAAGCCGACGATGTGGCGTGGGTTATTGGTCGTGGGTCCCCCTACTCAGTCGGCTGAAAACGTCAATGACGTGGAAAGTTGAACTCGTCGGGTCAGCCACGGCGAGGGGCGATAACGAGGATCGCCGAGTGCTGCACTCATGTTCCTGAGAATCTCGAGAATCCGCGCAGCACCGAATTTGTCGCCCATCGCAAGCGGGCCGAGCGGATAGCCCAGGCCTAGTGTCACGGCAAGATCGATATCAGCGGGAGTTGCTATTCGTTGCTGCGCGATGTCACAACCGATATTCACGATCGTGGCAATAACGCGCTGAGCGACAAAACCCGCCGAATCAGCGATAACCGCTACTGCGGATCCATCGTGCGCAAAGAGTGCACGGGCCTGCTCACGCATATTCCGGGTCGTCAGCGGTGTTGTCATCAAGGTCCTGCGCCTTGCTGTCCCAAATGGCACGAGACAATCGACTGCAACAACGCGAGTAGCATCGAGGCCTTCTTCGACAGCCGCCGTGGTAGCGTCCTTGCCAAACGGCGCGACAACGATCAACGCGCGATCTGAAGGCCGCTCGTCCCGCTCGATTGCAATACCGGTCGGCCCGATCAACGAGCGGACATGTCTATAAGCTTCCGGGTCGCGTGCGCTAATCCACACGCTCACGGGAAGATCTGGCCCGACGTCCTCCGGTGCAGGCCGAACTTTCTTTCCGTCCGCATATTGGTAAAACCCGACCCCCGACTTTCGGCCGATCAGACCACCCGCGAGGCGCACGGCCGTGATCGGCGACGGTCGAAAGCGCGGCTCCTCGTAAAACTGGTGATAAATGGACTCCATCACCGGATGTGATACGTCGAGCGAAGTGAGGTCCATCAACTCGAACGGACCAAGGCGAAACCCCGCCTGTTCCCGCATGATGTCGTCAACCTCGACAAAGTCGGCGACGCCCTCCGCAACAATGCGCAGTCCCTCGGTATTCATGCCACGGCCGGCGTGATTGACGATAAAACCGGGCATGTCCTTGGCACGAACCGGCGTGTGTCCGAGCCGGCGTGCAAGGTCCGTCAGCATATCGCCTGTCGATTTTTCGCCCTTCAGTCCGTCGATCACTTCGACAACCTTCATCAGCGGCACGGGATTGAAAAAATGAAACCCCGCGACGCGTGACGGACGGGTACATACCGCCGAGATTGCGGTGATCGAAAGCGACGACGTGTTCGAAGCGAGAATGCAGTCTTCGCGTACGAGAGCGTCGAGCTTCCTGAACAACGTTCGCTTTACATCCAGATCTTCCGCAATTGCCTCGATAACCACGTCGCAGTTTTTGAGCGCTTCCAGCGACTCTGCTGCGTGAATGCGCGCATCGGCTTGCTCGGCCTCGGTCAGCGTTAGTTTGCCCTTGACGGCGAGCATGGACAATGTGTCGCTCAGGTGCGCAACCGCGGCATCGATGGCCGCGGGGTCTATGTCGTGCAGATAGACCTCTATTCCCGCAAGCGCGGTGATTTGCGCAATACCGCGCCCCATGGCCCCCGAGCCGACTACTCCGACTGAATGTACGGTGATATTCTTTGCCATGACTAGACTCTTGAATCTCGCCGATCCGACCGCGGTGACCGCGGCCAGAACCGAGATCGTGTTCACTTGTGGTGGTTACGTGCACGAAGTGCGTTCATCGCCGACCGTGCAGGCAGATAAGACGGATCGCCCAGCTGTTCGTAGAGGGCCAACGACGTATCCGCGTGCTCAGCCAGCCCGGTCCGGCTGAGCAGCGCGAGAGGGCCCTCCGGATAACCCAGGCCCATCTTCAGCGTGGTGTCCAAATCCTCGGCTGTGGCGAGCTTCTCGTCGTAGCGACGCAGCACGGCGTTGTAATACGGACGAACCAGCCGGTTCACGATTCGTCCTGGAAAGTCGTTGCACACTGCGACGACCAACCCGGCGTTTTCAAAACAGCTTTTGAGCTTCTTAAGCGCCGTTTCGTCATAATCGCGGGGGGTGACAATTTCCACGAGTTGCGTGGGCGCAGCGTTGCCGAGCTGGAAACGCGCGAATCCGAATACACGCTTGACTGCTTCGCGGGCCTCCGGCGTTGTGCCGGTTGATTCGGTATAAACGCCAAGACACTCGTCCTTCAATTCGATAGCGACAATCGCCCCACTTTGAGGTGTTTCGCCGTCGCGGACAAATTGCTTGCCGGCATCGTCGCCGAAATACACAAGACAGTCGCCCTGCGCCGACGCGCCATCGACAAAAGCATGCTGATCAGGAAACGAACGACTGTCGCCAGTCCATTTGATGGAGTAATTCATGTCACGCTCCAAACATCTTCGTGTCGGTATATTCATGAAAACCGCGACCCGACTTCTTGCCAACCCAGCCTGCTGCGATCATTCGCTTCACCAGCGGCGGGCATGCGGCGCGGTCCTCGTTGGTCAAGCCGTGCATCGCCTCGCAAAGAAGGCGCTGCGTATCCATCCCGATAAGATCAAGCAACTCGAGCGGCCCCATTGGGTATCCCAATGCCGTCTTGATCGCCTTATCGATTTCCGCGGGTGCAGCTACGCCCGCTTCAACGAGACGAATGGCGTCGTTGTTATAGGGGATAAGAAAGTAGTTGAGGATGAAGCCCGGCGTATCTCTGGTTTGCACAGGCTTTTGACCCAGTTTCAGCGCGAATTCCCAAGCGCGTTGCCACGTGTCGGCACTGGTCGTAAGTCCCGGGGACATTTCGATCAGCTTCATCAACTGCGCGGGCAAGCAAAAATGCATGCCAACGAAGCGATCGGGACGGCCCGAGCCGCCGGCGATTTCGGTGATCGAGATCGTCGAAGTGTTGGACGCGAAAATGGTTTCCGGACCGCAAATCTTGTCGAGCGACGAGAAAAGCGCGTGCTTCACTTTCAGGTCTTCGAAGACCGCTTCGATGACCACATCGCTGCACGACAGATCGTCCAGCGACGTCGTGCACGACCATCTGCCAAGGATGGATGCGACCTCTTCGGCGCTGAGCTTTCCTCTCGCCACCGATTTGTTCAGGAAGGCTTCCGTTTGGGTTCGCGCTCGGTCAAGCGCATCCTGACGCGTGTCGTATACGATCGTCCGGAAACCCGCACGTGCCGCAACGATGGCGATTCCGGTACCCATCGTGCCACTGCCGGCCACGGTTACTGTGTTGATTGTTCCCACGTCTTCTCCACAATGTTTCGTTGCTTCTCATTCACTGGTCACTAGGTCAGCGGTCCTTAAACGCCGGCTTGCGCTTTTCGATGAACGCGCGCATGCCCTCTTCGGCGTCTTCCGTTTGAAATGCAAGCGTGGAAAGGTCCGCCTCGACCAACAGTCCCTTCTCCAACGGCGAGTCGAACGCGCGCTCCACGGCCTGCTTCGCAAGCATCAGCGCGATCTTGCCGTGTCCCGTGAACTGGCGAACGAACTGCGCGCCCAACTCGTGAGCCTCGCCGTCGTCGACCACCGCGTTGACGAGGCCAATTCGTTCGGCATCCGTGGCACCGATGGTCTTCCCCGACATGATCAACTCGAGCGCGCGTGCTTGTCCCACGATGCGGGGCAAGCGCTGTGTACCGCCATATCCCGGAATCAGCCCAAGCCGGATTTCCGGCAAACCCATCTTCGCCGACGAAGTGGCTACGCGAAACGTACAGGCAAGGGCCATTTCGAGGCCGCCACCAAACGCATATCCCTTGATGACCGCCACCGAAGGGATCGACAGCCCATCGATCTTCTGGAAAACGGCTTGTCCAAGCTGCGCGCCCTGCCGTTGCGCGACAAGTCCTCGTCCGGTCAACTCCTTGATGTCGGCGCCAGCGCAAAGCGCTTTCTCTCCGCGCCCGGAAATCACCAGTGCACGCGCATCCGAAGCCTTGACCTCGTCAAGGGCTTCCGCAATTTCGCCGAGCACGCTAAAACTAAGTGCGTTCAGGGCTTCTGGCCTGTTCAGGGTGACGAATGCCAAACCATCGTCAAAAGAAAGCTCCACGCTCATGCTGGCTCCTTTCAATGACCGAATCGGTTGGTGTCCGGCGAGCGGCGTTCAGAAAACGCCTGTGCGAGCTCGTCCTGTTCTTCGCTGCCCAGATAGGCGCGCAGCAAGAGGTCGTGCGTCACCCGGGAAAGACCTGAAACACCGCCGTGACGGGCGTTGAACGCCCCCTTGATGGACGCCAGCGCAAAAGCACCGCGCTCCGCGACCTCCAGGGCGTATTCGCGCGTGGCGGTTTTGAGTTCTCCGTCGGGTACAACTTTGTTGATGAGCCCCATCTCCAGTGCTTCGTGCGCCGTAATCTTCTGATTGCGGTACCAGATTTCCTTCGCGCGCTTCTTGCCGACCAGATCTTCGAGATACCACGTTCCGTAGCCCGCATCGAAGCTGCCCACCATCGGACCTACCTGACGGAAGATGGCGCTTTCCTTTGCGATCGTGAGGTCGCACACCACCTGGAGCACATTGCCGCCGCCGACTGCAAAACCGTTGACGGAGGCAATCACGGGCTTTTGCAACCTGTCGATACTTTCGTACATCTCGAGCACAGGAAGAACTCCCGCATATAACTTCGAGTCCTGCATCCCATCCTTGCGACCGCCCGTGCAAAAGAACTTCTCGCCCGCCCCGGTGAGAACGATGACGCGCGTGCGAGTCTCACGGCGAATCTCATTGATACAGTCGCGAATCTCATGGCACATGCGCTCGGTAAACATGTTGCCGTCATCAGGCCGATTAAGTGTGATTGTTCCGACTGGACCGTCTTCCTCGTAAATGATCTCTTCATATGCCATGACTATCTCCTTCAAATGATCTTTTCAGCAATGAGGCGCGCTACATCGCCCTCGCTTAACTTCAGGCGTTCGCGCAGCACCTTTTCCGTGTCGGAGCCGAGGCCGGGCGGGGCGGTCCTGTGGACTGCGCTGCTGCCGTCAAAGCGAATTCCCAGACCAACCTGTGGTATCGGTCCGTCCTCGCCCTCGACTGCGTAAAACATGCCCTTTTCTTGCAGGACTTTGTCGGTAACAACCTGGTCCACGCGGTTAATCGGGCCTGCCGGGATTCGAGCCGACGCGAACAGGGAAAGCCATTCGGCACGATTGCGGGTGCACAGTATTCCCGCGACTTCAGCCACGATTTCCGCGCGCCGCTCTCTTCGGGCGGTGTTCGTCGCAAATTGCTCGCGGTCTCCGAACTCCGGGCGCTCCACGGCCTGCCAGAACCGCTTCCAGATTGCATCGTTTCCGAGGCCCAGCGTGATTGGCTCGTCGGCCGTATCGAATACTTGATAGATCGCAATGACAGAATCGCGTCCACCGGATCGAGACATGCGTTCGCCGGTTGCCATATACGGGACGATTCGCGGCGACATAAAGCGGACCATGCTTTCGACCATTGAAATGTCGATGCTTTTGCCTCGGCCCGTGCGCTGACGCTCGATGATGGCCGCAAGAGTTGCGAGAGCGACGTCCTGACCCGCGAGCAGATCGGCCGCAGGTGTCCCCACTTTCTGGGGCCCGCTATCAGGCTCGCCCGTCAGGTCCATCACACTCGAGTACCCCTCGGCGATCAGGTCGTAGCAAGGCGAGTTTGCACGGGGCCCGGTCAGGCCAAAGCCCGTAAGAGAGACGTGAATCAGCCGCTCATTGATCGAGCGCAGCCGCTCGCTGTCGAGACCGAGCTTCGCCTGCAACCCCTGCACCATGTTCAGCACGATGACGTCGCTGTCGGCCACAAGTTTTTCGACGATCCCGCGGCCCTCCGGATGACGCACGTCCAGCGTGAGGCTCTCCTTATTGCGGTTGACGCTTGCGAACCAAAGCGACTGACGACCGAGAAAAGGGGGTCCCCACGCTCTCGTGTCGTCACCACTCCCTGGCTTTTCGATCTTGAGTACCTCTGCTCCCATGTCGGCGAGCAACTGCGTTCCGTACGGTCCGGCGATCGATGTCGTGAGATCCAGTACACGAACGCCTTGCAGCAGGTTCAGGCTGCCCTCGGCGCGTCGCGTCTCGAGCGTGTCCAGTGGCTTCATTTGCTAAGGTGTCTTAAATGAATGAATGTTCAACGTCGCAACAGACGGCGATCGCGCGCGTATTCAACGCACGCGAAGTCGGTCAGGCATCCAGTTGCAGCGGACGATTGGCCGTTTCCCGCATTAATGCTGATGCAACGAATGCCACGGCGGTAGCGGTCATGACGAAAAATGCGGGCGAGGCCGGATTTCCGGTTCTCGAAACAAGCCACGTGGCGATATAACCTGCCGATCCCCCTGCAAGGATCGAGGCGATGTTATAGCCAAGTGCGAAGCCACTGACCCGCATCGACGCTGGCAGCGTTTCAGCGAGCGTTGCGAGCAGGTTCGCTAGATAGCAAGCCGTGATTTGACCTAGCACCAACTGGACGAGAATCCCCACGGTGGCGCTATGAGTCGCGAGCATGAAGAGCGGGTAGGATGCGAGAACGAAAATGCCGTTCACGGTCATCATCACGCTCTTTCTACCGAACCGATCGGAAAGGTGCGACCAGAATGGCATGGTGATCGCGGCGAGAACGAGCGTCGCCGTCGTTGACCACGCCGCCGTTTTCGCGTCGATGACGTGCTGTGTCTGGAGCAGCGTGCTCATGTAGGTAAACACGGTCCAGTAGCTGGCATTCGAGGTCAACGCAAGTGCGATCACGACCAGCACTGCTCTCGGGCGTGCCTTCAGCACGCCCAGCGCGGGCGACTTCTTGATCTCGTGTTCCTTCGCGATCTCTTCGAACGCGATCGACTCTTCCATACGCAGGCGCACCAGGAGCGCGATGATCCCGAGCGGCAGCGAAACTAGAAACGGAATTCGCCAGCCCCAACCCGCGAAGTCGACGTCCGGAACGAGCGCCCGCGTAAGCGCCACCGTGAAGGAAGCGAGCAGTGTTCCTGATACAGTGCCTAGGTTGACGAACCCGGTCAGATAGCCGCGCCGTTCCACCGGCGACTGCTCGGCGACATACGAAGCCGCCGTTCCGAGTTCGCCGCCTGCCGAGAAAGCCTGAACGCAACGCAGCAGGACGAGCACTGCAGGAGCCAGTACACCGATGGCGCCATATGACGGAATAAAGCCAATCAGCACGCTGGCCGCGACCATGCCGGCCACGGAGAGCGTCAACGCCCTGCGTCGGCCCAGCCTGTCCGCGAGGTGACCGATAACGATTCCGCCAAAAGGACGCAGGAAGAACGAAGCCGCGAAAATCGCGAACGTGGAGAGCAGGCCAGCGGTCGGGTCCGACTTCGGGAAAAAAACCTGCGCGATCGTGGTCGCCAGAAAAGCATAGATCGTGAAGTCGTAATATTCGATCGCCGTGCCGATCCCGGCTCCGATGACGATCCGACGACGCCGTGAGGGGTCGCGCGCGATAGTCGCCTCGACCTCTTGCTCTGCTCTAGATTGAATCGAATTATTTAAGGTACTCATAGCTCGTCTCCTCGTTCCTTGCATGACAACATGGTTGCCCACTGCTCTTATTAATGGCGCCGAACGCGGCGGCGCCAATTCACCCGGCTCGATGGGATGTCCGGATTATTTGACCACTGCGGCTTCGTTGCCTGCAGCGGGCCGGTATTCAACGACGCCTCTCTCGATCAGGTCGTCGATATCGCTTTCCGTCATGCCCAGTTCGCGCGTCAGGATCTCGACGGTATGCTCGCCAAGTCGGGGCGCGGCGGGTCCCACCACGGTCGGGGTTGCGGAAAACCGCAATCCCGACGTGACGACCGGGTAACGACCGTAGAGCGGATGCTCGACGTGCGCCACCTGATTGAGGTGCTTCACCTGCGGGTCTTCGAATACCTTGTCCATTCTGTTGATTGGAGCGACGGGAGCGCCGGTCGCCGAAAGAACATCAACCCAGTGGCTGGTCGTCCTCGTGCGCGTGATGGCGCTAATCATGCCCACCAGTTCCGGCTTGTGCTTCACGCGCTCGCCGTTGGTGATGAAACGTGGGTCCTCGCCCCACTCCGGCTTGCCCAAGGCATCGCACATCTTGCGAAAGAGTTTGTCGTTGGGTGAGCCCATGAGCACCCAACCATCTTCGGTGGGAAACGCCTGGTACGGAGCGACGTTGGCATGGCCAGAGCCCTGCGGTTTCGCAATGCTGCCCCCGATCAAATACTCGCTCGCCACGTTGATCAGGATAGCCAGTTCCGTACTCAGGAGCGAGGCGTCCACGCGTTGCCCCTCGCCCGTGACCGTGCGATGGTGAAGTGCGGCGAGAATGCCGATAGCGGCGTGGAGCCCAGTGGAAACGTCGATCAGCGCAACGCCGGTTTTGACCGGCTCGCCGTCAGCATTTCCCGTCACACCCATCAGGCCGCCGAGCGCCGAGATCATCAGATCGTAGCCTGGACGCTCGCGATACGGACCGGTCTGCCCGAACGCGGAAACCGCGCAGTAGATCAGACCAGCATTAGTTTTCTTCAGCTCTTCGTAACCGAGGCCAAGACGATCCATCACACCAGGGCGAAAACTTTCCACTACGACGTCGGCGTTCTCAATCAGCCGCTTCGCGATCGCCACGCCCTCGGGCGTCTGAAGATCGATCGCCACGCTACGGCGATTGCGATTGAGGCCGAGAAAATATGAGCTCACTTCGCCAACAAACGGGGGGCCCCAGCCGCGGCTGTCGTCGCCGGTCTCGGGTCTTTCGATCTTGATGACATCTGCACCGAGATCGCCGAGGATCGACGTGGAATAAGGGCCCGCAACGACGCGCGTGAAATCTATGACGCGCAATCCTTTCAAACTGGTTTTCTGATTCATGATGTTTTACCGGTTACTTGTCTGCAGTTCGTTCCGTGCTACGACGCCAGTCATCCCGCGAGCTCGCCGCTCGTATCGACGAAGCGACGCAGGATCGACAACTCGTCCGAGGTCGGCGCAGCCGTGGTCGGCCACGACGCGTCTCGCAACGCAAAGCCCGTGTTTTCGATCACGTCGCGAGGATCGACGCCGGGATGAATGGAACGAACCTGCATACATTTCTCTTTGTCGAATTCGAAAGTGACCATCGGCGTCACGCACAAGACCGGGCCGTCGGTCGTGATGCCGAGCTTCTCACGCTCGCCGGGGCCGCCCAGATGGCCAGCCGCCGTCAGGAACTCGACGTTGTCGACGAAGGTCCGGCGTGTATGCGCGGCGCTGAACAGCAGGATTCGTTTGGAAACCACTGCGAACGACGTGTTCGCGAGGCCCGGCCCACGAAAGCGTGGATGACCGTTGGCGTCGTATCCGGTGCCGGTGAGGTTGATGTTGCCGCGACGGTCGATCTGCACGCCGCCGTAGAACATCACGTCGAGCCGGCCGTTCTCGGACATCTCGAACAGGTCATACGCGGTCCCAAGTGCTTCCGCGCCTTCGACCCAGCGGCCGTCGGATGCCGACCGGTACAGGCGCTTCGGCTTGGGATTGACCACGCCCGCAGGCGTGATCAACGTGAGGTTCGGCGCATGCATTCTTTGTGCAAGCAGACACGCAGCAACCGGCACCAGCGAACTCGCGCCGGTTACGGCGAGGTCGCCGTCGCGCAACTCGCGCGCGAGCAGCACGGTCATCAGTTCATCGTTGCTGAAGCCGCTCATCGGACCACCTCCGAAAGCGCGAGAATCCAGTCCGCGCCGCCGACGAGCCGCACGTAGTCTTCGAGCGATTCGGGCTCGTCAACGTAGGGACCGAAATAATCGCGACGCCAGGTGTCGGCGTTAGTGCCTGCCTTGATGTATGCGCCTATGCCCAATTCATCGTGAACATGGATGCCGTGGCTGGAGCACGGATGCGCGCCGAACGGCGCCTGGACGACCGCATCGATTAGGTAGCCTGGAATCGTGGTGCGATTCGGCTCCGCGCGGATATCGCAGTTGTCGACGATCCGGTCCACGGTGACGATCACGTACTTCGACGCCTTCGCGAACAACGGATCGCAAAACGGTGTGCCGAGATTGCGCACGTTGCCGTAGATATCCGCTTCCTGTGCGTGCAGCAGGCACACGTCCGGGCGCAGCGCGACAGGCGCAACGACACCAGAGTCGTTGCGCGGCGCGGCGGCGGACCGGCCGATATCCGTGCCTTTTACCGAGGTGACTGGATGCGAATCGAGGTGTTCGACGGTGGCCATCAGGCCACCGAGGATGGTGGCTTCGTCGGCGTCGATAATACGCACAGTGCCCTCCTGGGCCGCACGACGGAAATTCGGGGCAAAGCCGAGATGCTCGAACGACACGTGGCCGACGGTGGCCTGCGCCACGCAGCCCGCGCCAATCAGCAGATCTACCGCATAGCTCGCCGGCGGGGCCGCGACGATCCGCAGATCCCTGACCTTCCTGCGCGCCAACGCCCTGACCGCCGCGCACGGATTGTTGTGAAACCACAGGCCGCCGAGCGCGACGACCTGACCGGCCCTGACGTGCGCAAGCGCGCCGTCAAGACTTGTCAATTTGCTCCTCCGCGCCGGATGGTGCCGGTGCTCTTCTATGGGTGTCATTTTCATCGACTTAGACCATAATATGTTTGTTGAAACCATAATATGGTTCTAACGAACGTGTGTCAAACTATTTTGCAAACCAGGAGGAGTGAAATGAAGCAGAGATCGCTGGAGGTCGAGCAATGCACGCTGCCGATTCGCGGCGTGTTCCGCATCAGCCGCGGATCGAAGACGCTTGCTGAGTCGATCGTCGTACGTATCGAGGAACGGGGAATCGTCGGCAGCGGCGAGTGCGTGCCGTATGGTCGTTATAACGAGAACATCGAGAGTGTCACCGCGCAGATCCGCGCGGTTACGCCGGCCATCGAAGAAGGAATAGACCTGCAGGATCTGCAGCGCCTGCTGCCGCCCGGATCGGCACGCAACGCGATCGACTGCGCGCTATGGGACCTGCGCAGCCGGCTCACCGGTAGGACGGTGGCCTCGTTCGCAGGGCTCGGCGACACGCTCGCGCCGCAAATCACGGCGTTTACGCTGAGCCTCGACGAGCCGGAAGCGATGGCGAAAATAGCACGCGACTTCGCACATCTGCCGCTGCTGAAATTGAAGCTGGGTGGCGACGGCGACCTTGAGCGCGTGCGCGCGGTGCGCCGCGCCGCGCCGAATGCGCGCCTGATGGCGGACGCGAACGAGTCGTGGCGACCCGAGCATCTGAACGCATTCCTGCCGGAACTCGCCGGACTCGGCATGGAGTTGCTGGAACAGCCGCTGCCAGCGGGCGCCGATGGCGCGCTGCTCGGCTATGCGAGCCCGGTGCCGCTCGCCGCCGATGAGTCATGCCGCGATCTGCGGTCGATTAACGATGTCCGTTCGAAGTACGCGTTCGCGAACATCAAGCTCGACAAGACCGGCGGCCTGACCGAAGCGCTCGCGCTGTCCGATGCGGCGCGCGCCGCGGGCATGAAGGTGATGGTCGGCTGCATGGTCGCATCGTCGCTTTCGATGGCGCCGGGCATCGTGCTCGCACAGAAGGCGGACATCGTGCATCTCGACGGTCCGCTGCTGCTCGCGCGAGACTGCGAGCCGGCGCTGCGCTACGAAGGCGCGACGCTTTTTCCGGATGCGAAGGTCTGGTCGATCTGACGCTTGAAACGAGGCCGTCGCCGGGCCTGCATCGCCAGACCCGGAGGCTTTTACTCGAAGTAACTCAACCGGCGCGAAATCTCCCGGCCGGTCGCCGTCACCGCGTCGACGAGTTCCGCGACGCGCTTCGGGTCGCTTACGCGCGACTTAAGCACCGGAATGCTGACGGCGGCGATTACCTGTCGCGTATGATCCCGGATGGGCGCGGCCACGGCCCATACGTCGCGCTCGGTGAATTCGTCGTTGATCGCGTAGCCTTTTTCGCGCACCTCCGCGAGCAACGCTAGGAATGCCTTCGGGCTGGCCAGCTCCGGCGCCTCACCGGGACGCCATTGCGCCGGCGACGGCAGCATCCCTTCCAGCTGATTGGCGGACAGCCACGCGAGCAGAATCTGCCCCGCAGCACGGCCGTCCCATGGCGGACGCCGATATCCAATCGGGCTGAAAATCTTGATGGTCTGGTTCGTCACGCGACGATCGACGAACACGACGTCGTGATCGATCAGCACCGTCAGTTGCACATTCTCGCCAGTGCGATCGCGCAGATCGTCGAGCGGCTGGCTCGCACCCGAGATGAGGTCGTTACCCTGCACCGCCGCGGCCGCGAGCCGGACGATCTCGACGAATGGCGAATACTTCCCGGTCCGGGTGTCCTGCCTCACAAATCCCTTGCTTTCCAGTGCGTCGAGGATGCGGCGCACGGTGCTCGGCGCAAGGTCCAACCGACCGGTGATTTCCGACACCGTCAGCGCAGGCTCGTCGGTGGAAAACACCTTCAGAACATCGAGCATACGTTCGGCTGACCGCAACGTTTGTCCGGTTGCGAGTTTAGGCACGTCTTTCTCCTCCGTCTTCGATAGCGAAACCAATCCCGGCGCAATCTGTCGCCATACACCATTCTATGGTATCTTCAGCCATATAATGACATCATCTGAAATATGAACGACCCCGATCAGGAGATCCTCATGCGTTTGAGCAACAAAGTGGCTGTGATCACCGGCGCCGCGTCCGGGATTGGACGCGCAATCAGTTTGCGGCTGGCGGCGGAAGGCGCGATGGTAATCGCGACCGACCTGAATGCCGAAGGCGGGACGGGCGTCATTGAAGAGATCAGGAGCAATGGGGGGAAAGCGGCGTTCAGAGCGCTCGACACCACTTCAGAAGAGCAGTGGCGCGATGTGGCAGCGTGGACGGTCGAACAGCACGGTACGCCGGACATACTGGTGAATAACGCCGGAGTATATCTTATCCGCCCTCTCGTCCATACGACGGTCGATGAGTGGGATCTGATGATGAACGTGAACGCGAAAGGCGTTTTCCTGGGTATGCGCGCGTTCGCGCCCTTGATGGCTGCGAAGCGCCGCGGATCGATCGTCAACATGTCGTCGACCAATGCGTTGACCGGCATCGCAGGCAGGTCCGCGTATGCCGCCAGCAAGGCCGCCGTCCGGATCATGAGCCGGACTATCGCGATCGAGTATGCGTTCGACCAGGTGCGAGTCAACGCGGTGTTTCCTGGCTTCGTCAGGACTGCGATCGCCGAATACGGCGCCAAAAAGGCGGGCGCGACGGTCGACGATCTGGGCAGGATGGTCAGCCCACTTGGCCGCATCGCGGAACCCGAGGACGTCGCGAACACCGTCCTCTTCCTCGCATCCGACGAGGCGCGCCATATTACCGGTGCGGAATTCGTCGTGGACGGCGGCTTGACCGCCAGTCCCAACAGTCCGACGCACATCAGCGCGCTCGACCTCGCGGAGTCGTGAAATGACCTTGAATAGCGAATCGCAAATCGACGTTAACCTGTTGATCGACGGTCAGTGGACGGCCGGTTCCGACGGCCTGTGGCTCGAGAACCGCAATCCGGCGACACTGGAAAACATAGGCCGCGTCGCGGTTGCAAGCAGGCCCGATCTCGAACGTGCGGTCAACGCGGTGGCGCGCGCGTTCAAGACGTGGAGCCGCACGCCTGCCCTTGAGCGCTCGAACACCCTGCGCCGCGCCGCCTCGATCTTTCGCGAGCGCGCGGACGAAATCAGCCGTGCGATGACCGTCGAGCAGGGCAAACCGCTCGCCGAATCGCGTCTCGAAGCGGAACTCGCCGCGCAGATCATCGACTGGTTCGCGGAGGAAGGCCGGCGCACCTACGGCCGGATCGTGCCGGGGAGGCAGCCGAACATCCAGCAGCAGGTCATTCAGGTGCCTGTCGGACCGGTAGCCTCGTTCGCGCCGTGGAACTTCCCGCTGACGCAGGTCGCGCGGAAAATCTCGGCAGCGCTTGCGTCCGGATGCACGATCGTCGTGAAGCCGCCCGAAGAAGCGCCGGTCTGCACGTCGGAGCTCGTGCGATGTTTCGTCGACGCAGGCGTGCCAGAAGGCGTCGTCAACATGGTGTTCGGAGTGCCGGGCGACATCTCGTCGTATCTGGTTCCGCATCCTGCGATCAGAAAGATTTCGTTCACCGGCTCGGTGCCAGTCGGCAAGCATCTGGCGTCACTCGCCGGCCAGCACATGAAGCGCGCGACGATGGAGCTGGGCGGCCACGCGCCAGTCATCGTCACGCCGACCGCCGGGCTGCAGGCCGCGGCGAAAACCATCGTGCAGGCGAAATATGCGAACTGCGGCCAGGTCTGCATTTCACCGACGCGTATCCTCGTCGCCGATTCCGTCTACGATAGCTTTGTCGCCGAATTTCTCGACAACGTCGGCAACGTCACGGTCGGCGACGGTCTGCTTCCGGACACGAAGATGGGGCCGCTCAACAACGAGCGCCGGATATCGGCGATGCTACGGCTCGTCGACGACGTGCGCGAGAACGGTGGGCAAGTGCTCACGGGCGGCAACAGGATCGATCGTCCCGGCTACTTCTTCGAGCCGACCGTGGTTGCGGAGCCAAGCCTTCACGGCGCGCTGATGAACGAGGAACCGTTCGGGCCGGTCGCGATCATGCTGCGCTACAAGGAACTGGACGACGCCATCGAAGAAGCGAACCGCTTGCCGTTCGGTCTCGCGGCTTATGCGTTCAGCGACTCGGCCAACGACATCGCGCGCATCACGGCGGGCGTGCAGACTGGCATGCTGGGCATCAATCACACTGCTATCTCGTTTGCAGAGACGCCGTTCGGCGGCGTGAAGGACAGCGGCTACGGGTCAGACGGCGGGCTCGAAGCGATGCGCGGGTATCTGCAGCCGGAACTGGTGACGATCGCCACGCGCTGACGACGCTTGCCGCTGCCGGGACCGAAAGGCAGTGGGTTCATCTCCTCGCCGACCATGGAAGAAACCCGTTCGCCCGGCATGAAAGCGCTTGAGCTTCGGCAACTGCGCTATTTCGCAATCCTTGCGCGAGAACTGCATTTCGGCCGGGCCGCCGACATCGCCTGCGTGACGCAGTCCGCACTGAGCCAGCAGATCGCAAAGCTCGAAGCGTTCGTCGGCATGCCGCTGTTTACCCGCGATACACGCGGCGTCACGCTGACGGCCGCCGGTGATGCTCTGCGCGACGGGGTCGAGCAGGCATTCGGGCAACTGGACCTCGCGCTGCGCGCGGCACGCGAGACGGGGAAAGACCGGGGCTTCATGCTATCGATCGGGCTGGTCGAATACACGAATCTGCCGTTCGTGCCGCCCGCACTGATCCGGCTCCAGGCACTGTATCCCGACGTCGCGATCGTGCGGCGCGAAATGAACGCACGGCGGCAATGGGCGGCGCTCGGCGCATATGAGATCGACGTGGGCTTTGGCGTGCCTGTCGAGCCGCCGGGCAACGATGCGCAGGTCGGCTCGGAAGATCTGCTCGGGTCAGGCTGGTGTCTCTTGATGCGCCGCGGTCACCGATTCGCGCGGCGCACGCGGCTGCATGTCAATGAACTAGCCGCAGAGCGTCTCATCGTGCCCGCGCGATCCGTCAACGAGCCGCTGTACGATTCGGTGCTCGCGCGCTTCGCCAGTGCGAGCGTGCAGCCGAACATCGTGTACGAAACCACGCAATCCCAGGTCGGAATGACGCTGGTGGATCAGGGGCTTGGCTCGATGCTCAGCGCCGCGTACGTGTTTGCGTCGGTGCCGGAATCGCTCGTGTACTGCCCGGTCGACGGCTTCGATCCGCTCACCGTGAAGGTATTCTTTCGTGAAGGTGAAAGCAACCCGCTGGTGCTCGACTTCATCGAACTCGCGATCGAGGAGGCGCGCCGCGCTCAGGCGGGCAACAGTGCTCGCGCTGCCAGACGCGTGACCGATTAATCACTTCTCCGACCTGTCCTGCGACCAAAATCGTGGCTTTCGTTTCTGCAGGAACGCATTGACGCCCTCATGCGACTCGTCGGTGCCGTAATACAGCGCGAGCGCCTGCATGCCAAGACTGCTGATGCCGCGGATCGAATCGGAGTCCGCATTGAACGACCGCTTCGCGATCGCAATCGCGGTCGGACTCAGCGCAAGTATCTCGTCGCACCACCGAGCGACTTCCGCATCGAGCTCCGACGCTGGCACCACCGCATTGACTATCCCCATCGCGAGCGCCTGCGCGGCGGTGTAGCGGCGACACAGGAACCAGATCTCCCGCGCCTTCTTTTCGCCGACGACGCGCGCAAGAAACGCCGTTCCGAAGCCCGGATCGACCGACCCTACCTTCGGACCGACCTGCCCTAGCTGTGCAGTATCCGCGGCGATCGCGAGGTCGCAGCAGGTCACGAGCACGTTGCCGCCGCCGATCGCGTATCCGTTGACTCGCGCGATGACCGGCTTCGGCACTTCGCGAATCAGGCTCTGCAACTCCTCGACCGGCAGACCGATCACGCCGCGGCCGTCATAGCCACCGTCATGCGCGGATTGATCGCCGCCGGTGCAGAACGCCTTTTCCCCCGCCCCCGTCAGCACGATTACGCCGACCGACTTGTCCCGGCCCGCGCGATGCAGCGCGTCGATCAACTAGTCGCACGTCCTGCCGCGGAATGCGTTGTATTTCTCGGGACGGTTAATCGTAATCGTTGCGACGCCCGCCGCCGAGCAATAGAGAACGTCTTCATAAATACTCATCTGTATGGCCTCTTATCCGTGCATGGTCAGTCCACCGGACACGCTGATGACCTAGCCAGTGATGAAGTTGGCGTCGTCGCTGGAGAGAAAGGCCACGGCACCGGGAATGTCATCCGGCTGACCGAGGCGCTTGAGCGGGATTGCACGTTTCAAGCCTTCGTAGACCTTCTGTCCGAAACCGCCCTCCTCTGTGAACGACTCGAGCAGCGCCGTCTCGATCGGCCCTGGGCACACGACGTTGACACGGACGTTGTGACGGGCCACCTCGCGCGCCAGCGTCTTGCTGAACGCGATGACGCCACCCTTGCAGGCTGAATAGACCGATTCGCCCGATGAACCGACTCGTCCCGCGTCGGAGGCGATGTTCACGATCTTGCCGCCACCGGCCTTGATCATCATCGGCACGATCGCATGCTGCAGGTTGAGCGGCCCACGCAGATTGATTGCGATAACCTTGTCCCAGAAGTCCGGCGTAGTGTCGACGAACTGGATCGGTTGATCCCAACCGGCATTGTTGATCAATATATCGACGTTTCCTGCACGATCGGCGACGGCTGCGAGCTCGCGCGCGACTGCGGCATGATCGGTAATGTCCAGCGTCAACGGGATCAGCTGCTCCGCGTATTCGTGCAGCCCGGTGATGAAGCGATCGAGCGCGTCCGAGTTGATGTCGGTAGCCACGACGCGCGCGCCCTCCTCGCAGAACCGTTGAGTCAGCGCGCGGCCGATTCCACCGCCCGCTCCTGTGATGACAGCCAGCTATCCTTTCACTCCACGCATGACACGACTCCTTGAAAGGGATAGTGCGATGATTTCGTGCTGCTTCCTATATATCCACTGCAAGACGCGTCGCCTAGTCGATCGCTCGCAGCGCATCCAGCTCGCTGTCGACGTCGGCGCCGCCGATCAGCGTGGCGTTTACGCCCAGGTCGCGAAGCTTCCCGTGCAGTGTCCGGTTCGATAGCTGGCCAGCGCAGAGGACAACGTTGCCGACCGCAAGAGTGAACGGCTCGCCGTCGACACGGTAATGAAGACCTTGATCGTCGACGCGATCGTAGGAGGCGCCGCCGATCATCTGAACGCCGGCGTTTCGAAGCCGGGTCTTCAGGATCCATCCGGTGGACTTGCCGAGATGTCTGCCCAACGGCCCGGCCGTGCGTTGCAGCATGTAGACCGCGCGGCGTCGGGACAAGACCTGAACCGGATCGACGACACCCCCGGGTGTCGAATGCGTGCCATCAACGCCCCATGCCCTCAGGAAAGCCGTCACGTCGCGTGAGTCGTCGGCCTGGTCCGCCACCAGGAAGTCGGCAACGTCGAAGCCGATACCGCCCGCGCCGATGATCGCCACCCGTTCGCCCACGGCCACGCGATGCAGCAATACATCCACGTAACTGAGCACTTTCGGATGATCGACGCCATCGAAAACCGGCTTACGAGGCACCACGCCAGTCGCCAGCACGATTTCCGCGAATTCGCCCGACGCGAGCTCCCGCGCCGACGCAGTGTGCCCCAGCCGCACGTCGACGCCGGTCTTCTTCAGCATCGCCCGGAAATAGCGTAGTAGCTCGTTGAACTCGCTTTTTCCCGGCGCCACTTTCGCCATGTTGAGCTGGCCACCCAGTTCACCCGCCGCCTCGAATAACGTGATGCGATAACCGCGTTGCGCGGCATTGATCGCGAACGCCATACCGGCGGGTCCCGCCCCGACCACGGCGAGCCGTTTGACGGGATCCGCTCTCTTCGGCGCGAATTCGATTTCATGCCCCGCGCGCGGATTGACGAGACACGTGGCCGAGCGCTCCGTGAAAATGTGATCGAGGCACGCCTGGTTACAGGCAATGCACGGGCTGATTTCGTCGACCACGCCGAGCCGGGTCTTCATGGCGAACTCGGGATCGGCCAGCAGCGGCCTCGCCATCGATACCAGATCCGCGATACCCGATGCAATCAAGTCTTCGGCGACCGCCGGGGAGTTGATCCGGTTCGATGCGATCACCGGAATCGACACCGCACGCTTCACGTTGGCGACGGCAAATGCCCATGCCGCGCGAGGCACGGACGCCGCGATCGTCGGCACCGGTGCTTCATGCCATCCCACACCGGTGTTGATGGCGTCCGCACCGGCAAGCTCGATCCGACGCGCAAATTCAGCCGTTTCGCTGCCGCTCATCCCATCCTCGACCAGGTCGATCGCCGAGATTCGATAGACCAGCATCATGTCGGCGCCGATCCGCGCGCGAACGGCACCGATGATTTCCAACGGGAACCGCAGGCGTGCGTCGAAATCACGCGCCAAACGCGTCGTCGCGCTGATTAGTGCGGGCAGCGGTGAATTCGTTGATCAGGTATCCCACGGAGCCCATGATCCCGACGCCGTCATACCCAGCTGATCTGGCGAGCTCCGCCGTCCGCGCATAGGCACCGACAATTCCCCATACCTCCGCGGTCGATAGGACCCGGGGCGAGAACCGGTTGATGCGTGCTTTTCCCGCCGAAGGCGCAACACAGTCGGGCACTTTCGCGTAGCGCCCCGCATGCAGTATCTGCTGAACGATCCGGCCGCCGTGATCATGCACCGCGTCGACGGCCGCCCGATGCTGACCCAACTGCTCTTCGCTGTTCAAAATCGGCGAGCCGGCTTCCATTACGCCTTCCGGCGTTGGGGAATAGCCGCCGGTCAGAATCAGCCCGACCTCCCCCTTCGCGCGGGCTCCGTAAAACGCCGCCAGACGCTCGACGGGACGCTCGAGTGTCTCCAGACGCGTATGCATCGCGCCCATCACCATGCGATTGCGGAGCGTCATGCGTCCAAGCTCAAGCGGTGCGAGCAGGCGGGAGAAATTGTTCATTGGGTGACCTTTAATGGCATCGCTGAGCCGGGGATTCCACGCGGACAGTCGCCAGCCGGGATCCGGCGCTGACCCGCGCCGGACTGCTCGACGTAACCAAGGTCTATATGCACGGCGTCGACCCGAGCAGCCCCGATGCGTCACCGCTGTTCGCAGATCTGCGTGGCCTGCCGCCTCTGTTGTTGCAAGTCGGCTCGCGCGAAATTCCGCTTGATGACAGTCTGCGCATTGCACGCGTGGCTGCACTGGACGATGTCGCTGTGTCGGTCGAGATCTGGCCCGGCATGGTTCACCAATGGCAACTGTTTCCGAGCGTCGTCCCGGACGCTCGGCGGGCACTAAAGGATTGCGCGACATTCATTGATGCACACATGGGGCGATCAGGGACGGCGCAATAACCATTGCCCGCATGAGCGTTGCGGGTAGCGACGCTCACACGCGACGCCACGAACAACTGGTCATCTTCAATTACGCCGTGGGTTAGGAAGATCTAACAGAATGATTTCTGGAGCCATCGCTGGCCAAAGCCACTTCTGGAAGTCAGACGAAACGCAGAACTGATGTGGGCTTTAATCTGGTGTTTATCGGTAGAAATTGTGCCGCGTATGAATTCGTTTCCAACTCAGTTTTAGATAGAGCGGTATAGCAATGATCCATCAATATGCTCGTAACACTCGGCTCAAGTTCTATCGTCCGCATCCGAGGGTCTTGCGGATCACCTTGGCGTCGCCGCTGAAGGACATCTGAAGATTGGCATCGCTTCGGGTGATCATGCGGCAATCATCTGGCCGCTTCTGTGCGGCATGGGAAAGGCGAAGTACTATCTGCTAACCGCGGATCACTTTACCGGTGAAGAGACAGAGCGAACGAATCTGGTCTCAATGGCTGTTGAAGACTCAGATGTCGAATCAAAGGCAGTCGATGTTGCGTCGCGCCTGGCAGAATGGACTCCTCGAGCCATCCGGTGGACCAAGCAATCGCTCCACTCCTGGTTGCGACAGGTGGGGCGCAAGCCCGAATCGCTCGGCTCTTGCGAATGCCGGTAATGACCATCTGCACCTTCTGCTGCCGCAAACATCAGTGCCAGCATACGCGCCTCTCTCAGCCCGACTCATACGAAAACGAAGCGCTTCAGTGCGTGAGCGCCGCATATTCAGCCGCGTCTATACCACGCGACTGATGAGGGAAAGCCGCGAGCTCCCAAATCATCAAGTATGTAGGGCGTAACATTGCCCGGCCTTGCGGCTGTGGTGCTTCCCGCGAGAATGCACCTAAAGCGCTGCATTGCCGGCGAAGATTTCCATCGACATCGATCGATGTCCCGCGCACATAGCTCGCCAGAGCTGAAGCGAGAAAACACGCGACGTTGGCGAACTCCTCCGCGCGCCCCACTCTCCCGAACGGCACGTTGTGCCCCATGTCCTCGGGACAAGCGTCGTACGTGTCGCTGGCCGACTACGTAATCATGGCGACGCGCCCACTGAGATCCCCTTTCAATGCACGTCTCCATCATTAGTTATTTTGCGCTGGTCGGCGGCCAGTTCCACGGATGCAGTGCAGGCGGATGACGTCATTGGGGGCTGCGATGAAAAAGGGGCACTATTATCTCGTGCCGCGCCATTCGACACCTCGTGTGTAACGCTTATTTGAACCGCGCCGTCCGTGTTACCTCAGGTCCGCACTTTTTGAACCACGCCGAATCTCTCACTTGAGGCGTCAAAAAGTAATGGCGATCAAAAATGCCACGGACTAACATCCCCTGATCGTCACGCTCACGCTCAAGTCAATGATCTCGACCGAGGACTTACGTTTTTTTATCACGCTCGCGAGCGCTGCGTCGCTGGCGGATGCTGCACGTAACCTCGATGTCACGCCGCCCGCCGTTACGCAGCGACTTCGTCTTCTGGAAACCCGGTTGGGCATGCGGTTAATCGACCGGTCGGGCCGACGCATGGTGCTCACCGATGAGGGCGAGTTGCTTGCCGTCCACGCGCGGCGGATTTGCGAGGACATCGGCAATTTGTCGGACGCGCTGGCGGCGCGACGTGGCACGGTGGCCGGACATCTGCGTGTGATCGCGCCGCTCGGATTCGGGCAGCGTTACGTCGCGCCTGCCATCGCGCTCTTTCGCGGTCTCTATCCGGAAGTGAGCGCAAGCCTCGTGCTGTCCGATCGCCCCGCGCGCGTTTCGAACGACATGTGGGACCTGATGGTCCATATCGGCGATTTACGCGATTCGTCCCTCGTTAGCCGGTACCTGGCTCCTAATCGGCGCATCCTCTGCGCGGCGCCGAGCTATCTCGCGCGGCGCGGTGAGCCGCGGCGTCCGGAGGAATTACTCACGCATGACTGCATCGCGCTGCGAGAAAACGATGAAGATGTAACGATGTGGCGTTTCACGCCAAAGAACCATGGAGTGCCGGCGAACATCAGAATCGAGCCGGCGCTGACGAGCAATGACGGAGGTACCGTGCGCGACTGGGCAATTGCGGGCCTCGGCATCATTTCGCGTTCCGAGTGGGACGTCGCCGAACATCTGCACGAGGGCCGGCTCGTCCCGCTGCTCCAGGCATGGACGCAGCCGGACGCAGATATCGTCGCACTAATCAGCTCCCGGCATGGACGCTCGATGCGCGTTACGCGTTTTCTGGACCTTCTCCAGGCGTCGACGTTGCAACAACCCTGGTTACCGCGCGGTGACAGCGAACAATCCCGGCGTGGCAAGAGCGGTCAGGGCTCAGGTGCCGCTGTGCTGCCAGGTTGATGACTCCGGCGAGTGCCGCCTGACCGGCATGTGGCCGGCATCGCGCGTGGTGACACCGTGCTGATCAAACGCACTGATGCACCTTAATCGCGGTAGTCGGATCCCAGCTTGTCCAGTCTGCGTTTTACGCTGTCGAGATGTTGCTGGCTGGCTTCGTCGGCGACGGACTCCATTTGCTCGAAGGTCAATCGCGCGATCTCCGGATTGACCGGCTTTAGTGGAACGCCCGTTGAAAGCGCCATCCGTTCGACTTCGCAGACTCGTTCGAGATAGTAAAGGTCGTCCCATGCACGCGCGATGCTTCGAGCAACGACCATGACACCGTGGTTCTTCAGAAAGATCACATCTGCGCTTCCCAGCGCGGCAGCAATGCGATCGCCTTCACTGCTGTCAAACGCAAGGCCGCCGAAGTGTTCATCCACTGCGAGCCGGCCATAGAACTTCAGTGATGTCTGGCCGGCCCATCTCAACGGAGGGCCCTCCAGCATCGACAGTGCAGTTGCGTTCGGCATATGGGTATGAAAGCATGCAATGGCATGGGGATGGCGCATATGCACCCGTGCGTGAATATGAAAGGCCGTGCTTTCAGGTATTCCTTTTCCAGCGAGAACGTTACCGTCAAAATCACAGATCAGCAGGCTGGAGGCGGTGATTTCATCGAATGCGTAGCCGAGTGGATTGACCAGGAAGAGCGTCGCATGTCCCGGCACCAGCGCGGAGAAGTGGTTACAGATGCCTTCATGAAGGCCGAGTAGCGACGCCATGCGAAAGCACGCTGCGAGATCGATACGGGCCTGCTGAATGGCTGGAGTATTCAGTTCATCAGCCGTTAGGCTTGAGCTTGAACTCGTACTAGTCATTGAGGGCGGGGAAGTGAAATCGTTCATGCTCTCTATCTGGAGGTCTCACTTTTGGCGGGCACGTGGTTGAGCGACACGCAGGCGCAACCACGTTGGGCAACCCTTCGACGTACCGGTCCTTTAGAAACTGATTGGTCGGGATTGTACGGTCGTTAGCCCGGTACCCCTCAACGATCTGCGGAGTCGGGGCTGATCTAGCGGCCGGCGAACCGATGATACTACCAGGGCCATGCCAGCGAGGTCGCCGTACCCGTTTCGCAGGCACGCTCGTGAAGCAACCGCGCGACCGTCAGATCCTGCAGAGCGATACCAGTCATGTCGAACAGGGTGATGTCGTCAGGTTGCCGGTCTATCCGGACCTCGCCCGTGATCAGATCGCCGATCTCGATGCATGCCGTGTCGGGCGCCCATTGCGTTTCGCCGATTTCGCGCGCTTGGATCCGATCGTCGACAAAGAGGTGGCCACGCGCTAGCAAACCTTCCGGCAGTTCACGTTTGCCCTTGGTGTCCGCGCCGACGCAGTTGAGGTGAGTGCCGGGTTGCACTGCCTGCGCGTCGAACAGTGGCCCCTTGCCTGGAGTCGCAGTGACCACCACATCGCTGTCAGCCACCGCGGCGTTACCGTCGGTCGAATGCAAGACTTCGCAGTGCCCGGCGAACTGCGCTTCAAACGAAACGTCGCGCTCACCGTCCACGGTGACATAGCGAACGCAGGAAAGCTGTTCTAGCGCACGCAAGGCGAACCTGACCTGCACTTGCGCCTGTACTCCAGTACCAAACACACACAGACGAGTGCTGTTCGCACGCGCGAGGAGGGTCAAACCCAAGCCTCCGGCAGCGCCCGTGCGCATGGTCGTGATTGCATTACCGTCGATGACGCACACAGGGCGGCCGGTTTTGGGGTCGATCAACAGGATGGTGGCCTGGTGCGGTTCACCACCCACGCTGCGGTTCGCCGGCCAGAACCCCGCAGCCTTGAATCCGAGCAGACCTTGCGACTGTATGTCGCCCGATTTGATTCCGAATACGCCGCCCGTCACGAGCGGCTCCCGGACCACCGGAAAGACGCGACCTTCGCCCTGACTGTGCAGAGCGAACGCCTCGCGTACCGCTTCAACTACATCGTCAGCCTTTAACAAGGCCTCGACCTGATGTTTGTCGAGAAGAATAAGCGTGGCATCATTTCGCATTGCGGTGAACCTTTGTTAGTGAATAGTCCAATTTTGCGGATCATTCGGATCTGCAATGACCAACGCATATCAACGGGAGAGTCAGAGCCTCGAACGCCCCTCTGTTTGACCTCACGCATGTGCCGGCGAAGAATGCCTGCCCCGATGGGGTTGCCCGACCGCGAAGCCGCGCATAGCCATGCGGGACCTTTCATCGATCGATCTTCATTCCCGGTGTCACTCTAACTGGCGTACGGTGATTCGGCGTGTTCGAGCGCGAGCCGTTAAATACAGACCGCCAGAGCAGCGTCACCCGGCCGCGTATGCAGTCTGGCGTTGCTCTCCGAGGCCCTCGATGCCAAGGCGAATCGTCTGACCTGCCGTCAGGTAGATCGGCGACGGCTTTACACCCATTCCAACTCCTGGCGGCGTGCCGGTGGAGATTACATCACCCGGTTGCAGACTCATGCACTGGGACAGATACGACACCAGCTTCGCGACACTAAACACCATAGTGCGCGTGTTGCCACTCTGGTAGCGATGGCCGTCGACTTCGAGCCACAAATCGAGTGCCTGCGGATCAGCCACCTCTTCGCGTGTCACGAGCCAAGGGCCGATCGGACCGAACGTATCGCAGCCCTTGCCCTTATCCCAAGTACCACCGCGTTCAGTCTGCCATTCCCGCTCCGAAAGGTCGTTGATGACGCAGTACCCCGCTACGTACGCCAGCGCATCCGTTTCGTCGACGTACTTGCAAGGCTTGCCGATGACGACTCCGAGCTCAACCTCCCAGTCGGTCTTTTTTGAGCCACGCGGGATTTCGACGCCGTCATTCGGGCCACACACGGCGCTCGTCCACTTGTTGAAAACAATCGGCTCCGTGGGTACCGGCAGATTCGACTCAGCCGCGTGATCGACGTAGTTCAAGCCGATGCAGACAAACTTGCCGACGTTGCCGACGCACGGACCGATGCGCGGTTCGCCCTGCACGAGAGGCAACGACGCTGGATCGAGGGCGCGCAAACGAGCAAGTCCGGCCTCCGTCAGCACGTCACCAGCGACGTCGGAAATGACATCCGATAGATCGCGAATCTTGCCTTCGTGATCCAGCAAGCCCGGTTTTTCCTGACCTTTCAGCCCATAACGAAGCAGTTTCATCGCTGTATTTCCTAAGGTGTTCTATTGAAAAGTGAGCTTCTTTTAGTCGACCGATTACCTCGACCTCTCGCCGCGTGACGTATCAGCCGCTCTCATGTCGACGCTGGCCGTGTCAATATCACCCTCACGGTGCGCCGGCGGGACACGTTCTTGAATCGGGGAGCGTCGCTGCGGCATCAATGCTTGAGTACCCGTGACAGGAACAATCGCGTTCGCTCATGCGTGGGACTGTCGAAAATGACTGCCGGCTTGCCCTGTTCGAGCACTTTGCCGTGGTCCATGTAGATGACCCGGTCTGCCACCTCGCGCGCGAAGCCCATTTCATGGGTAACGATCATCATCGTCATCCCCGAACCGGCAAGCTCGCGCATCACTTCAAGAACCTCGCCTACCATTTCCGGGTCAAGTGCCGACGTCGGCTCGTCAAACAGCATGATCCGCGGCTCCATTGCCAGCGAACGGGCAATGGCGACCCGCTGCTGCTGTCCGCCGGAAAGCTGGGAGGGGTACTTGTCGACATGGTCGCGCAGGCCAACGCGCTCGAGGAACTTGCGGGCGATCGTTTCGGCGCGCGCACGTGGCCACCTGCGGACGCGGATCGGCGCAAGCATCACATTTTCCAGAACGGTCTTATGCGGAAAGAGGTTGAAGTGCTGGAACACCATGCCGACTTCCCTGCGGATACTGGCCAGTTCCGTCCTCGACGTTCCGAACCCATCCTCCGATGGCGCCAGTTCGATGCCATCGACAATCAGCCGACCGTCGCCAAAATTCTCCAGCCCATTGACGCAACGAATCAGGGTCGACTTGCCGGAGCCGCTCGCACCGATAATGACAACCACCTCGCCGCTCTGTACCTGCAGTTCTATGTCTTTCAATACGTGAAATGCGCCGTACGATTTGTTCAGCTTGTGCATTTGGACAATCGCGGACATATCCACTCCTTCGTCAAGAATATCTTCATCCGGCAAACGGGCCGGCCATCAATTTGTTCGACGCGCCGCTTAGCGCGCCCCTTCGCTCATCTTCAGTTCGATGCGGCGAGCCCCGTACGATATGAGCGAGCCGATCGCAAGGTAGGCTGCGAACAGAAAAGCGTAGACCTCATATTGCGAGCTGCTGTACTGCGGATTGGCGAGCACCGTCTGTCCTGCTTTCAGGAAATCGGTCAGGCCGATGATGAACAGCGCCGGTACGTTGTTGAACAGATCAAGCACGTTGCCGACGAGCGCCGGAATCACCGCCTTCAACGCCTGCGGAAGAACCACAATGAAGCTCTCGTCCAGCTTGCTGAAACCCAGTGACTGGGCTGCCTCCGACTGCCCACGCGGCACGCTCTGAATACCCGCACGGACATACTCGGCGGCGTAGGCCGCGTAGAACAGGACGAAACCCGCGATGCCCCGCGCCAGATCGGGAACGTGAACATCAGGCGGAAACACCAGCGGAATAATGATCCACGCCCAGTAGACGGTGCAGACGAGCGGCACGGAGCGCATCAATTCGATGTACCCTGAGCACGCCAGTCGCAGACTCGAGAACCGGCTATTTCTACCGAACGCCAGCAGGATGCCGGCCGGCAGGCTGAGCACGGTGGCAATCAACGTCACGAGGACACTCAGGAGCAGACCACCCCACCGGTCGACGCCGGCCGGAGCCAGCAACGCGCAGAGGATAGCCACGCCCAGGAGCCACAACAGGCCCATGCCATGACCGATCTGGGGCCAGCGGCTGGTAGCGGCGCAAGCTGAAATTGCGATGGCCAGGCAGCCGAACGCACCGGCGAGCCAATGCAGTTGCACTCCATAAGACACTGCGGCGGCCACCGCCAGAGCGGCTGCGATGACGACATAGCGCTTCCAGCGTTTTGTGATCAGCACGAGGCCTAGCGTCATGCCGAACAATGCACTCAGTCCGGCCCCAGCGACCAGCGCACGCCAGATCTGGTCGCCGGGGAACGTGCCGACCAGCAATACGGCCAGATTGTCGACCACGACCGACCAATGCGCCGCGAACAGGACCCAGCGCCCGGCAAGGATCGCGACATAGAGCGTCAGTGGAATCGACACGATAGAGAGCAGCGAACTGGCTGGGCTCGCAAACAGGTTATGCCGCGCCCAGCGACCGATCGTCATCGCCATTACCGTGCTCCTTTCTTCATGAGATGCCGGTTGTACAGATTCGCGATTGCGCTAATGGCAAAGCTGATCAGCATGTAGACCACCATGACGATGATGATGCCTTCCAGCGCCCGGCCGGTCTGGTTGGCGACCGTCCCATATACGCTGAACATATCGGGAAAACCGATCGCAATCGCAAAGGAGGTGCTCTTCGCCACGGTGACGTACAGGTTGCCGAGCGAAGGCAGAATGATGCGCACCGCTTGCGGCAAGACGACGACCCAGAGGGATTCGCGATGACCAAGACCTAATGCCGCGGCGGCTTCCCACTGCCCTTTGTCGATCGATTGCACCGCGCCGCGGACCACTTCAGCCACATACGCGGCGAAGTTCACGCCGAGTGCGATGATCAGGCTGGCCATCTCCGGAGAGAAGCCTGCCCCGCCCGACACTGAAAAGGCGCTGGCCTGCGGCATGTCGATGCTGAACGGCCGTCCGGCAAAGAGCAGACCCAGCACCAGCAGTCCGGCACCGGCTGCAAACGCCACGCGACGCTGGCCCGGTGTGCGAACCAGCATACCAATCACGAACACGGTCACTGCGATGCCTGCGAACAACGCATAGTGGGATGCAGCCGGCGTCTCGACTAGCCACGGGACAAACACACCTTGCCGGCTCGCGATCAAGGCGCCATGCAACAGCGACGCATCCCGCAGATTCGGCAGTTGCACGAGCACAGCGAAATACCAGAAGATGAGTTGGATGAGCAGCGGCGTATTGCGGATGAGTTCGACAAACGCCCACGCCCAGTTTTTGACAACCCAGTTCTTCGACATCCGCCCAACGCCGACAATCACGCCAACCACAGTAGCAAGCACGATCGAGATGAGCGAGACGACGAGCGTGTTATATAGACCCGCAATCAGCGCCTGAGCGTAGGTCTGCTGGGAATCGAACGGCACCAGCGACAGGCCGTGCGGCCCCCTGGCGATCGTCAGGCCTTCACTGAGATTGAATCCCGCGGGCTGCGCGAGAAAGTCGAGGCTAAAACCGATGCCATGGCGTTTAAGACCTGCCCATACTATGGCCATGAAGGCCAATACGGCCGCGACGATGGCCGCAAGGATCAGCGTCTGGATCGCCGCTGCCTGGGTGCGAGCCAGGTTCCGCCGCTTCAACTCCGGTCGTGAAGCGGGCAAAGGAGAACGTCCGACCGGTCTGTTTTCCGTGCTGGACAGCTTTACTTGCGACACGGTTCCATCTCCACTGACGTCAGAACTTCCGCGGTCGGACAGTTCATCTGGTTTCATATCCGTACTCCGCTGAAGACGGCGGCAGGTTGCCCACCGCTGTCTTCAGAGCGACTTGCGCTACTTAATACCAGGGCGGCGAATACATCATGCCGCCTTCGTTCCACGCCGCGTTCAGAGAACCCTTGCGTTCGATCGAATAGGGTGTCTTAGGGCCAATGTTGCGGTTGTAGATATCGCCATAATTGCCGACGGCCGCGATGACCTTCTGCACAAAGTCACTCTGCAGGCCGAAGTCCTTGCCGAGCGTACCGTTCACGCCGAGGAATTTTTGCAGGTACGGATCGGTGGTCTTCACGAAGGTCGCGAGATTAGCCGACGTGATGCCATGCTCTTCCGCTTCGAAGGTCGAATACACAACCCACGTCAATGCAGCGTGCCAGCGAGGATCGTCCTGCGATACGAATCCAGCGAGCGGTGATTTGTCGAACGCTTCAGGGAGAATCTCGAAAGCAGCCGGATTGCTCGCATTGCCGCGCCAGCCAGCCAAGGCGGACTTGTCTGTCACCATCGCATCGCAACGGCCGGAATTCAGGGCGTCAAACAGCTTGTTGGTGTCCTGATACGTCAGCGCCTTGGTCGATGCTTTCCAGTTGTGAGCCTTGAAATAGCCGGCCAGCATCTGTTCCGTTTCCGAACCCTGGGTTGTGCAGAACGTTGCGCCATTGAGATCGCTAATGTGCTTGACCTTCATTGCGGTCTTGACGAGAACGCCAGTGCCGTCATAAAAGTTGGTGGGCAAGAACGAAATGCTGAGCGCCGACGTCTCACGCGTCGGAGTGACCGTGCTATGGGCGAACACCACGTCGGCCTGTCCGGTGCGAAGCGCGTTGAAGCGGCTCCGGTCCGTGACGATCACGTACTGGACCTTCGTCGGATCACCGAGCACAGCGGCAGCGGTCGCCTTGCACAGGTCGACATCCATCCCTTCCATCTTGCCGGTCTTCGTATTCAGATAGCCGAAGCCCGGTGTCGCATTGTCCGTGCCACACAACAGCGTGCCGCGCTTGACGACCGTGCTCAGGTGATCTTCATCGGCGTGAGCCGCTGACATTCCCAGACTCAACGCAGCGCAACTCACCGCTAGCAACGCGAAGCGACGTCCCGCATCAAAGCGAATCTTCATGACACTTCTCCAGCCCGGAAAGATGACGTCGGCCCGCCTGTCCCGGGCACCATCGGCGCGACGCAAAAAATTAACCCGCTATCAATATTCGATTCGCGTTCCAATCGAGCGCGACCCCTCACCAGCCCCGGAAGCGTGGCCACTGCGCTGCGATTTTCCGTGAGCCCGTCCGAATCAGCTCGTAGTTGGCGTGCTGGGCCGCGGTCGCGCAGGCGTGATTCGGGAGGATTCGCACCAGCGAACCAATTGGCAACTCAGGCAACGACGCCCCGCTACCGCTTCGTACGGCGATAATCCCCTGCTCCTGATTCGCCTGGACCATGATCAGATCCGGGTGGGGCACGCCGTCGACACTGCACACGACGCCATAACCCTGGTCGATGCGCTGCGACGCCGTACCGCGATCGCGCGACATCGCCATCCACCCCGCATCGACGAGAATCCATCCCTTGCTGGCCTGGTGACCGATGACGGTGGCCAGCACGCTTACCGCGATGTCGTCGACCGCGCAAACCTGAAGACCCGCCATCACAAGATCGAAGAAGACGAACACACCCGCACGCACTTCCGTGACCCCCGTCAAGTCGGCCGCGAAATGAGCGGTAGGCGTCGAGCCCACGCTAACGACAGGAGCTGGCAATCCCGCCGCGCGCAGCACCGTTGCGCAACCGACTGCGGCAGCGCGTTCGCGCTCGGCGATCGCGACGATCTCTTCGATGCTCCTGCACGAGTACGATTCCCCCGCATGCGTCATGACGCCACGCAATTCGGCGCCGCCCTCATGCAGCGTGTTTCCGATCGCCAGCAGGTTGGCCGTGTCCTCTAACCGCACGCCGGCGCGATGACCGTCCGAGTCGATCTCGATCAACGAGGGAATACGGTCATTCGTACGGCGCGAATGCTCGGCCACCGCACGCGCGGCGTCGATGTTATCCACCACGACCGACAGGTCGACGCCTTGCCGGCGCAACGCTGTCACGCGCTCGAGCTTGCTGGGCGCTACGCCTACACCGTAGAGGATGTCGCGCACGCCGCCGGCGGCAAATTGCTCCGCTTCCAGCAGGGTTGAAACCGTAGCCGGTCCGCCCGGAGAATCCATCACGCGGCGTGCCACTTCGATCGATTTCGGCGTCTTCAGGTGCGGGCGCAACGTGACGCCGCGTTCCGCGAGACGTGCTCGCAGACGCGTGATGTTGCGCATCATGCGGCTCTCGTCGAGCAGCAACGCGGGGGTGGACAAGCACTCGATTGAAGCAGACGTTGCTGTGCGCGATTCGGTGTTGCTGCCCGGCTCACCCGGGTCCGTTGATACTCGTATGGTGCTTGGCATATATCCGACTTTGGAATGGGTTGCGGGTCCTTACAGCGCGACGACGCCGGTCTTGATCTGCGCGAAACTGCGCAGTCCTTCCGCGCCTTTCTCGCGGCCATAGCCCGAGCGCTTGAAGCCGCCGAACGGCAGTTCAACGCCGCCCGAAGCACCGTAGGTGTTGACGAAGACCTGTCCGGCCAACACCTCGCGAATCATTCTGTGAGCCGTGCTCAGATCGCGCGTCCACACGCCTGCCACCAGACCGTAGTCCGTGCCATTGGCGAACTGCACCGCCTCGTCGATGTCGCGGAACCGCGTCACCGCCAGCACCGGGCCGAAAACTTCTTCCTGGCCCAGCGGGCTATCGGGGTGGACATCGTCGATCAAGGTCGGCTGCAGGAAGAAGCCCTCTCCGAACACGCCGCCATTCAGCGCGTTGCCGCCGGCGACGATCTTCGCGCCGTTGCCGCGCGCCTGCTCGAGGAACGACAGGACGCGGCTCCGCTGCACCTGCGAAATGAGCGGCCCGAGCGCCAGGTCGCTCAGCGCAGGGCCGATTGTCACGTTGTCAAAGGCCTGCTTTATGCGCTCCACCAGAACGTCGTGCACGCTTTCGTGGACCAGCAGGCGCGACCCGGCCGAGCATGTCTGGCCGGCCATCTGAAGAATGGCGTTGACCACGCCCGGCACGGTGCGATCCATGTCGGCATCGGCGAACACGATGTTGGGCGACTTGCCGCCCAGCTCCAGCGTCACGGGAATCACACGATTGGCGGCTGCGTGAGCAATCAGGCGACCCACTTCGACCGATCCGGTGAACGAGATATGGTCGATGTCGTGATGGCCCGTCAACGCCGCACCTGCCGTCTCGCCATAGCCCGTCACCACGTTCAGTGCGCCGGCGGGCAAGCCCGCTTCGAGGGCTAGCAAGGCCAGTTGGACGGCGGTCAACGGTGCTTCTTCAGCGGGCTTCAGGACACAGCAGTTGCCCATCGCCAGCGCCGGTGCGATGGTGCGCGCGAAGATCTGCATGGGGTAGTTCCATGGAATCACGTGCGCCGTGACTCCGTGCGGCTCCCATTGCGTAAAAATCATCGTATCGGCGTTCAGAGGAATCGACGATCCGTAGTGTGTTTCGACTGCGCTCGCGTAGAAGTCGAAATACCGCGCAGTGAGTTCAGCATCACGCCGCGCTTGCCGCAAAGGCTTGCCCGTCTGCAGCGCTTCAAGATGGCCCAGTTCATCCCGGTCACGTTCGATCAGTTGCGCGAAGCGTCGCAAGATCCGCGCGCGGTCAGCGACCGCCACCTTGCGCCACTGATGCGACGCGCCCCGTGCCGCGGTAACAGCAAGGTCGATTTCCGCAGGACCACAGTCCGGCGTCTCGGCGATGACTTCGCCACTGGATGGATCCAACACCGCGACGGTGTTGCGTGTCTGAAAGGATTCACCGTTGATGACTGCGCCTACCTGCTTCATTGCTTGACTCCTTGATCAATCGTGGATGGATCATCATCGATAGGTAGAGACCCATCCCTGGAAATTCGCCGGGGCTTGCTGTGCCTGCGAGCACGCAACGGCATACGACGGGACGAAGTGTCTCGAATCAAAATAGCGAGGGGGTTAACGCCGCTTGACTTCACCGTTAACACACGCGTTAACACGCTGGTGGTATCGGACACGTAGCGCGGAGGTGGGCTCCGCCCGGTAGGCCGGCATTCCCCAATCCTGTGCTCGGGCGCACCGTTCTGGGTTCTGTTGCAGTAAGCCGATCGGGGCACACCGCCCGGCTTGCCGAATATGTTCCGTCGATGCACGAGCGCAGCATCTCGCTGAGGACCTTCGGACATTTGCTCGGCGGTTCGAACGCGACGTCGCGGCAAGCGGCTCGGCAAAGGGCCGCCTGAAGCGATGACGGTAGAAGATCACGCGCAATGGCTGACGCTACCGAGACGCGGTCCGCTTCAGCCGCGGCGAAATTGGTCACCCGAGGTCACAGACCTTTACGTGATTCGCATTCCATGCCGATCCTGCCTAAAACGGATCTGGTGCAAAATTGTCGGTCTGAACGATGTTATATCTATATATAGGATATCTTATTGAATCGAAAGTACTGCATTCCAGGTAGTGGATACAGCCGTATCTTTGAGTCGCAAGCTGGCAAGCCCAAATTGTCCCTTGCGAATGCGATGCATCAACTCGATGCCGGCAATCGTGGGCGCGGCGCTCCTGAACCGTTTGAAGCCGAGCATCACGTTCGTTCTGGACTTGATGTTGCGATGGTCCTGCTCGATCAGATTGTTCAGGTACTTCGAGGACCGAACCTTCGTGTCTTCCGGCAGCAGACCATCGGCTTTCATCTCACGTACCGCCCGGTGTGAGGCGGCATACCCGTCGAGCGTGATCGTCTCCGGTGGCTGGCCCTGATGCCGGATGGCCTTGCTAAAAAAGGCTTTTGCCGCAGCCACGTCGCGCTTTGCCCTGAGCGTGAAGTCCACCGTCTGGCCGGCCCGATCCACCGCCCGGTACAGATAAACCCATTTGCCGCGAATCCTCAGATAGGTTTCGTCAACGCGCCATGACCGCCCTGCCGGTATGGCAAAGCGATTCCAGCGCTTCACGAACTCCGGTGTAAATCGCTTCACCCAACGCATGATCGTCGTGTGCGCCAGCGACAAACCCCTTTCGGCCATCATCTCGACGAGATCGCGCAGGCTGAGCTTGTAGCGCAGATACCAGCGCACACAAAGAATGATCACGTCACGGTCAAAGTGACGGCCGGCGAATAGCCCGTCCAGACCCTCAAGCTTGCTCATCGCGGCTCCTCGAATCGATCAGATCGACACTCTAACCGATTCGTTGATCGCGCTATTTGCACCACAGCCAGCGATACCAAGCCGCGAAAGCGCATGTCGTTGATAGCCAGGGCACATTCAGTCAGCAGATGGATGTGGTCGTCTTCGACAGACAGTACTCGCCCTTCATCTTCAAGTACGAGGGCGAAACGATCGTTCCAGCGGAAAGCGTTTATGCTGTGTTTGAGGCGAAGCAAACCGCCAATGCGACACTCGTAGACTACGCCCAGAAGAAGGTAGCGAGCGTGCGCCAACTGCATCGAACGAGCCTCCCTATTCCTCACGCTGGTGGAACGTATCCGGCCAAACCACTGATTCCGATTCTGGGCGGCCTCCTTGCGTTTGAGAGCGACTGGACCCCTGCACTTGGCAAACCGTTGAATAAGGCGCTGCACAACGACTTGGGCGAAGGTAGGCTGGATATCGGCTGCGTCGCCTCGCATGGGCACTTCTTCTTTGACGGGACCACGTCCGACTATCAGTTCATTGAAGAAGGCAAACCCGCCACCGCGTTTCTTTTCAAATTGATAGCGACGCTTCAATTTAGCGGCACTGTGCCAATGATCGACATCGAAGCCTACGCCAAGTGGCTAACCAAACCTTAACTTGCCGTTAAACCTTGGCCGGTTCAATTAATACACCATAGTTTAAGAAACCTAAAGGTCCAGAACAGCGGAAGTATCTTCTGGAGCAAAGTGCATCATAAACGCGCAATCGGTCACGTAGCTTGCGCATCGCGCCGGCTGTTGCTGCGGCGATTCGCCATGGCAACAGAACCTTGTAATCGTTAAACCGGATGCCCGTCCTTCTTCCTCAGGTTGCGAGACAAGTTCCTGGATGACCTTGCCCCACGCCGAGTCCGATCGCGTACAACACTAGGCCCACCGAGGATCAAGATACTATTGCAATTGCGCGATTTTCGCACGCTCATCCTTTATCAGTTTCAAACTTTCAAACCTTTGCGTGGACGATCGCGAACAGAAAGGCTGCGGCTCCGGTCGCGACGGTGCTCGCGCAGGTGTATTTCCACTTCTCCTCTTCCTTCTCTGACGCATTCATCGCCCCGCCAACCGAGATAAAGATAGAGCCAAAAATAACGCAAAGAAATGCAACCGTGGTGGATACAACAAAAGTGTAAAGCTCCGGATTGGCTTCGAGCGCAGTCCAGCTCTCATACAGCCCGAGCGCCGACCAGGCGATGGCGAGCCACCCCATTTGCCCCTCCTGGACAGTACGAAGAATCCTTGCGTTCTTTCTGTCTACATCCGTTCGTGCCATGAATTTTCCCGCAAGTCCCATTGAGACAGGCGGAAGGGCGACGGGTAAAACGAGGTTGACCACACCCCAGGTCAGTGTCAAGGCCATCTTTTTCACCGTTATTTGTCTGATACTCGCAAACCAATTTCGGACTACGAATTTAACTGCTGGACAACCGGTTCCCTTCACAGCAGACAAGGTTTGCTCTGTCAGCGCACCATGTCAGTCTTCATCCAAGGCAGGCCCAGTCCGGGAGAGCAGCACAGACATCCGCGCTTCCAGCTCGGTCAGCTCCGCAATGAGGAGCAGACGCTCTTCGTTCAGGGCCGCCAGATTGACGGGGGCTTCGACCTCGGTCACGTCAACGTAGCGTGCGACATTCAACGATGTTTCGTGGGAGAAGATTTCTTCAATGCTCACCTTGCGTGCAAACCGGGGGACGTCCTGCCGCTCTCGATAAGTCTGTTCGATACGCTCGATCTGATCCTCTGTGAGGACGTTCCTGGTCTTTCCGGCTTGATAGGTCCGACCTGCATCGATAAAAAGCACATCACTGACCGCTCTCCCCGCTCTCAGGACCATGATTGCTAACGGGATGCTCGTATGTCCGAGCATCCTCGGAGGCAGAGCAATCACAGCGTCCACCAGATTTTCGCTTAGCAGGCGCTCACGAATCTGCTTCTCAGCCGCACCGCGGAATAGAACACCAAACGGAACAACGACTGCCAGCCTTCCATGCATAGGGTCAAGAGTCGCGACCATATGGCTGATAAAGGCGAACTCCGAGGAAAATCGCGGAGGAATGCCACGCCGGTACCGATTGTGATGGTCATACATGGCTTCTTCCTGCCCCCAGGCTCTCGCGCCGAGCGGAGGCATCGAGACGACGACGTCAAACTTGCGGAGTTTGCCCTCGCTGTCCAGCAACCTCGGGTAGCGCAACGTATCGCCCCATTCAATCTGATGCCCGGGCTGACCACGCATAATCAGGTTCATTTTGGCTATCGCCCAGGTGCGGCCGTCGATCTCCTGACCAAAGAGTCCAAGATCGCCGTCAACGCGTCTCTGGCAAGCCACCAGAAATGTCCCCACGCCACAGCAGGGGTCACAGATCGTTTCGCCTTGTGCGGGGCTCACTATCCGGCTAACTAACCCGGCAATTTCTGTTGGAGTAAAACTTTCATCGCTGCGCCGCCCGGCTTCGAAAGCCAGCTCAATGAGCGTATCGCACGCAAAATCAACGCACCGCCCCACGTCAGCTGCCGTTCCGCGAAAGCACAGCGCATCGTCGGCAAACTCCTCAATCAGACGGCGAATCACACGATCCGTGTACTCGTCGTTCCCAAGTCCGGAGCTTCCGAAGCGGATCTGCTCAAACACCCCGCCGAGCGTTGGGTTTGCCGCCTCCAGCAACGCGAGCGCCTCATCGACGTGCCCTTGCTGGCCCGCTTCAAATCTCCTCGCATACAGTGACTCAAACCGGGATGCGTCAGGGATAGTCAATACCGTGCCGGTTCGCAAGGCGCCCCCAGAGATGCACTTCAGAAAGAGCATCGCAAATGTGTAGCCACCTGCAGAGAAGTCGAAGCCGCGTTCAGCAAGTGTCCCGAGTGCACGCTGCAGCGCGTGGCGAATTGCCTCTTCACGTTGAGGTTCAAGCATGGGCGCTCTCATTGCGTAAAAGCCGGTCAGTCGCATATGCGACTTCTTGCTGCTCGATTTCGCTTATCCGATTTCGGATTGCGATGATCCGCTGCATTGTGTCCTCAAGATCAGCAATTTCGTGCTGTCTGTCCAGCGACGGCACCTCTATCTCCAGCTTGAGCAACGCTGCCTTCGTGAGAGCCTTGATATTTGAACCAGTGAGAAGCAAAGCGATTTGGGCCTGAGCGGAACGCTGGTTGATGTACCACGCGAGGTAACCCGGGTGAACCTCAGCATGCGGCCGGATGACGTAGAGTCCCATTGGAAATACTGCTTCACCGGTGCGAGTGCCACCAAAGCGCCAGGCCCTGTAACGATCCCCGCGCGACGGCAGCACGACGTCGCCCGGTAGAAGACAGCCTGTCATGTATTTCTCCCCCAACAGAATCCGGGGAAGCCTCTCGCAACGCGGCGGCTGGCTCGCGAACAGGTCACCTGTGGTGAGTACGTGAACGTTGCCGTCCGACGTCTCCTTCGGTGAACTTCCCCGAAAAGTGGCGGGCACCTGAACGGTCGCGAGAGCAGAAAGAGGTAGAAGCATCGATTGGCGCGCGGAGCGGATTTCGGACACACGGAAGTCTATTGCACAGCATCGCCAATGTCAAACAGTAGTCGCCTACTGCAATTGTGTGACAGCAAGTGAAAGCGAGAATCTCCAGTTGGCTCCGTTTAAATGAAGGAGACGCCAGTATATAGGGGACATATCAAATATGACTTTCGCGGATCACTGTGCCGGGTGCCCGTGCACCCCATCGATCGCGGGCGTGGCGTGAAAGCCTTTTTGACGTCAGCAGGCGCGAGGCTGACGTAGCGAGTTGCCCGGCGACGGGCAAGTCGGCCGGTGATTGGTCGAATGTCGGCATTCTGCCCGCGTCAGGAGCTGGGTCGCGGTGTATCGCCACCCTCGCGCACGGTTTCAGTGTGTCGCTGGTCATCTTCGGCGTGCAGATAGATGCCGGTTGTCTGGATTGATGCATGACGCATGTTCTTCTGGATGAAGCGCAGATCCGTGCCGGCATCGGCCTGATGCGAAGCGGCGCTGTGCCGGAGCCAGTGCGTCGATGCACGTCGCAGCGTTGCTGCTCCGGCTGGATTGGTCGTCGCGAGCATATCGGCGGCGCGCCGGAACACTTCCTTGACGATCAGATAAACCGCCGCGGGGGTCAGGTGTCTCTGCGGGTCGCCTGCGACGCTCATGACCGCGGCCGCCGTCTCATTCCCCGACGGCGTCGGTGTCAGCCCGTGGAAAACGCGGTACCGCGCGAGGTCCGCCATCAGCGCGGTGCTCACGGGCACCTCCCCTTCGGTGCCGCCCTTCCCAACCACATGCAGCCACCATTTGCCCCGGCGCTGATAGAAGTCTGCGGCCTTCGCATGCGCCGCTTCCGAGACCCGCAGCCCCGTGTGGTATAGCAGGCGGATGAGCCATCGGCTGCGCTCGTAGTGCTGCTGATCGCGCGCGGTGACCCGCGGCCATTGCTCGACGCTGTCGAGTACATGCTCCCAGAGCGCGTGATCCAGATACCGCTCGACCCGTCGAGTGCGCCTGACCGAAGCGCCCGTCCGGCGGCGCAACGCGAGCGGGTTGCCGGCCAGATAGCCGGCACTGACCAGATAAGACAGCAGGCCCGACACGATCCCAAGCGCCTGATGCTGACTGCGCTCGGACAGGGGCCCGTCGAACAGCCGTCGCGCGCCACCCCGTCGCGGCCGGGTCGGATCGGCCCAGTCGCCGGTCGGCGCCGCGAGAAAGCGCTCATACAGCAGAAAGTCCTCGCGTGTCAGGCTCGAGAGCGGCTTGCCGAGCGTCCGGGTGGCCCACAGCAGCAGGCGCACCGCTTCCTTGCGGTAACTACGCAGCGTGTGCGGCGAGCCGGCATATTCCGCGAGCCACAGGCGCACGGCCTCGACGTCGCTGTCAGCAGCGATCTGACGATGCCCGCTGCGGGCGCGGTTGGTGCCGTCGTGGCCGTCAAGGGCGGCAGGCAACGCCAGCGACAGGGTGATATCAGGCGATTCCGGGACGGCGACGGGCAGGTTCATGGTGCGACGCGTTTTGATCGGGGCTTTCGGCAGCGTACACGATCAGAACTTGCGATTATGGGCGTTATCACAAATTTTCGGTCGATATCGTTACCGGTATAACGTTATACAGCGATATACGATTATAATTTTTTTGACAAAGCGTCCTTCTCACCGCTTTTCACCGTGAAAATCTGTCCATGAGCCGAATCAGCGATACCCGAATCCGCACCCGGGAAGCCGCCGCGCAACTTGTCACCTCGGGCCGGCTCCCGCATGAACTCACCGTCGACCTGATCTACGCGGAAATCCGCCAGGGCAGCCGCACCACCATCAATGACGAACTGAAGCTCTGGAAGGACGAGCAGACGCGCAACGACGCGCTCGCCGCCGCACTGCCGCCAGCGGTTGCCAATGCGATGCTGTCGGTGTGGGCGCTCGCGGTCGAACAGGGCGAACGGGTCTTTGCGCGACGTGGCGACGAACTCGAAGCGGAAGCAGCGGCCGCCATCGCTCGCGCGCGGGCGCTCGGGAGCGTCAATGCGGAACTTCAGGCCGAAGTTCGCAACGTTCGCGCCCAGCTTGACAGCCAGCAGGCACGACTTGCCGTAGTGCTTGCTGACCACGCGCAGGTCCAGGCTAGTCGTGACGCTGATCGCCGGCTGGCCGAAGCAGCCATGACGGAAAGGGACGCTGTGCGCGCGCAATCCGAACAGTTGCTGCGCGACATGCGATTAGCCCATCTTCGTGAAATCGAGACGTTGAGAGCCACCTACTCCGAACAAGAAGCGGCCTTGCGTGCAGAGGTCGGCCGTGCGACGGCGCGGCTCGAAGGTGTCCAGAAACGCGTCATGCTGCAGACCGAGGAGGCACGCGACGCACAACGTCGGGCGGAGGCTGCGCTCTCCGAGGTCCGGAAGCGCAATGAGCAGCTTGTCTGCGACGTCGAGCGGATATCGGCGGACGCCGCCGAACACAGGCGCCTTGCCGAGCGGCATGAGAAGCTGCACGATCGGGTCACGCAGGAGGCCCGTGGTTTGCGGCACGAACGCGACGGTCTCGCTAAGCAGGTTGCGTTGTTACAAGGGCAATTGAAGGTTCGTGAAAAATCCCCGTCAGCCCGTCGAGCCAGAGTTTCGCGTCCGCAAACCTGATCACGCGAGGAGTCCGCGCACGCCGCCACACTGCCCTGCCCGCTGAGAACGCTAAAATATCCCGGCAAAGTGGTCATCAGGTTCCGTGCTCGTTTTCTGTTGCACCGAAGCAAGGTGACATGCCGGATGCGACCCAAGAAGGCGCCAAACGATATCCGATGCTGGCCAACATGTGATGAAGCACGGCTGCGTGACGCAAGCCGGCGATCACGCATGGAAATCACCTACGGCCATAAAGGACATGAAGGTTCGACGGATCTCCCTGCTCGCGTCTCTGCATCCGCCTGTCCGCGATCGGCGGTACGCGCCCGCTGAGCTGCCGTTCATGTCTCCGCAACGCTAAACGACCGCTTAGAGAGGAATTGCGGTCGCCCATCGGTCAAGTTGCGATTTCTGCGGGCCGGCGCCCGGTCCAGCATAATTAACCGGAACAATCCTCGTGCATCTGGCACGGGCACCGTTGCCGACGGTACGACTCATCGGTGACCGCTCGGACGGGTCGTCGATGCCGGCGCCATCTCGCCTACGCGCAGCAATGACGCTGAGAACTCGGTCTTGGTTTCGCCAGAGCAGCGCGGCGCTAGGCGACGTTCAAGCGCGTGGCCGTGCGCTCAGATTAGCGCTTACGCATAAACCGCAAGCCGGTAAAGCTTGCACCATAGAGCCAGCGACATCGACGCGATGCTGCCGCATCGCTGTCAGGCTCTCTAAATCCTCGCACAAACTCCAGTTGTCTAGCCGCCTATCTCCCGTCGACCAACGCCGCTAATCCGAGATCCTAGTTCATAGTTCTCGGTCCGGTTCAGCGGTGAGCTGGCAATCTGCATACGCCGGGTTGTCGAGCCGCGTCACCGACTGTGAGCCTGACCTAAGCCTACATTGGGGCAATGCTTCTGCCGTACCGGTTCGCTCAGTGCCGGATAGGGCACGACCCCCAGCAAGCGCACCGTCCAGCCACGTGAGGACGCGTTGATCCAGCCGAGCAGCGGCACCAGCACGAGCGCGGCATAGAGGAGAACATGCGTTATGTGCGAAACGACGCTGAGTAGCGGCGGGAGTTCGTCCGGCGTGGGCCAATGGGTCAATCGCCAGATCACGCGGATTGCCATCACGGCGACGAGCGTCGCGCCCACGCCAAGATGCCAGGCGATCAGATTAACGGGCTGCGTGTCCTTGTGGACATCCGGCATCGTCCAGCCGATCACAAATTGCATGGCGACCAACAGGACGGTTAGCCAGTGCAGCGTGCGCGCGACTGCATCATATGCCGGACGCTTCATTTCGAAGACCTTAGTCATTCTTGCTCCTCAATTTGTCACGACTTGATGAATTGATGAGGCGCGCAGCCTGCGAATTTTGAACTGACCGCCCGAAAAAAGCGCTGCACAAATCCGACTGATGTTAGCAACCTTACCTTAAGGAAACCTGACGCTGGGCAACGGCGATCCGGATGCTCGACTCCGCTGCTGTTTCCGCACAGCCGCCAACGTAGGGGCGGCAAGACCGGTATGCCGAGGTTTTCCGCTTGAATCACGGGAACAGTTTGCGCCATAGCAGGCAACGTCACGGGCCGGCTTCTTGCTATTACTCCCATGCATCATCAATAAACGCTCTTCGCTGGGAACCCACAGCAAACGCCCGGACATCAAACACTCCGACCTCACTCCCGTTGAAGTGACGATTTATATAAAGGATTCCAAACTGAAATAGGGAATCTTCGCCATGCGAGTTATCCACCGCGGCCAGCAACGTGGTCATGACAGACGACCCCCTGGCCGCGGTGGATAACTCGCAGCACCCTCAATTGGAGACAGCTGACCCACGGAAAGCAGACCACCCAAGGGCTTGACTTCCAATGCCCCATAGAAGTGTGTTGCATCCACCGGTTGAATCTGCCCCGAACCGCGGTCTTTCCGCGGCGCCCCGACCTCTATTTGGACCGTTGAAGCCGCATGCACTCGATTCGAGAAAGTACATTCAACCAACCTCGCCCGCGCCCGTTTCATCGCCGCACCCCGATTGCCGCGATTTTTCCTTTTTCGATCGCAGCTGTGGACACTCTGCCTGATTGCTGGTGCGTGTCCGATGTGATGACCTGCCGACTCAATCCAGTCCGAAGCGTCGGATGAACCACGTCTTCGTCAGATGCGTCATCACCGCATAACTCAGGAGAATTAGCAGAAGCGCTGGCCAGTAAGTCGGTGGCAAGGGAATAAAGCCCAGAAACGTGCCGAGCCACGTAAAGGGTATGGCAATGCCCACGGCAGCGATGACCAGGCTCGTCGTGATCAACGCCGCGCTTGCACGACTTTCCAGGAATGGCACCTTCGCCGTGCGGATGATGTGGATGATCAGCGTCTGGGTGAGGAGCGATTCCACAAACCAGCCGGTCTGGAACAGGGCAGGCTTGTCCCATGCGTTGAAGACGTAAAGCATCATGAAGTACGTGGCATAGTCAAATACGGAACTGATCGGCCCAATCAGAAGCATGAATTTCACGATGTTGCCGATGTCCCATCGCCGTGGCACGCGCAGGTATTCTTCATCGACGTTGTCGGTAGGAATGGCGGTTTGCGAAAAGTCGTATAGCAGATTGTTGGTGAGCACCTGGATAGGTGCCATCGGCAGAAACGGCAGCATGATGCTGGCACCCAGCACGCTGAACATGTTCCCAAAATTCGAGCTTGCTCCCATCTTGATGTATTTGGTGATGTTGCCGAACACTCGCCGGCCTTCGAGTACCGCTTCACCGAGTACGGCGAGGCTCTTCTCGAGCAGAATGATATCGGCCGACTCTTTCGCGATGTCGACGGCGCTATCGACGGAAACGCCGACGTCTGCGGCCTTGAGCGCCGGTCCATCATTGATGCCGTCGCCCAGGAAGCCGACGACATGCCCTCGCCGATGCAAGGCATCGATGATAGAGGCCTTCTGCGACGGCGATACCTTCGCGAAGACGGGAGCGGTCTCCACCAGCTCAGCCAGCCCGGCGGCCGATAGTAGTTCGAGTTCCTTGCCAAGCACGACCCGGTCTACCGTAAGTCCGACCTCATGGCAGATCTTGCGGGTAACGATGTCGTTATCCCCGGTGAGAATCTTCACCTGCACCCCGCGCGCTTTCAACGTAGCAATGGCCGCCGCCGCCGTCTCCTTCGGCGGGTCGAGAAACGCAATGTAGCCGAGGAGTGTCAGATCGGCCTCGTCACTGACCGAATAGGCGCCCTGCTCCGGTAGCATCTCCTTGTAGGCAACCGCCACGACCCGAAACCCATCTGAATTGAGCGCAGCGGTGGTTTCCTTCGCGGCTGCGAAATGGCTCTGGTCGAGGACGCCCGTATCGCCGTTGATGGCGTAACGGGTGCACACCGAGAAAATCTCTTCGACCGCTCCTTTGCAGATCAGGATGTGAGCTCCGTCTCCCCGTGCGAGAACGACAGACATCCGGCGCCGCTCGAAATCGAACGGCATCTCGTCGATTTTGGTGAATTGCTCATGGGCCTTGAGTTGCTCATGAAGCTCGACGTGCTTCAGCACGGCGACATCGAGCAGGTTCTTGAGGCCGGACTGGTGGGTGCTGTTCAGATAAGCATATTCGAGCACCTGATCCGATTCATTGCCCTGAAGATCCAGGTGGCGCTTGAGGATGATGCGGTCCTGAGTCAGGGTGCCCGTCTTGTCCGTGCAAAGAACATCCATTGCGCCGAAATTCTGGATTGCGTTCAGGCGTTTCACGATGACTCTTTTGCGCGACATCGCAATGGCGCCCTTGGCGAGATTGACCGTCACGATCATCGGCAGCATTTCGGGCGTGAGCCCTACCGCCACAGCTACGGCAAAAAGCAGCGCTTCGAACCAGTTGCCCTTGGTCAGGCCGTTGATGACGAATACCAGGGGCACCATCACCAGAATGAAGCCAATCATCAGCCATGTGAACCGTGTGATGCCCTTGTCGAAGCTTGTCTGCACGCGTTGCGCGGCTATCATATCGGCGAGTCGGCCGAAAGCCGTCCGGCTGCCGGTCAGGACAACGACGCCGCAGCCGATGCCGCTCACGACAGCGCTGCCCAGAAAGCAGATGTTCGGCAGGTCGAAATGGGTTTCGGTCGACGCAGTGCAGGCATGCGCGACTTTCTCGAGTGGCATGGCCTCGCCGGTCAACGCAGACTGATTGACGAACAGATCTCTCGCCGATATCAGCCGCAGGTCAGCCGGAATCATATCGCCGGCCGACAGCAGGACGACGTCGCCCGGGACAAGCTGTTCGATTGGAATGTCCACATGGTCCGGGCCGCCCCCCGTTGTCGGGCGGCGCACGGTGGCGGTCGTACGCACCATCCGGCGCAGTGCGTCAGCGGCTTTGTTCGAGCGGTGCTCCTGAAGAAAGCCGAGTGAAACGCTAAGGACAACCATCACCGCGATCATGATCGCAGCGCGTGGCTCACCGAGAAAGTACGACGCTGTCGCCAGCGACAACAGCAGCAGGTTCAGAGGGTTGATCGATCGGCTGGCCAGTTCGCCCAGGATCGTGTGGCGCGCCTCGTGGGCCACCTGGTTGAGACCGGCTGTGCGCGATCGCTGTTCCGCCTCGTCGGTGGCAAGACCGCTCGCCGTGCTGTGTAGCCTCCGGAGCGCTTCGTCAGGTGAAATCCGCGCGAAATCGCCGAGCGTTTCGCTGCTTGCGCTCGTCGTGTGTGCGCCTGCCGGCGACGAACGTCGAAACCAGCTTAGGACCGGGATCAAGGCGTCCGCGCCAAATTTGCCGTCGAGCAATCTCATGACGAGGTCAGTCGGAAGATGAACATCGGCGCCCTTCGATGGCGGATCAGGAAAGGGGGGAACAATCCGGCGGCGAGTTTCTCACTGACTATCATGCAACCCGCACACCTGATGGGCGGTCTTGCGGATGCTCGCGCGGATGAAACAGTACACAGTTGATGCGTATCAACGAAAGCCCGAGCAGTTGCCACTGCGAGGGAAGTGTCACGTGGGCAGCCCGCTTCCCCATCCGCACAGATAGCTCGGCGACGCTATAAATTCGGCGCTCTCGACCGCACCGGTCCCAGCCAGCCATAGCTCGGACCCGCCGTGTCTGCCGCGTCGGTCCGACAGCCGCGAAAAGCTCAAAGTACGCTTCGGGCTAAGCCAGGATCATCACGATCACCATGCCCCAGATAGTCAGGATTGTGTTGCTTACCGCATAGCTCACCGTGTATCCGAGCCCGGGAATCTGGCTTTTTGCCGCGTCGCAGATCATTCCCAATGCGGCAGTCGTCGCTCGCGCACCAGCGCACACACCAAGCAGGATGGCCGGCGGAAAGTGAAACACGTAACGCGCGATCAGCATGCCGAGAATGAGAGGAACGGTCGTGGCGAAAATGCCCCACAAGAACAGACCGACGCCGAGGTGCTGTAGACCGGCAACGAAACCCGGTCCCGCAGTGAGACCGACCACCGCGATGAACACGTTCAGCCCGACCGAGCTCATGAACCAGACCGTTGGCTCCGGGATACGGCCAAAGGTGGGACGTATTGCCCGCAGCCAGCCAAACAGAATTCCGGCGAGGAGCGACCCGCCAGCGGTCGACAGCGTCATTGGAATGCCTGCGACCTTGATGACGATTGCTCCCAGCATCGCGCCAACGGTAATTGCGAGGCTGACGAACGCCACGTCAGTCACATTGGTTGGCCGGTCCAGTACACCGATTGCTTTCGCGGCAGCGCTTGTGTCCTGCGTGCGCCCGACGATCGTGATGGTATCGCCGCGCTGCAGTCTTGTGTTGGGCAGGACGGGAATTTGCGTTTCCGTGGGGCCGCGCTTGATCTTCCTGAGGAAGACGCCGCGCGAAACTGGCAAGCCGGCGAGTTCCTGCAATGTCTTTCCATCGACTGCCTTGCTGGTCACATACACGTCCACCCCTTCGGCGGGCACAGCCAGCAGTTCCGGATCGTCCACCTCCACCGCCCTCACCTTGCGATCCGACACGACCAGGTCGCCATCGCCGCGCGTAATCGTGCCGCTCGCGCCGAGCACCGAAACCAGCTGGTCGCGGGGACCCGCAATCGCCACCACGTCGTCGGCTTGCAACGCGTAATCGAGCGTCGCCTCGTGTATCACACCGTGCCGCCTCACGCGTTCGATGAACAACCGCATTCCCTCCGGTTGAAGCGCTTCAACCTGGCTGATCGTCTTGCCGCAAACCACGCTTTCCGGTGTTACGCGATAGGCGCGCAGTTCATACCGATGCCACGCCTGGGCGGCGCCTCCCAGTTCCTTTGCCCCACCCAAACTTGCCTCGTATTCCTTGCATGCGGCAATCAGGTCGATCCGCAGGAGCTTCGGCCCTAATGTCGCGAGGATCACCGCCGAGCCTATCGTGCCGAAAATATAGGATATGGCATAGGCGGTCGGCATCGCGTCCAGCAATGCCTTTGCCTGGTCGGGCGGCAGGCCCAGCCGGTTGATTGCGTCCGTCGCGAGTCCCATGGAAGCTGAAATGGTTTGGGAACCGGCGAGTAGCCCAGCGCCGGACCCGATGTCATATCCACCCAACTTGACGGCGAGGACAACCGAGGCCAACGAAAGGCCGCACTGGATGACGGCGAACAGTGCTTGTGGCAAACCGTCTTTAGCGATTCCGCGCACGAACTGCGGCCCCACCCCGTAGCCCACGGCGAACAGGAACATAAGGAAGAAAACTGACTTGACGTTGGGCGAAACCGTAATATGAAGCTGCCCAATCGCAATGGCGGCCAACAGGGTTGCCGTCACGGCGCCCAGACTAAACCCCTTGAAGCTCTTGCCGCCAACCCAATAGCCCACGCCGAGCGCCAGAAATATGGCAACCTCGGGATAGCGCCGCAATGTTTCCGTTAGCCACGACATAGTACCCTCGCATCCGGTTGCTCGATAACATAGGGTCCATGCACTTGCGTGTTGTCGATGAGTCGGTAACTTGACGCAGTTGTCGAACCTGATGAATCATCAATCTCTGCCCCGCAGACACCTTGACGTGGGTCAAGGTCCCACACGTCCTTCCGGTTCGCGTGCGCGTCTTATTCCTTCGGCCGGCGCATGCCATGCGCGTCGACCGCCCCGCCGCCATTCACGCGACGCTCAGTTGGTCTACCACCCACCGTACTCCCTTGGTCCCCCACGCGACGCTGCATGCGACACGCTTGTCGAGTATCGAGTCGACTACACCCGTCAATCTGACGACGCCATCATGTGCATCAACCGAAATATCGCCTGATTCGTGCCGTGCGCGCCGCTGCAATGCATCGGCAATCTGTCGACTCACGTCGGCCGCCAGCGGATCGATTCGCACCTCGATCTGGTTGGCGACGCCGACTACCCCCCGCATTCGACACACCAATACTTCGGCGGCCTGGCGCTGATAGCCATACTCCACTGTCCCGGTGAGCGTAGCGCAACCGTGTTCCACCACCACACCGATTGCGTTCTCCGGGAGACCTTCCTGCCACTGCAAAGCCGCGAGAATCGCGGCGGCAAGCTCTTCGTCCGAGTGCCTGAGCGGGGACGGCGCACGAACCACGAGGTCAAGTACAACCCCCCGGCTACCGGCGACCCTCTGCACGGCCTTTTGCAAAGCGAGTTTCTGGGCGCAGCTCCTGACGGATCCTTCGAGCGTGACGACACGGTTGAGCACCGTAGCAGTCACGTTCCGGGAATCGAGTGCGGGGTCCCAAAGTAACTCCTGTTCGACGTCATTCTTGAGTTCCTGGTCTGATTTCATCGATCTCTCCTGGGGATATACGTCGAACACAGATTTATTCGCAACACGCGATGAGCGCGACGATGCGGAGGGATCTGACAACGGATGCGAGAACCTTAGTCCCGCGATCGCGGCACCCGATTGACTCAGGTCAAACGCGACCAGTCCACATGACACGCCTGCGCGATGTCGCGCCGGTTAGCGGCAGCAGTTATCCCAGGATTGATGCACATCAAGTGACGGTAGGACCGCGCGCCTATTCTGGAAGCAGTCGCGGCAAGCCATGCAGGTGGTCAGCTTGCTCCGCGCCTTCCATCGCGTTGGGAACGCCGGACGCTATTGGGCCTGGCATTGCGCTGACGGTGACCCCATTCCGGCAGGAGGAGACAACATGAACTGGTTGGCAGAATATTTTGCCCAGCGGACCGGCCCGTTGACACTGGGCCTATGGGCCTTCCCGCCCCTTCGTGTCGGACCAGAAGGGCCTGCTGCGCCGCCAGCCTACGTGCTGAGCTATCCAGGCGTACAACTTACGTTCACGCCGCCGGAAGTCATCACGCACGGAAAGTTTCGCTACGAGTTGCCTGCGCACTATGACTCTGAAGAACCTTTGATCGCCTCCGCGTCGGACGCACTTCTCGATGACCAGTCACGACAGTTTTTTAGAAAAGTTTCAATTTACGCGCCGTCCGGATTCAATCCTGATTTTCTGGTCACGATCAATGACGCGTATTCATTCGTGCCAGCGTTTTCGTCCGACGGTAGCCCCGGTTTCTCCGGCTCGTGCATGAGCCCGCTCGATGAGCCGCAGCATCCTTCCCAATTGAAACTCCCCTGGACGTTCCAGGGCTTTATTACGATCTGACACCGGGGCCATGGTCGACAGACCCCGCGTACGGTGACGGTTGCGTCCAGTATTTCGCCGGTCGCGAGATATTGGGCAGGTAGTCGCCACGGAAAAGGAGCAGCACATGGACGAACGCAACGTTGCCTGGTTCGAGGAACTGCGGCGCGCGGATGTTCCTCGCGTTGGCGGCAAGAATGCTTCGTTGGGCGAAATGGTGGCCAATCTCGCCACCTGCGGTATCAAGGTTCCGCCAGGTTTCGCCATCACAGCCGACGCATACCGGCAGTTCATCGAAACGAATGGCCTGACGCTCACGCTCTCACGCACGCTTGCGGACCTTGCCGACGGCAAGGTCACTTTGGCCGAAGCTGGAGATACGATCCGGCGCGCCATCCTGCGGGGCGAATGGCCTGAAGAGACGGCGCGGACCATTCGACGCGCCTACGCGGAGCTAAACAGTCGTGCGGGGTTGACCGACGTGGATGTGGCTGTGAGATCGAGCGCGACGGCAGAGGATCTGCCTGACGCGAGCTTTGCCGGACAGCAGGAAACCTTTCTCAATGTCAGAGGTGAACGTGCGTTGCTCGATGCCTGCAGACGCTGCTACGCATCGCTCTTCACCGATCGCGCGATCAGTTACCGGCAGGCGAAGGGTTTCGACCATCTGAAGGTGGCTCTCTCGGTCGGTGTGCAACGCATGGTGCGCTCGGATCTCGGCGGGGCCGGCGTGATGTTTTCCATCGACACTGAAACCGGATTTGAAAAGATTGTCCTGATCAACGCGGCTTGGGGCCTCGGCGAGAACGTCGTGCAAGGCACGGTTGATCCGGACGAATATGAGGTATTCAAACCCCTGCTCCGCGACCCGAAGTGCTCGCCTATCGTCGGCAAGAAGCGAGGCGGCAAGGGATTCAAGATGATTTACACGAGCGGCAGCGAGCAGCCCACGAGGAATGTGCCGACGTCGAAAGCCGAGCGCGCCTGTTTCGTGCTGAGCGATGCCGAAATCCTCACCCTTGCAAGATGGGCGTGCGTCATCGAAGAGCACTACGGACAGCCGATGGACATCGAATGGGCTAAAGACGGCCATACCGACGAAATCTTCATCGTCCAGGCGCGTCCCGAAACGGTCGAGTCTCGCAAGGAGCCCGGTGCCGTGAAGACCTATCGGGTCACCAAGGCGGGCCGCCAGCTGGCATCGGGTGTGAGCATCGGCGAAGCCGTCGCGGCCGGTGCGGTCTGCGTGATTGAAAGCCCGCACGAGATGGATCGCTTCGTCGACGGCGCCATTCTGGTGACACGAACGACAGACCCCGACTGGGTGCCGCTCATGAGGCGTGCCAGCGCAATCGTCACTGATTATGGCGGCCGCACGTCGCACGCGGCGATCGTTAGCCGTGAACTCGGTCTTCCCGCTATCGTCGGCGCGGGCAATGCGACGCATGTGCTGCACGATGAGCAGAACGTGACCGTTTCCTGCGCCGAAGGCCGCGAGGGATTCGTCTATGAAGGGACGGCCGAATACGAGGTCGAAGAGATCAATTTCGACAGCATCCCGACGACACGCATCAAGGTCATGTTAAACCTCGCCAATCCGGCTGCGGCGTTTCGCTGGTGGCGACTCCCGGCCGACGGCGTCGGACTGGCGCGTATGGAATTCGTGGTGAGCAACCACATCAAGATTCACCCGATGGCCCTTGTCCGCTACGACACGCTGAAGGACGAGGACGCAAAACGGACCATTGCGGAAATGACGGCCGGCTACGAGCCCCGAACAGAATATTTCGTGGACCGCCTCGCGCGCGGTCTGGGGCGGATTGCCGCGGTCCAATATCCCCATCCCGTCATCGTGCGCATGAGCGACTTTAAAACGAACGAGTACGCCAATCTCATCGGTGGGTCCGAGTTCGAGCCGAAAGAAGAAAATCCGATGCTCGGGTTCCGCGGCGCTTCGCGCTACTACTCGGCACGCTATCAGGAAGGGTTTGCCCTCGAATGTCAGGCTATTCGCCGCCTGCGCAACGACATGGGATTTGACAACGTGGTTGTCATGATCCCATTTTGCCGCTCGACGAAAGAAGCCGACCGCGTACTTCAGGTCGTGGAGGAAAACGGCCTGAAACGCGGAGAGGCCGGTCTCGAGGTGTATGTGATGTGCGAGATCCCGTCTAACGTGATTCTGGCGAAGGCTTTCGCGCACCGCTTCGACGGCTTCTCAATAGGCAGCAACGACCTGACGCAGCTGACGCTCGGTGTGGATCGCGACTCCGTTGAACTCGCCGGGCTGTTCGACGAAGAGGACGACGCGCTCAGGTGGATGATCGAGCGTGTCATCGCAGAAGCGCACACGGCGGGCGTGCATATCGGTTTGTGCGGCCAGGCGCCCAGCGACCACCCTGAGTTCGCCGGGTTTCTGGTCGAATGCGGTATCGACTCGATGTCGGTGAGCCCCGATAGCTTCATCGCGGTCAAGCGGCGGGTTGCGGCCGCAGAAAAGACCGCGCAATCAGTTCCGACGATCTAGCCGCGTGCAGTGAAGAACTGAACTGGAAGCTCCCTGGTCATGGCAGACATCGTAACGGTCACATTGAACCCCGCCGTCGACATCGCAACGATAATCGACCGGGTCATTCACACGCGAAAGCTCAGATGCGCTGCGCCGAGGCGCGATCCCGGCGGCGGCGGGATCAACGTCGCGCGCGTGATACAGCGCCTTGGTGCGGACTGTACCGCCGTCTATCTCGCGGGCGGTGTGACGGGCCGGATTTTGCGGCAACTGCTGGATGCTGAAGAATTTGTCGGCGAGTGCATCGAGATCGCGGAGGAAACGCGCGAGAATTTTTGCATCTTCGAGCAGTGCACTGGACTCGAATACCGCTTCGTGCTTCCCGGCCCCACGCTCACGGATGACGAGTGGCAACGCTGCACCGACATAATCGATAAGCTGGCAGTGCCCTCGCGCTATCTGGTCATGAGTGGGAGCTTGCCGCCTGGCGCGCCAGTTGATACTTATGCGAAGTTTGCCCGCGTTGCCGGTGCGCGAGGAACCCGGGTCGTCTTGGACACGTCGGGCCCAGCGCTTGCCGCAGCGCTCAGCGCGGGCGTTTGGGCCGTCAAGCCCAGCCTGAATGAGTTGCGGGACCTGACGGGAAGACCTCTTGTCGACGAAGCAGAGTGCATTGCGGCTGCGCGCGGAATCGTACGGGACGGGCGCAGCCAGATCGTTGCGTTGACGTTGGGTGAGCAAGGTGCACTGTTGGTCAGCGCTGACCGGTGTCTGAGGGCAATGGGACTGGCAGTCAAAGTGTCGAGCTCCATTGGCGCAGGCGACAGCTTCATCGCTGCGTTCATCTGGGCGATGAGCCGCGATGCAAATCTCGACGAGGCGTTTCGATACGGGATGGCCGCGGCATCGGCAAGCCTGCTTCAGCCGGGCACGGCGCTTTGTGAGCGGGCGGACATTGAACGATGCTATCTACGGATTTCCACCGAGGTAGTGTCCGACAGGACTCGATAGCAAAGCCCGCATTGCCCGGAGAGCAGCGAAGAAAAATGGGTTAGTTTCCTCGCTGAAAGAAATGAACACCTACGCTCCGTGTGTGCGCGACAACTCATGCTCGCTGTCGGTTTAACATTGCGCGCCCTAGCCACTCGAAAACGGCCATGCCGGCCAGCATGGCGACCACGAACGCCCACGCCTTCGGGAACCCGGCGCCCAGCGCGACCAGCGCCGGACCCGGGCAAAATCCCGCAAGCCCCCAACCTACGCCGAATACCGCACTACCAAGAACCAATCTCAACGTCACGGGTGAGTCGGCGGGAATCTGCATGGGTAAGCCCAACAACGACTTTTTTCGACGCTTTGCAAACAGAAACGCGACAGTGCCGATGGCGATCGCCCCGAGCATCACGAAAGCGAGAGACGGGTCCCACTTTCCTGCAATGTCGAGGAAGCCAAGCACTTTTGCCGGATTGGCCATACCGGAGGTGATCAGGCCGACGCCGAAAAGAAGCCCGGAAAAGAATGCCGTAAGCCAACCCATCTCACCCTCCCAGCAGATGCCTGTAAACATAGGCCGTCAGAACGCCGCTCGCCATGAATGTTGCCGTGGCTACAAACGAACGGACGGAGCCGCGTGAGATGCCGCAGACACCATGACCGCTCGTACAACCGCTCGCGTAACGCGTGCCGATACCCACCAGAAACCCTGCCAGGAGTAATTCAGTCCATCCAGCCTGAACATCGATCGAGATAGGTTTGCTGAGCAGGCTTGCCAGCACAGGCGCCCCGAGCAGCCCCGTCAGAAAAGCGACGCGCCACCCCGCATCGTTGCGCGACGAACCCAGTAAGCCGCCCAATATGCCGCTGATACCAGCGATACGTCCGTTAAACAAGACGAGCACGGCCGCCGCCGCACCGATCATCAGGCCGCCAGCCAGCGAGAGGCCTGGTGTGAAATTCGCCATATCGATCGACATGAGCGCTCCCCGGATGAATAAAGTACAAAACTGGTCATACAGCACGGCGAGGGCCGCCGTCGTTCCCTTGCTCGCGATGGGATGATAAATGTTTTCCCCACCCGCCGCGTCTCGACTTACTCGTTATCACGAGGCACCACGAACGAGGCACCCCGAGTTGCTGGAAGAGGATGCGCTGTTACCTGCACCTCAACACCAACGGGTCTGGACTAGCCGGAGCCTTCAGCAGTGCGCACGCGGTTTTTTACTGGAGTCCGGCGGGCACTTTGGGATCGGCGGGTAGCGGGATGATGTGTATCTGGCCTGGCAAATTCCCTGCGACGTCATCCTCCGTGTAGCAGAAGTAAACGATTGCGTTTCGTTCGGTGTCCATTACACGGATGACGTGGAGTGAGTCAAACGTCGGGTCGACGGCAGCCGTGAACACTTGCGCTTGGCGGGGAATGGTTTCAGGGACGCTAATTGTGCCTGTCTGCGCGCAGGATGCGGTTGCGTCGGATGCACCGGAGATGCGGGAGTTTCCCAACGCGCTATCGGAGTGCGACTTCGAGACGTAGCAGGTCACGCCCTTCACGAGAGGATCCGCGTAAGCCGAGATGGCGATGCGCGAACCGTATCGCTGGCTGTGGGTTTCGATTGTCGCCAACTCCCTGGCCACGGCGGCTGAAAACGGAACGAACAGCAGTGCGATCAGGAGGCCCGTTTTCCGGGGAAATAGCTTGATCACTTTGCACCTCCAGGCACGCGTCAGACAGTGTTTTCGATCGCTCACCCTTGCGGCGACGGAAATCTGACTTCAGGCTATTTCATCCAGCGGCCAGCTGCTTGATGCAAGTCAACGCCTGCGTGTCCATGCCCCATTGAGCCGGAACCTGGCCTGCCCTCGTGCGGAGAAGGCGTGCAAAAAAAGGCCCGGGACCGGGCCTAACACGCTACTTTGTGGGGGGAGCCCCACGCCTTGAACGTTACACCGCTGCCGCTTGAGATTTTTTGCGCTAACTCAATTCAGGCTCACGTGGTCAGTTGTTCAAGCGACTCAGACTTCCGGTTTCCATGGCCATGACGGATAAAAGCGACGGTCGTCTTCGACGCTCGCACGCGAAGTCTGTTTCTGCGCGGCTCCGTCGCGTTCGATATCGCCAGCGTCCGGCCGCGTTCCATCTATGTCGGGGGCGGCACGGTCGGGTTGTTCCGGATCGCCACTCGCGCCGGCCTCGCCAGCCGGGCTCGCTTCAACGGGATCCACTCCTTTGCCGAACCACGCAACCGCCTCGCGGAGGCTCGCGACATAGGCCTGCCAGCCTTGCCCGTTGCCGGCAAAAAGCGCCTGTCGGACCGTGCGCGCCAGTTGCTCGCGATTGAGTTCCAACGCGAGCAGTTCCTCGGGCCACGACTGAAAGGCCGCGGCGGCACGCTCAACGAAATCCCGTGTGGTCATTGATGGCGAGACGTGCATCAGCAGTGTCAAACCCTCCAGCGATGCATTCGCGGCCATTGCTTCGTGCAGAGTCTGTTTGTCAGCGCTGCAAATCATGAGACGATTGACCGCGTGCAGCACGCCGCCCAGATGCAGCAGCAATGCGCGGCGCTCGTACGCATCCTTCATAGTGCTCTCCCTTTCGGTACGCCGGGACCCTGACTCAAACTTGCTGTCGACGGCCAGCGGCACCAATGAACCAGTCTGTATCGCATGACTAGCGGCAATCGGCTCGCGGAGACCTTGTACGGCCGCCGAAGCTGGTGCTTCGCTCAAAGAATAGCCGCCTTACCCGGCAATTGCTCACGCTGTCCAGCTTGCGCCGGGAAATGTTTGCTGAGCAACTTCGTGACCTGCTCGATGCCGCTCACCACCCCATCCGCGCCGCCGCCGCCCAATCCGCCGCCTCTGAAGATCGGGCTGCCGGAACCGCCGCCGGGCCTTCCCCCTGCCCGCCCACCAGGCGCGCGGCGGCACCCGCCCGGGTCTTGGCGCGCCAACCGCGGACTGCGCGCGATGTTGCCGGCTGCCTTACGGGAAGCATACTGGGGATTGCGCGCTTCGACGCTACGATCGACGTTGTCATGCCGATTGGCTCCTGGTTTTCGATGAAGCATCACGATGGGGTTGACCGAGGTCAAACGCGATGCATCGGGTCGCCACTATCGTGGAAACGTTGCCCTGACGCGCCCGCGAAAGCATCACACCGTCCGAGGAGAAGTTGACCATGACCGACACGCAACTGCTGACCTATGAGCCGACGCCCGGTCGTGGACCGTCTCGTGCCCGCGGAGCAAGCCCCGCTTTCATCGAGCTGCCCAAGCCCGACATGTCTTCCGGCGTGCCGCTGATGAAGGCGCTCGCCCTGCGCGCCAGTACGCGCGAGTTCTCCGAGGCGCCGCTTGCGCCTGCGACGCTCGGTGCGCTAATGTGGGCTGCCGATGGCATCAATCGCTCCGCCACAGGGGGCCGCACGGCTCCCTCCGCGCATGCATTCAATGAAATAGATATCTACGCCGTCCTGCCGAACGGCGTCTATCGCTACGATGCGCCTACGCATCGGCTCGTACTCAAACACGCAAGCGATGCGCGCAATCTAACCGGCTATCAGGACTTCGTCGGCGATGCGCCTCTGGATCTCGTGTATGTGGTCAACATGTCGCGCCTGCTCGAAATGCCTCCTCAGCAGCGCGATATCTTTTCTGCCGCCGCCGCGGGCGCGATGGCGCAGAACGTAGCACTTTATTGCGCGTCTGAAGGACTCGGCTGCGTCGTGCGCGGCTGGATCAATCACCGCTTGCTAAGCGATGCGTTGAAGCTGAACGAAGATGAACTGCCTATCCTCGCGCAGACCGTCGGCGCACTCGGTACGGCGCTGACGTCTCTTGCGGATTGATCGCTCCCGACATCGCCTCGTCTGCTCAAAGAGCTTCTTGAGCCCGAAGTCGCCCGGACATCGCGATGGCCTCTGTCTGGGCCAAACCGCTCTCGGCGCAGGGTCGTAAGAAGGGACGGGGCGAATCCCATTGGATCGCCGCTGGCCCGAAGAAAGCACAGGCTCGCGGCCCCTTGGATGGAGTCCGCGGAAAATGTGGCGCTCATTCGCCGTCAGCCGCCAACCTGCCCGGTGCAAAGATACGCGACGATTCGCCAACAGACGTTCGGCGCACGCTTGCGGTCACGGCCGCACCATATTCATGTAGAGTCGACTCACGGCATAAGCGCTGTGTTGCCCGAGCGTGCTGACTTTCTCACTCGTTATTAGCGCGGCTTCCAGATGAAATACAAGGACTATTACGCGATTCTCGGCGTGGAGCGGTCGGCGGCTCAGGACGAAGTCAAGCGCGCGTATCGCAAGCTTGCGCGCCAATACCATCCGGATGTCAGCAAGCACACTGACGCGGAAGATCGCTTCAAGGAGTTGGGCGAGGCCTATGAGGTGCTCAAGGACCCGGAAAAACGTGCAGCCTACGATCGCATGGGCACGCATTGGCATAGCGGCGAAGAATTCCAGCCTCCGCCGAACTGGGACGAAGGGTTCGAATTCAGCGGTGCCGGCGATCAGGCCGGCACGCATGCCGACCTCAACGAGTTCTTCGAAGCGATGTTTGGCGGCGCACGAGCAGCCCATGCGCGACGCGGGCCCTCGCATGCGATGGGACAGGATCACCATGCCAGGGTATTCATCGATATCGAGGATGCCTATCGGGGAGCGCAGCGCTCGATTTCGCTGCAATTGCCTGTCGTCGACGCGCAAGGCCGCATATCGCTGCAATCACGTAGCCTGGACGTTTCCATTCCGAAGGGCGTGCGCGCCGGGCAGCACCTGCGTCTTGCGGGCCAGGGCGGAACGGGGGCCGGTGGCGCCCCTGCCGGAGACCTTTACCTGGAAATTGCGTTCCGCGAACATCCGCACTTTCGCGTGGACGGGGCTGACGTCCTGCTCGACCTGCCAGTGGCGCCCTGGGAAGCGGCCCTCGGCTCGAGCGTAACGGTACCGACGCCCGATGGATGGGTCGAGATGTCAGTGCCGGCCGGCTCGGCGGGCGGCAGGCGCATGCGACTCAAAGGTAAGGGAATTCCCGGGAATCCGCCCGGAGACATGTACGTGATCTTGAACATCGTATTGCCGCCAGCAGACAGCGAACCTGCCAAAGCCGCCTACAACACGATGCGCCAGGCGTTCAACTTCGATCCGCGCGCGCGATTTTATCGGTAGTTCATCATGAAAGAATCCGGGACGACCTATCTGACAGCAGAGATTGTCGATGAAGACGTCGAGTTCACGCTCGTCGAACTGAGTCGGGCAAGTGGTGCATCCACAGAAGAGATAACCCTTTGGGTTGCTGAAGGCGCCTTCGAGCCGAAGGGCGCCGGGCCGCAGGAATGGCGCTTCAGCGGCGCATCGCTGTTTCGTGTGCGCACCGCTTTCCGGCTGGCTCGCGACCTCGAGATCAACGCACCGGGCATTGCGCTGGCGCTCGATCTGCTCGACGAAATTGAGGCATTGAAGTCACGCCCCAGGCGTTCGCCCGGCAAGTGAGCGGAGCCGGACATCGAGCCCGGCTTCGCCACACACTGTCAGCCGATCCCGCAATGCACTGAACGTTCGGTGCCATCCATGCTGCACCGCTGCCAGTCTCCTCGCGCGATGACGATGGCGTATGCCAACTTCACGGCTGCGGAAGATTTTGTCCGGCGCAGCACGCGAATTTCTTCAGAATCGGTAATTATGTAACAGTGCTGGATCGACAGGGTTGCGGATCTAGCATTGAATTCATGAGGTAATCGTGAGCCCAGGTCGAGCCCGATTCCTGGGAGACCGCCATGCCGAAGAGCAACTCTGCGTTATACCGCTCATGTAACCTGAGCGACATCCAACTCAGCTATCGCTACCGGCTGCTGGTCGAGACGGTGGAAGATTACGCGATCTACATGCTTGACGCGGCCGGGAACGTGACAAGCTGGAATCCCGGAGCCGAGCGAGCCAAGGGATACCCTCCAGAAGAAATTATCGGCCGGCACTTTTCCGTTTTCTACACGCCCGACGATCTAGCCACTGACAAGCCCGCGCGGCTGCTGGCCGCTGCCGCGTTGCGCGGGCGCGTGGAGGACGAGGGGTGGCGCGTGCGTAAAGACGGGAGCCGGTTCTGGGCGAACGTCATCATCACGGCCGTGCATGATGAAAACGGCATCTTGTTAGGATTTGCGAAAATCACGCGAGACTTGAGCGAGCGGCAGCGCTTGGGAGAGCTCGAAAGTGCCGCTGCGGCTTCGGCACTCGTGCATCAAGCGCGCGAGAATGAGCAGAAGCGCATCGCACGCGAGTTGCATGATGATCTTGGCCAGCAGATCACGGCGCTGAAAATGGCGCTCGCGCGGCACGAAACCGAACTGCTGCAGCACGTTAGCGAAGAGGCGACCGGGCTCCTGCGCTCAGTTCGTGAGATTGCCGCCCAGATGGACACCATGGCGAAATCTCTGCGGCGCGTGGCGGCCGATCTGCGCCCGCCGGTCCTCGACGACCTGGGGCTCGAAGCCGCGCTCGAATGGATGACGGAAGCGTTCGAGCAACGTTACAGTCTCCCTGTACGGTGCGACATCCAGGCCCTGCCGTTGCGTCTGAACGATCTGGCGGCCATCTCCTTGTATCGCGTCGCCCAGGAGGCATTGACCAACGTAGCGCGCCATGCCCGGGCAAACGAGGTATCGGTCACACTCTCAGCGGATGAGCGGCACTGTCATCTGCGAATTCATGACGACGGCGTCGGGTTGGCGGAGGGCTCCACGCTGCGAGGCGATGCGTTCGGTCTGCTCGGCATGCGCGAACGGATTCTCCAACTGGGCGGCGTCCTGTCTGTCCAGAGCACCCCGGGCCATGGCGTCACCATTGCCGCGCACGTCCCGCTAGCGCGGATCCTGGTGGAAGCTACGCCGTGATGTCTCGATGCCGCGCATGGCGTGAGGATTGAGCATTCCGGATTTGCTGCCCCGGCTCCGGCTCGCCCCGTCTTTCCAGCACGGTGACGGCATCCGGCTCGCCGTCCCGGGCCTCACGCCTACGCCGCCACCGGTCGCGAGGGCGGCGCGATTAAAGCGCGCTCCGACGACACACAGACCTCATTTTCGGTGTCGCTGCCGCAGACTGGCAAAGCCCCAACCCGTTGACGGGTAACTGCGCGAACGAGTGCGCCGCGAGACGTTGATCGGCGCGTCCACCTGATGCGTGAAGACGAAATCCGTTCGCATGACGCAGATCAAACAGACCTGGCCGGTTGAGCGACATAGTGTTTCATAGGGTGCGAACCGCGTCGACGGCAGAACGCTTTTGACCGACTTGCTTCGGATGCTCGTCAGAGTCACAACAGAAGCGTCCCGGTTCGTACGTGAGCGGCGTTACCCGCGAAGGCATGCGGTACCGCTGCGCGATCCATACCTATCGCTGCGGGGCCACTGAGTCGGAAGCCGCCCGATGAACCAGCGCAATATGCGCACGCCCGAAGCGCAAGCCGGAGGCATGAATGGACTCTTTTCTGACAGCCCGTACAGTTGCGATTGGCGCGAGCGGCAGTGAGGGCTTCACCGATCTGAAAGATCTGCTCTCGATCTGGCCGCCCGCCATGAACGCAGTCATAGTCGCGGTACTTCACAGACCCAGCGACCGGCAAAGTTTTTTACGCGAGGTGCTGCAGAGAACAAGCAGAGTGCCGGTCGTCGTCGCGGAAAATGGCGACCGTTTGTGCCGTGGGGTCTGCTACATAGGCAAACCGGATCAGCCGATTACGGTCGGCCCCGGCAGGCATGCCCTGCTGCTTGACGGCAAGGGCGACCGCTTCCGGAATCGGACGATTGACCTCCTCTTCAGGTCAGTCGCACATGATGCTCGCGCGGCTGCGGTCGGGGTCGTTCTGTCCGGCGCTCTCGACGATGGAAGCCGGGGTCTTGCCGCAATCCGTGAGGCCGGCGGCATTACCATGGTGCTAGATCCCCACGACAAGCCGCGCGGCATGCAGCGCAATGCGATCGACTACGACGGCCCGATCAGCTTTGTCGGGAATCTTCCCGCGTTGGCGTGGGCTCTCTCCAGATTGACCATGACCGACAACGCCACGGGATAACTTCTGCAGCCCTTGGCGCGAAGCGGGTCGCACGATGCAGGTGGTGCGAGCCTAAGCCCGCGAGCCGCCCACGAACGCCCGCTCAAATGCAAGAGCAAATTCGCCCAGACGATCATGCGGAAGTCGATCGATACCAGCCGCAGCCTCCCTCCCTCCGCCATCGGCAAACTGCCTGCACAGGTCAATGGCGCCATAGGGATTCGCGAGCGGGGCGCGCACGCTCACTGTGTAATCTGCGTGAGCGCTCGGGCTCAGCACCGCGTGGGCACGATCGGGAGCGCGTGTCGCGAGGAAATTGCCGAAAGCCCCACGCACCCTTCGCGCCCATGGTTCGTTCGGTAACACGTAGATGACGCCTCCTGCGAACACTTTGTCGGGCGGCAGACCTAGTGCCATTGCCAGATCCCGGCGTCGTGCATCGCAGAGCAACTGCGCAATCGGCTCGCTTGCCATGAGTCTGAACGGGTCGGCGTATCGGCGCAAAATGGCATAAAGCCTCGCGGGAGAGATCAGGAGGTCCGCCTCGTTCTCCCCGTAGGCGTTGTAATTGAGAGACTCCCCCAGTTCGCGCAACTGTTCGATTTGCTCCGGATGCAGTCCGTAGTTCTCAGCAAGCGTGCGGGCCACCCGCAAGAGGTTGTCTCCGTAGGCCCCGACGATTGCCCAGAGCCGCTGTTTCCCTCCGAGATGACGGTCCGCAAGCAGGCTCGTGCAAACTTCAGGCGACGTATCGATGTGTGGCGTCAGGTTGTGATCGTCAGGAATGACGCCGGAAAAATGATGATCGAAGTATTCCACTTCGACTCCTCGGCTCAGCAACGCAAGCAGCGCCGCCCGATTGGCGTCCAGCGAGATGTCGAGCACGGTCACAGTGACGCCGGAGCGCACGGGAACGCGCGCGAGCAGTTGAACGTCGCGCTTGACACCGGTGACCAGCACAGACCTCAGTGGCTTCGTCAGACGCAGTTGATGCAACGCGCAGATCCCATCGGCGTCGCCATTGAACACGTCAAAATGTTTCATGCCCTGTCACCCCGCCGTGAATGGACCGTCACCGGGCCATGACTGCCGAAGTGCTGTGATTCGCGCTCGATGCGTCGTGTGCGTTCGGCGACAACGTCAGCCTGTGCCAATGGCTTATTGGTGACCACCGCGCGTCGCCTGGATTCCGATTCACTCTATTGTTTTGCTCATCCTGCGCGTTGACATGGGTCAACGCGCCCGCTCACCGGTAGTCAACTGTATCGCGGTTCCAGAACGGGACGACTCATGCCTCGTAGGGTGCTTCGAATTCCGACGACCCGATGCGCGAGCCCGCGGGAAACGATTGCCGCGCACGCATGGCGCAACCAGGAACACCGGCACTGACATGGACGTGGGCTGTCGCGTTCGATCCGGTCCGCGCTCGGGTAGCTTGATGCACGTCAATCCGTTCTGTCGAAGCAGCCCTATGCTCGGTCCATGGCGAAATGAATCAGGGATCGGAGGCGATATGCTGAGAAGTACCGTACTCGTTGGTCTTTTAATGTTGCCGGGCGCATTCCTCATCGTCGGACTGGCCTGTATCCATCCGCGACTTCGCAAGGAGATCGTTCGCCAAAGCGGACTCTCCAGTCCGTTGACAAAGACGGTTCATTTCTACACGTCATTGCGGACAAGACTGCTGCGCCCGGTATGAGCACGCGGGAGGCCGGCATTCGATTGACCCGCATCAATCGCACCGTTCGGGAATACGGCCGGACATTTCTCGTGGCGTGATGCGTGCCTTCACGCAGTGACCCTAACCAGATCACCCTTATGAGCAAGTCCATAGCGTGCCTCGCCGCGCTGCTCGTCTGCCTGACGGGCTGCGCGCACGATCCGACGGCTGCGCCGCAAGAGCAGGCGCGCCGCCCGGCGTGTGTCGCGGGTCCGCCGATCGACTTGCAACGGTACATGGGCAGATGGTTCGTGATCGCGGAGACACCGTATCTCGGCGAGCGCGATTACGTTGGCAGTTACGACGAATGGACGTTGCGCGCGGACGGCAAGATCGAAGACAGGTATCTCGGCCGTCGCCACGGTTTCGACCAGCCCGTTACGGGGAGCCATTTTGTGGCCAAGGTGGTGTCCGGCACGGGTAACACGACATGGCGGGTCGGATTGATCTGGCCATTCGAAGTGGTGGTGGTGACCGCGTATGTGGACCCCGGGTATCGTTACACGATCCGCTGCATGGCCGATGGCAACATGGTATGGCTGCTGGCGCGCGCCCCGACGATGGACGAGGCCACCTATTCGGACATGCTGGCGCGGCTTGCCGCCATGGGCTACGCCCCGGAGCTGCTCCACCGGGTTGCGCAAGACGCCGGGCAAATCGGCCGGCCCGGTTTCCAATAGAGCTCGGGACGGGACAGGTTTGACAGACGAGCGGCAGACCTGCGCCGTGCCAGAGCGCACCAGCGAACAGAGCGGGAATGGGGATGACCACGATGCAAAAGCACGCGTCCACGCAGGCCGGTGTGGCAATCGAGGATCATGCGGATGGCACGCGCGCCCCGCGTCGGCACGCCCCCGCGCGAAGCTTGCCAGAGCACGGCGGCGCCACCACTTCGGCCCAATCGAAGCGCGTGCGCCGTCTGACAGACAGCCCCACGTATCTGCAGGCGGACGAAGACGTCGCCTTTCTGCGACGCCCCGAAATGTGTGGCATCCGGCTGCAACTCGATTACTGGAAGACCGAAGAAACGCTGCAGCGACACGCGATCCGGCACACGATCGTGGTCTATGGCAGCACACGAATCATTGCGCCGGCCGCTGCGCGTCGGCGGGTTGAGGATGCCCGTCAAGCGCTGGAGACTCGGCCCGACGATGCGCAGCGCCAAAGCGCCTTGCGAGTCGCGAGGAAATTGCTCAAGCACAGCCGCTACTACGGCGTCGCCCGCGAATTAGGCCGTATTGTCGGCAGCGCACGGTGCACGGGAGCCCTCTCGACGCTGGCGGTTGTAACGGGGGGCGGCCCCGGCATCATGGAAGCGGCGAATCGCGGCGCGCACGATCGCCATGCGCCGAGCATCGGCCTGAATATCTCGTTGCCCCATGAACAGAAACCCAATCCGTATCTCACGCCGGCGCTCTGTTTCAGGCTCCACTATTTCGCCGTTCGCAAGCTCCATCTGCTGGAACGCGCGCAAGCCGCCGTGTTCTTCCCTGGCGGCTTCGGAACCTGCGACGAATTGTTCGAGGTCTTGACCTTGCTGCAAACGAACAAGATCCGGCGCTTGCCCGTCGTGCTGGTCGGCGAGTCGTTCTGGCGCCGCGCCATCGATTTCGATTTTCTGATCAGCGAAGGCATGATCGCGCCGCAGGACGCCGCGTTGTTCTGTTTCCGCGAAACCGCGGCGGACGTCTGGTCCACCATCGTCCGGTGGCATGAAGAACACGGCGAGTCGCCGTCCGGGCGGGGACTCGCGCTCGAGTGATGCTGAAACCGGCTGGACCTGGCTGGCCCCTCGAACTGCCCGCCTCGGCGCCTGTCGCGTCAGCCGATTACAAGTCGATCGACGACAGCCTTCACGCCGCGCGTCGAACGTGCCGCCCCCGTCACGACGGAGCGCTCGATGGCCGAACTGAGACGGCCCGACAAAGTCACCATGCCGTCATCGACTTCGACGCCCACGTGCTTCAACTCCCGCTCGGCATGGCGCTGAATCGCTTTGCGGATGTTGTGTTCGATATCGAGCGGGGATGCCGAGCCTCGGATCCTGATGTCGTTCGTGACGCCCGTCACGCCACGCATATGAACGATATTCTTCTCCGCAATGCGGCTGCGATAGCCGTCCTCGACTTCGCCGCTCAACGTCACCCAGCCCTTCTCGACCTTGATCTTGATCGCCTGATCTTCGAGGCCCGCGATCCAGTCGAGCACGGCGCGCGCGCTCAAGGCGACGTCCTCGTCGGTGCGCTGCTCCGACTCGCGCAGTTTCACGTCGATGCCGATGACCACCGCGACGACGCCGCCGATTCTGAGCGCGCACTTTTCAGCCGCCACTTTCGTCGCATAGTCTGGAACGTGTCCGCTGAGCGTCACGATGCCGTCGACTACGGCAACGCCTATCCCGTTTGCGTCGACGGCCGGACTGCTCATCAGTTCGTCTTCGACTTCCTGCTTCAGTTGACTATCCGGCTTCATCGTCGTTTCCTCCGAAAATTACCGTGCGGCGCGATTCGTACCGCTACGGCTGACTGATCCCGTGCGACGATCATCGGCAGGGCAAGTCGCGTCCGGCCAGACGGCGTCACACACTCAGCCTAGTGGTCCGCCGCGCAGGTCGATTGATCGAGGTCAAGCGCGGCGACGGCTTCGCGCCCGCCAGCATGGACGCTGTCAGGCCCACACAGCAAGGAGCGGGCGCAGGCCGAACAGCCGCGCCAGTGCCGGCCACGCCATCAATGCGCCCACACTGAGCGTGGCCGCCAGCACCACGGCCCAGCCGTATGGATTCGTCGCGTGCGGGCGGCGTCCCGCCCGCCCATGCGGCAACGCGCGCACGGCAAACATCAGGCCGATATTGCCCGCCACTAGCAACACGAAGGCAGCGGTGCGTGCGGCGACCGGATCGAACCCGTGTCTCACCAGCGACGCATACATGCCGACGACGATCAGCGCGACCGCGCATCCCAGCGCGATGCTCAGGGCCAGCGTGCGATTCGACATGAGCCGTTCGCCGATTCGCCGCGGCGGCCGGCGCATGATCGAGCGGCTCTCCTGTTCGTTCTCGAAGACGATCGAGCACACGGGCGTGATGATCATTTCGAGGAACACGATATGCACCGGCGCGAGCATGAGCGGCCAGCCGGCCAGAACAGGAACGGTCGCGGCGGCGATCATCGGAATGTGGACGGCAATGGTGTACGCCACGGCCAGCTTCAGATTGTCGTAGATGCGCCGGCCGAGCCGCAGCGCCGACACGATCGGCGTCAGCTCGTCGCGCAGCAGCACGAGGGACGCGACCTCGCGAGCGACCTCGGCACCCCGCATGCCCATTGCGATGCCGATATGGGCGGCCTTCAACGCGGGCGCATCGTTGACGCCGTCGCCGGTCATCGCGACGACCTCGCCCGCGTGCCTGAACGCGTCGACGAGCTTCAGCTTCTGCTCCGGCCTGACGCGGGCGAACACGCTCGCGCCGTCGATCGCCCGTTGCAGCGCGGCGGCGTCCATGGCAGCGAGCTCGACGCCCGTCACGACGCGGGCACTGTCTATCCCGACATCGGTCGCGACGGCCCGCGCCGTCGACGGATAGTCGCCGGTAATCATCACGACCCGCACACCCGCGGCTTTCAGCGCCGTCACCGCGCCCGCCACCTCGGGCCGCACGGGGTCGAGCAGTCCGACCAGCCCCACCAGCGAAAACGCGAAGTCGTGCTGTTGTTCCGGCCATGCGTCGCCATGATGCCGAGCCCGCGCCACGCCGAGCACACGCAGTCCGCTTTCCGCCATGCGCGTGGCGCGCTCCATCAGCGCGTGCGCCTCGTCCGGCTCGAGGTGGCATAACGAGCAGATTGCCTCGGGCGCGCCCTTGCATGCCACTGCCCGATGATCGAGTTCGGGCGTCTCCCATACATGCGACATGGCTGGCAGTTCAGGCGTCAATGCGTATTCCTGCACGAGCGACCATCGTTCGTGCAGGCGCTCCGTGCCGGCGAGGCTGGAACGACCGGTCTCATGAAATGCACGCTCCATGGGGTCGAGCGGTTCGATTTCGCTCGCGAGCACAAGGTATTCCAGCAGCTCATGAAACGCCGCGCCGATATCGAGCGCGCCGTCCTTCAGCCATTGCTCTTCGCCGTTCGCGTAGAGCGCGCGCACCGACATACGGTTCTGGGTCAGCGTGCCCGTCTTGTCGACGCACAGCACCGAGGTTTGCCCGAGTGTCTGGATCGCGCTCAGGCGCCGGGTCAGCACGCCCTCTTTGGCGATCCGGCGCGCGCCGAGCGCCATGAAGACGGTGAAGATCATCGGCAGTTCTTCGGGCAGAATGCCCATCGCGAGCGTGATGCCGGCCAGCAGGCCGGGTATCCATGCACCTGTACGCCAACGATAGGCAAAGACGAGCAGCACGCAGATGGTCACCGCGAGCGTCGCGAAACGCCTGACAAAGCGCCGGATCTCCACTTGCAACGGTGAAGGCGGCTCGCTCACCGCGGCAAGGCTGGTGCCGAGCCGGCCAAGGTCGGTCTGTCCGCCCGTCGCGGTGACACGCATGCGGCCCTGACCGCGCACCACCATCGAACCCGCATACAGGCAACGCTGCGACACGTCCAGCGGCGTTTCGCCTGACGCGCTGGCGAACTTCACGACGGCGACCGACTCGCCAGTGAGCAATGATTCGTCGACACTCAGTTCGTGGGCTTCCGTCACCGCGCCGTCGGCCGGCACCTTTGCGCCCTCCTCGATAAAGACGACGTCGCCCGGCACCAACTCCGTCGCCGGGACGTATTCACGTTTGCCGTCGCGCAATACCTGCGCTTGCGGCGCGGACAGATCGCGCAGCGCTTCGAGCACGCTCGCCGTGCGATGACTCTGGACGATCGTGAACGACAGCACGGCAGCGACGAAAGCGAGCAGCGTCAATGCCTCCGCCATCTCGCCGACGAGACCATACAGGCCGCTCGCACTGAGCAGCAGCAGGAACATGGGCTCCGTGAGTGCGTCGCGAACAGTGCTCCACCAGAGGTGCGGATTGTCGCGCGCGGTCACATTGCGGCCGTGCAACGCCTGCAACGCCTTCACCTCAGCGTGGGTCAGCCCCTGCGCCGAGGCGGCAGGCTCCGCGCACGCGGGACCCGGCGTCCGCATGATCAGGGTTGGCCCTGAGCGCGCTTCGCCGCGCGACACGTCGCGCAGTCCGGTTGCGCATCGCCGGTGCGCGCCTGCAAGACGATGTGCAGGTCCACGCCGCCACGGCGCGGAACGTCCACCGTCCTCGTCATTTCCGCGCGTCCGGCATGCGCGGCGATACGATAGCGCCCGGCCGGCAGCATCACGAACAGGAACGGCCCTTCCGTGCGCGTGTCGAGAATGGCGTGCCCCGCCGCATTGGCGATCGTCACGTCGACATCGGAGAGGTAGTTGCCGGAGGCAGCGGAAAACATCATGCGCAGACTGTAACGAGGCGCGAGCGCGAGAAATGTTTTAGCCTCATCGGCGCCGATTCCGCCGGTCATGTAGAGCACGCCATCGCGGCTCACAGCCTCAGGCAACGATTGCGCGGATGCCACGGCGTTCACGGCAACGAGCGCGAATGCGAGACCGATTCGAAGCAGGCGCGAATTGACGATTTGCATGTCGGAAAGGCCTTCCCGGTTCGTGAGCGGCTGAGACGATCCGGTCGCGGGCAGCCCGCAACTGGATTCGTTCGGCGTATCGACCTGAATGTCTGTCGCCCGTTTCAAGCCTCGGGTGCTGGCCGCGCCAGCAGCAACGGCGTGCGAGCGAGGCGCGCGGTGCGGCTGGCGACGCTGCCGAGGAACCAGCGCGCGATGCCGCGTCGTCCGTGAGTGCCGACGACTATCAGGTCGGCGCGCCATTGTCCGGCGTCGCGGACGATCGCATGCGCCACGTCGTCGCTCACAGGCTCCGTCTTGACGAGCGCGGTCTCGGCGGCATTGGGCAAGTCTTCGAAGACTCTCGCAGCCGCCTCGAGAATCACCTTGCCTTCCTCGATGAACGCGTCCTCGAGAACGTGGATCGGCACGATATCGGTCAGCCGGACGGCCTGGTCGACCACATAAAGCGCACGAAGGCGGGACTCGGGCGTCGCTATCTGCAGTCCGAAATGCAATGCGTCGAGCGAGGCCTTACTGCCGTCGAGCGCGAACAGTATTCGCCCCGGCGATGCCTCGATCGGCGCGTCGTAGCTCGCCGGCACGATGAGAATCGAACACGGCGTCTGAGCGGTGACGAATTCCGATACGGTGCCTTCGACCCAGCGCAGCAAGCCATGATGCTGACGCGCACCCACGACGAGCAGATCCGCCTTCCAGTCAGCCGCGGCATCGATCAATGCATTGGCGGTGTAGCCGCCCTGCTTCGAGATTTCCACGACGCCCGACTCCACGTCGGTTCCAGCATCCGTGAATATCTTCCTGGCCCGCGCGACGGCCTCGGCTGCATCGTTAGCCAACTCGGCACGCGCAAGCTGCAGTTCGGCATTGGTCATCGATCCAAGTGGCAAGATGGCACGGGGATTTTCGGCGACGCTCATCACACGGATCCTGGCCCCCGGCAGCGTCAGGTGACGCACGTAGGCCGCGGCGCGTGCCGACTCCGGTGAAGAGTCGACTGCGATGAGTATCCGTTTGATTGCGCGGGGGGCGATAGCGGCAGTGCTCGTCGTGTTCATGATCCAGTCTCCAGGGGCGCTTCAGACGGCGCCGTGGACATCGATAGTTCATTCTCTTCGCGGCGACGCTTGATGACTTGACGTACGTCAAGATGACGGTGGCTTACAGCCCCGACGGAATCCCGTCCTGATCCTGCGGGCACCTGACCAGAAGCACCGGAACGTCCGCACGCCGCAAGAACGTTTCCGCGACGCTGCCCAGTAATAGCCGCCCCACGCCGTCCCGGCCCTGCGTGCCCATCACCACCAGTCCGGCTCCCTCACGTTGAACGCAACGGCCCAGACAGTGAGGGACGTCATCCGCGGCATTCTCCGTCTCTTCGATTTCGGTGTCGCCGCGTACGCCACGCCCGGCCATGGCCCGGCGCGCTTCATCCAGAGCAATGCGGCCGTCTTCACGGAGCACTTTACGAAGCTGCTCCGCGTCGAAATAACCCGCGTATCGGGACAGGCACCACGGATGAACGATATAAACCGCATGAAGCCGCGCCTGTGTGAGCTGAGCGAACTCGAGCGCTTCATAAAGCGCCCATCTGGACGAATCGCTGCCATCCAGAGCCACGACGATTTTCTGATACATGAACCGCTCCTCATTTCGGTCGCGGCAAACCCACTCGACTTCTTGATACTGCTGTCGCGACAGGTAACTGGATCATCGGCGCAAATGATTCCGGGCGCGTGACCTGAATCAAGCAATCGCGTTGCGAGCCGGCGAAACTCGGGGCTTACGCCGGACTAATGGCTAGTCGAGTTCAACGACCGATGCTCGCCTCCGCCCACAATGAACTGATCCTTTCTCAAACTTGCATCGAGCCGCGCAGCGTACCGAAATCGGTGCGCGGCGGCCGCTTCGCGGTTCTGTCGAGCACATCGAACTTAGGCAGCGCATGCAACGCCAGAAGGTGCGCTTCGACGTCGTGCGGGAACACAGCGAGGCTCGCGTTATAGCGGTCGGCGGCCTCGTCGTATGCCTTTTGCGCCGTGGCGATTCGCCTGTCCGCCGCGGCAAGCTGCCTGCGCAGCGATCGGAAGCGTGAATCCTGACGAAGACGCCGGTCATTGCCCGATTCGATCAGAAGACGTGATATCGCATCGCCCAGTTGCCGTTGCGCAACCTTGAACCGCTCGAACTCGATCTGGTCGGGGCGCGCTTGCCGAGTAGCCACCATACGGTCGAGACTCGCTTGCGCAGCCGCTACTTCCGCGTTGGGCGTATCGCTTGAATGCCCGGGCGGGTGCACCAGCACGATCAGATCTTTCGCGAGCTCGCCGCGCTTCTGATATTGCTGAAGAACGTCCCGCAGCGCGGCGCTCGCCTCGGCGTCGTCCAGCGGTGCGCAGCGAGGCAGGCAGCCGCCGAGGAAAACGACGGCGATGAGCAACAAGACGGCCGACGCGACAGCTTTGCTGATTGTCCACTCCCGACGCGTCCCGGTTCCCATGCCCGCCGCCCTCACACTAGATCGCCTGCATACCCGCTGTCGCCAGTTCCGCGATATCGGCGGTGATTTCGTCCTGACGGACGCGGCGATAGCTTTGCGTCAGTTCGTCGAGCGTGTCCCTCACATTCGCTCGCGCGGCCAGCATCGCGCGTACCCTTGCTTCATTTTCCGCTGCGAACGAGAGCATGAGCGCCTCGCAAATTTCGACGAACACATAAGCTTCCACCAGCCCCGTAAGCAGATTGTCGGCGGGCAAGTTGAGCAAGGGCGGCTGCGCGTGATCGACCGCCTGAAAACGCGAGAAATCAAATGGAATCAGGCTGTGCTCGACCAGCTCATTCGAGGATGCAACGCAGGGGACCGCATGCACGACTGAAACGTGGTGTGCCGCACGATTTGCCAGCCGAGCGTACAGCGCATCCGTGATGCGGCTCGCCAGCGGCGAGACGTCATCGGCATGGGAAGCCGAAGGTGAACGCCAGACGAACGGGAGACGACGTTCGTTGGCCACCATCTCGCCGCGCGTGCCGACGAGCAGAAGTTCGCACGGCGTGCGCTCGAGACAGCTTCGCGCATAGTCGAGAATGCGCTCGTTGAACGAGCCGACAAAGCCCTGCTCCGAGCACAGCGCGATCACGATCCGGGCACCGTGATCCGGCGCGGTCGTGGACGCATCCTCGCCTCGGCCATGCGAGAGGACAGCGCCGATCGCGGCCCCCACCGTCGCGGCCGATGAACGGATGCCGGGCAGCCGCCGTTGCGCTTCGCGTGAGCGGGCTGCCGCAATGCCGCGCATCGCACCGATCACGGCGTCCAGCTGGCGCGCGGTGGCGCTGCGCATTTCGATCTCGGCGAGTTTGCCGCTCATGGTTCGTTCCCCTTGCGGGCGGGGTCATCCGTCGCTTCCAGGGACAGCTGCTGCACCGTCGCGCGTACCTCGGTGACGAGCGCCATCTGGGCATCGGAGTCGAACGCCGCGTTCGCACCGACGGCTTCGCTGCGCCCGTCCGCCTGTTGGCCGGCGAGCTGGGTGCGAGCCTGGGCCGCGATAGCCGGTGGCACGGCGTCGAACACGCCCTCCTCCAGTGCCGCAAGCAGTGCGATTTCGTTGACAGTGCGCAGTGCGCTGAACCGCGGTTGCGCGATCAATGCCCGGATACGCTCTCCGCGGGCGATCTTGCCGGCGACGTGCACATCCGTGAGGCCGCCGAAGCGGCTGAACATTTCCAGTTCGAGAAATTGTGCGTAGTCGAGCCGCAAACGGCCTGACACGCTGCGCAGGGCCGGATGCTGCGCCTTGCCCCCGACGCGGCTTACACTCAGTCCGACATCCACGGCTGGGCGCTGATTGGCCGCGAATAGCGCGGCGTCCAGCACGATCTGGCCGTCCGTGATCGAAATCAGATTGGTCGGGATATACGCCGACAGATTGCCCATGTCGGTTTCGGCAATCGGCAGTGCAGTCAACGAACCGCCTCCCAGCTTCGCCGACAGTTTCGCCGCGCGCTCCAGCAAACGCGCGTGAACATAGAAGATGTCGCCGGGATACGCTTCGCGACCGGGCGGCTCCCGCGTCAGCAGCGCCAACTCGCGGTGGGTCGCGGCGTGTTTGGTGAGGTCGTCGATGACGACCAGCGCGTGCTGCCCCCGGTCGCGAAAGTATTCGGCGATCGTGACCCCTGCGAACGGCGCGATCCATTGGAGTCCGGCCGCCGAAGCTGCAGCCGCCACCACGAACACGCACCGCTCGGGGGCGCCATAGCGGCGCACGGCGTCGATCGCCCGTTGCACGGCAGTCGAGCGCTGCCCGATTGCGACATAGACACAGATCATGTCAGTGTGCTTCTGGTTGACGATGGCATCGAGAGCCAATGCGGTCTTGCCCGTTGCCCGATCGCCGATGATCAGTTCCCGTTGTCCGCGACCGATGGCAAAAAGTGCGTCGACGATCAGCACGCCGGTTTCGACAGGCTCGCTGACCAGATCGCGTGCGACGATGGGCGGCGCCGCTCTTTCCACCGGCATGCGCGTCGCCTCGGAGACCGGTTCGTCGCGATCGAGCGGCCGGCCGAGCGGATCGATCACGCGGCCGAGCAGGCCCTCGCCGACCGGCACCTCGATCACCGCGCCGGTGCGCGTGACCGATGCGCCGGCTTCGACCGTGGCGTCGTCGTCCAGCAGCACCACGCTCATGAGGTCGGCTTCCAGGGTGTGCACGAAGCCGCTCGCGCCGCTTTCGAAGCGCAGCAGCTCGTTGAGCGCCGCGTCGGCCAGTCCCGAGACGAACGCGATACCGTCTCCGACGCGTTCCACCCGGCCCCGCGTGTCGGCATAAGGTGCGCCCGCCGTGCGGGACAGCGTCTCGCGCCGCGCGGCGAGCCAGACGTCGTCAGCTGAGTCAGCCGGAAGCATGGCCGTCATGGAGCAGCGCCTCCTTGATCCGGGCGAGTTCCGCACCGAAGCTGTTGCGCACCAGCGCGTGCGGCGATCGCAGTTCGAGGCCGGCAATCAGTTGCGGATCCACTTCGAAGTTGACGGACACATCCCGCTTCAGGCACGTCGTCAGCATCGTGCGGCAGCGTTCCTGTTCCTGTGGGCTCAACGCTCGCGGCGCGGCCAGGACCGGCGCCGCGCCGTCAGCGCCCAGCGCCGCCCGAGCAGGCTCCGGGAGTTGTGCGACGCCCGCGGCGATCCCGTCGATGAAGCCGTTCACGCGTGCGTTTCCAGGCAGCCGGTCGAGCAGCCTCGCGGCGATATCGACGGCAAGCAGGCAAGCCCGTTCGGCCGCGAGTTTGTCCTGGTCGATGCGCGCACTTGCGGCCTGGCTGGCGGACGCCGCGCGCACCGCGTCCGCGTCGCCTTGCGCAACGCGCAAAAGCGCCTGCCTTTGTGCTGCCGCCTCGACGGCGACCGCCTTCAACGCTTCGCCGCGCTCAGCAAGAAGCTGCTGGGTTTCGCGGGCTGCCGCGTCGCGCTCTTGCACGGCCGCGAGCTTTGCCGCCTCGGCATCGGCGATCAGGGCCCGAGCCACTTTCTGCCGATCCGCGATGATGCCCGCCACCGGACGGAACAGAAAGTGCGCGAGCAGCCAGATCAACACCAACGCATTGATTGTCTGCAGCGCGAGCGTCCACCAGTCGATCCGCATGGCGTCCGCCTATTTCGCAAACGGATTGGCAAACAGCAACAGCAAGGCGATCACGAGGCAATAGATCGCCATCGTCTCGATCATGGCCAGTCCGACGAAGAGCGTGCGCGAGACAGTGCCTGCCGAATCCGGCTGACGCGCGATCGCATCCATCGCCGCGGCGACCGCGCGGCCTTCGGCGAGTGCGGGCCCGATCGCGCCAAACGAGACCGCAAGCGCGGCCGCAGCGATACTGACGATTTCGACGAGATTATTCATGAGGCTTGGCCCTTTTTGACGCCGGCATGGTGGGGATCGCCGATCGCGGCGCCGATGAAGACCATCGCGAGAACAGCGAAGATGTAGGCCTGCACGGCGCCCGTCAGCAGATCGAGCGCCATCAGCGGAATCGGCACGAGCAGGCCCGCGAGCGACAGCAGGATGCCGATCACGAATACCCCGCTCATGACGTTGCCGAACAGACGCACGACCAGTGAGAACGTCCGTGTGATCTGCTCGACGACATTCAGCGGAATCATCACCCAGCTCGGCTGGGCGAACGACGCGAGATAGCCCGTGGCACCCCGGCTGCGAATGCCGTAGAAGACAGTAGCGCCCAGCACGATCAACGCGAGCGCGGCGTCGGTTTCGAGGTGAGCGGTGGGTGGCGTAACGCCTGGTATCAGGGCGCACCAGTTTGCAATCAATACGAAGACAAACAGCGAGCCGATCAGCGCGCGATAGGGCGCGGCCTCCGCTTGCATTGTGTCGCGAATCTGCTGGTCGGTCGTGTCGACGAGCAGCTCGAGCGCGGTTTGCCATTTACCAGGCGCGAGCGTGAGACTTCGGCGCAGCAGGATCGCCGCGACAGCGACGACAGCCATGATCGCCCAGGTGACCAGCACGGGCCCGGTGATCGGAAGCGGGCCCAGTTGCAGAACCGGCGTAGTCGTCAGCGGTGACTCGGTCATGGCAGGCCTCCGTAACGCAGCATGGCGAGCCGGCGCGCCAGCAGCACGCCCGCCATGCCGACGAGCAGCGCCAGCGCGCCGACGCGCGCGAGGATCAGAAGCAATGAGCAGGTCAGCGCGATCCGCGCGCACTGCAACGCCAGCGCCGCCGCCGTCTTGCCGTTGGCGAACAACGGCCAGTTCCAGTTCAACGAAACGAAATGCCACGCGCCGACGACAATGCCAGCCGCGAGTCCAATCGCGAACTGGGCGGCTAGCGACGGCGGCGGCCCTGTCAACGCACTAATCATGGTGTGCTCCCTGTTGCCGATGCATCCACTTCCAGGCGGACCAGAAACCGAACGCCGCACCCACCATCAGAAGCGGCGCCGAAAAAAATATCCGCGTACCGAACATGCGGTCGAGCCAGTGGCCCAGTGCCAGTCCCAGCAGGGTCGGCACGACGATGGCCCATCCAAGAATGCCGATCTGACCGAGCCGGCTGCCGAGCGACGGCTCCGGCTCCTCGCGCCCGCGCGCCGCCCGCCGCGCAGCCTGCTGGGCCGCGTCGGCCAGCCCGTCGTCATGGGGATGACGCTCGTCGTGTCGGGGGCTGTTCATTGCAGCGACGCTCCCGCAGCGGTGGGATTCGCGCCATCGGTGCCGGCGCGCGGCCGCAAGTAGCGCAACATCTGGCGCACCGCGCGCGCATGGAGCCGCATCTGATCGATACGGGCGCGCCGCGCTGCATCGCTTTCGTCGGCATGGCGGTGTCGAACGATTGCCTCGAGCCCTTCCAGCGATTCGCCCGGAATCGCTTCGCGGCAAGCGATGGACACCGTCGCGCCGCCCAGAACCAGCAGCACGCCGCCACTCACCGCGCAGTAGCGTGGCACGTTGTCCGCTCCCGTCCAGCGGACGATGGACGACGTCAGTAGCGTGACGAAGTCGGCATGGCCGCTTCGGACGCCGAACGAACCGGTGGGGTCTTCCGCGCGCAAGGAAACGATTTCCACGCCGTCGAACCACACCTGCGACGGCGTCGCGATGGTCAGCCTCAAAGCGCCCTTGCTCATGCCACCTGCTCCCCGGTCGTGGTGGCGGCGCGGTGCTCGGCGGCCTCTTCTTTGCGCCGGCCCTCATCGAGCGCACCGATCATGTACAGCGAGCTCTCCTGCCACGTATCGCACTCGCCCGCGAGAATCGCCCGACAGCCGGCAATCGTGTCGGCGAGCGCGACCGAGCGGCCCGCCTCGCCCGTGAAAGCCTCGGTGACCGCGAAGGGCTGGGTGAGAAAGCGCTGCAGCCGCCGCGCGCGTCCTACCAGTGCGCGGTCGGCCGCGCCGAGTTCTTCGATGCCCAGCAACGAGATCACATCCTGCAACTCGCGGTAGTGCTCGATGATCCGGCGCACTTCCGTTGCCACCGCGGCGTGTTCTTCGCCCACCACCAGCGGGTCGAGCAGGATCGACGACGACGCGATCGGGTCGACCGCGGGATACATGCCTTCGGCCGCCATCGCGCGGGACAGCACGACCATGCTGTCCAGATGCGCTGCGATCGCGGTCACGGCGGGATCGGTGAAATCGTCAGCCGGCACGTACACCGCCTCGATCGCCGTGACCGCCACACCACCCACGGAGACGATGCGTTCCTGCAAACCCGCGACCTCGCTTGCCAGCGTGGGCTGGTAACCGACTTTCGACGGCATGCGTCCCAGCAGCCCCGACACTTCGGCGCCCGCCTGGACGTAGCGAAACACGTTATCCATCAGCAACAGGACGTTTTGCCGGCGTTCGTCGCGGAAATATTCGGCGATCGTCAACGCGGTGAAAGGCACGCGCCAGCGTGCGCCGGGCGGTTCGTTCATCTGTCCGTAGACCAGCACCGTGCGTGCGAGCACACCTGAGGTCCGCATGTCGAGCAGCATCTCGTGCCCTTCGCGCGAGCGTTCGCCGACACCGGCGAACACCGAGATTCCTTCATAACGCTCGACCATTGCGTGTATCAGTTCCATGACCAGCACGGTCTTGCCGACGCCGGCGCCGCCGAACATGGCGGCCTTGCCCCCCTGGGCGAGCGGCGCAAGCAGATCGATCACCTTGATGCCCGTGGAGAACAGCGCCGTCGTACCTTTCTGCGTGGCGAGTGGCGGCGCTGCGCGGTGAATCGGCCGACGCTCGATCTCGGACGGCAGTGCCGGTCCATCGTCACAAGTCGCGCCCGTCACGTCGATCAACCTGCCGAGCACGGCGTCGCCGACCGGCGCGTCGATGGGGCCGCCACGCGCCTGCACGCGGGTGCCGCGCCGCAAGCCAGCGGTGCCCTGCAATGCCAGCGCGCGCACCGCGGTTTCGCTCAGGTGCGCCTGCACTTCGGCAAGCACCGGCGCGAGATCGTCGGGCACGACGAGGAGTGCGTCGCCAATCGAGGGGAGCGAGTCCCCGCCGAACCTGACATCGACGATCGCACCCCGCACGGCGACAACGTGTCCGTCGCGCGCGCTCGATGGGCTGACCGGAAAAGCTGCTGCTGGGCGAGTCGACATACTCAGGCCTCCCACGGCCGCTCATGACCAGTCGAAAAGATATCGTCGGAACGCGTCGGCGAAGTGATTTTGATCAACTGTTTGAGAGATCGGGCATGAGCCATGCCGAGTTGGAACAGGCCGGCCGCCCCATTGGTGGCCAATCGCTCCGAACGCGAAGCCGACCTCAAAACCGAACGATGCAGATCGACGGGCCGGCCTCGTTGGGTAACCTCAGCACTTATCGAAAAACAACCGCGAAGGTCGTCAGAAGGCGCCTGGCCGATTCATTTTCGACACCTTCCTCGGCAACGAACGCCAATCGGACTGGCAGCGCGAGACCGCTACTCTGTACGCATTGGCAGGATCGCCTGCTTCTCCGGCTGCCCGATCTCGCGTTCGGTTGTCGTTGTCGCGGGTGACGCGTGCGCGCCTGCGCTCGTCGCAGAGGTCTGCGGCGTTGCCGGAACGTCGCAGGCCACGCGCGACCGGGCGGCCAGGCCGCCAGGCAGGTTGTCCGCTTGACGCGGCTCCCCGGCCGCGTCGAGCGGCGCCTGAAGCGCGCAACCCCGCTGAAGATCAGACACGATCTCGAAGAACTGGCGGTTGTACGACAGCGTCTGGGCGAATTCCGCCGGGGCGAGCAAGGTCGGCAGAGAGAGCATTTCCGGCAGACTTTTTGCAGCACACAGGCGGGCAAGGGTCTCCTGGTTTTCAGCGAGTCCGAACCGGATTGCCTGCAAATTCAACGCGCTCAGCCGTTCAAAAGCGTCGAAGTACCGCGTGGTCACGCCGAACAGGGTGTTAAAGCCATCCCCTACCGTACCAGGCCATTGCCCGGAAAAGTTCTGAGCCATCATGCCTCCCATGTGTCGATTGCCGAAGCGCTCTGTTCGCCACCCGCTAAATGCCGGGCATCATTTGATAGGGCTCCGTATGATCCTCCACGCGCTTCACGCCGGGGATGTTCTCCGCTGCCACACGAACCGCATCGACGGCCTCCATTGACTGGAAAACGCCCCACAGGTGCACGACGCCGTCGGTGACGACAATATTGCGTCCCGCGAAGCTCCACTTATGCCCTGCCAGTTCACCCATCAGCATCGCGCGAATCTCGGCGTCCGGGAGCGAAACGTCCGTCGCCGGCTCGTCCGGCACGCTCGCGAGCGCCTGCACGAGATTAGCGCGGCTCACGATGCCCACGAGCCGCCCCGCTTGGGTCACGGGTACGCGTTTGATGCGCCGTGTTTCGAGCATGCCGGCCACCTTGCCGAGCGGCGTGTCGGGCTCGACGGTCACCACGTCGGTGCTCATGACATCACGTACCTTCACCGCATGGGTCTTGATGTAGTCGCGTGCTTCATGGCTCGCGCTCCACAGATCGAGCCACGAGGCTCGCGTGCGCTCGTCGGTGCCGATTTCGCTGCGGCGAAGCAGATCGCCCTCGCTGATCATCCCGACGACTCGCCCGTCGGCATCGAGAACCGGCGCGCCGCTGATGCCGTTGTCGACAAAGATTCTGGCGACCTCACGAACGGTCATGTCGGGTGTAACTGATATCACGTTGCTGGTCATGACATCGGATGCGCGCATGGTAAGCCTCCTGAACAGTTAGGGTCCTTCGATTCGGAGGATTCGCCGCTGCGGCCATCGGTATCCGGGCGTCGGCGGGTCCTCGTGTAGTTTTAGATTAAGCCCGCGCGCGAAGCACTCGTTTGACATGGATCATCTCGAGGGCCGACGCGTGAACACGCCGGTTTATCCACCGTGACCGCGTGCCGCAACGGCAGGTTCGACAAGCTAAAGGGGACGCGAGCGCCTGCCCGGCTCGCGTTCTCTCTTCACCCGCAGTACGGATGGATCGTTCGGAGGTGAACCACGGCAAGTCAAGATGGGCGCACGAAGGCAAAGCGAGGGATGGATCAGGGCGGAACCAGCCACCGCTCACACGCATCACTTAGGCTCGGCAGGACATTCCGGCGGCTGAACCGACAATGTGTTCGACATCTTGAGCTGGATCCAGTCCATCCCTTCGCGCAAGCCAGCCAGTACGGCTTCGCGTTCAGTGGGAAAGATACTGCTGTGCATGAACGCGTGCCTGAACATTCCCTCGCGCTGGCGATGGCTCAGCTGGATATGGCAGTCGAAACCGCCCTCTGTGCGATGTGTCGTTGCGGCGACCGACCAGTCGGCGTCGCCCACGTTGCCCGAAATCGTCATGAGTCGCTCCTTGCTTCTTAAGATGCGTCGTCGATGCGCCACGCGCGGCGGCGCCTGCCGCCGCAAGCAAGCGTGCCTATCCCACCGACAGATTGTCGACAACCGCGCGTACACCCGGCGCCGACCATGCCACGCCGCGCACGGCCGAGCGCTCCGCCAGCGAATCGACGGTGCCCGTCAGCGTGACCGTTCCCTCGTGCACCTTGACGCCGATGCGCTTCGCTTCGCGTTCGGCGTGTCGTTGCAGCGCCTTGCCGATCTGCTCGCCGATATCCAGCGCCGCCGCATCGCCGCCTACCTCGATGAGGTTGGAGACCCCTAGCACGCCGCGCATGCTGGAGATTGTGCGGTTAGCGATATGGCTTTGATAAGCCCAGTCAACCTCGCCGCGCAACGTCACCCAGCCTTTCTCGACCTGCACCTTGACCGCCTCTTCGCTCAACCCGACCGTCCAGCGAATAATGGCGCGAACCGCGTTGGCGATCTCCTCGTCGGTTCTCACGTCCGTATGCAGCAGCCGAACGTCCATTTCCACGACGACGGCCTTCACCCCCGCCACCCGCTGCGCAGCTTTTTCCGCTGCGAGCTTCTCGGCGTAGCTCACCAGATGGCCCGATAGCGTCACGACGCGATCATGCACCTCGACACCGATGTCCGTGGCGTCGACCGACGGATCCCACTCAAGCTCTTCTTCGACCTGCCGTTTCAATTCCATGTCCGACTTCATTGCGTGCTCCTCGGTTGCATACCGTGATGCGGCGTCGCATGACGCACGAAGCCTGCTTTGCGCCAGGCGACGCGGGATCAGTTGATCTGCAGGCGCTTGCGCTCGGATGTCGCCTTCTTCGGCAGCGTCAGCGAGAGCACACCGTCCTTGTACTCGGCCGCCGCAGCGCTTTCATCGACTTCGCTCGCCAGTGAGAATGCACGGCTGACCGCGCCGGTATACCGCTCCCGGCGAAGCACGCGCTCGCCTTCCCTGGTTTCCTGATTCCGTTCGACTTTCGCGCTGATCGAAACGAGGTTGCCGTCGATCTTCACGTCGATATCCTTCTTCTCGACACCTGGCAGTTCAGCCTTCACGGTGTAGGCGCTATCGTTTTCGGTCACGTCGACCTTGATGTCGGAGAGCGGCGCTTCGCCGCCCGCGCCGCGTAGCGGCCGGAACAATCCCTGGAAGAGTTCCGACATGGGCTCAAGTGCAAACGGATCAAATCGGGTCAAGTTGCTCATTGTCCTGCTCCTGAAATAGTCAATGACATTACGGATACGAACTCTCGTTGCATGCCTTGTCCCGCCCTGCTTGACGCATAAGCTGCAGGCCGTGACCGGCGCATCCCAGTGTGCTTCGATGCACGCCGTTCGCTGATCGCATCAAACACGCTGTATCACTGACTTTAGGCTCATCGGCGCCGCACCGATTGACATGTATCAAGCGACCCGCATCGCACACCGATGCTTCAGAAAGCATGATTTCGGTCAAATGACTCCGGCGCTGCGCCTCTATCCTGAGACCTGGATTTCCCGATGGAGACGACCATGGCCGACCACCCGGCACCCGCGCCGCATCTGCCCACTCACGCACGGCAAAGCGAACGGCTCGCGCAGCGCGGCTGGCGTGCGCTCGATCGCGCCATGCAGCGTCCCTGCACGTACCGCCACCCGGCGGGCCGGATCCGCCGTATCGAAACGCACCTGTCCGTGGTCTACCTGGCGGGGCGCTACGCGTACAAACTCAAGAAGCGCGTCAATCCCGGTTTCGTGGATTTCACCCGCGCCGACGCGCGCGAACGCGCATGCGCTGCCGAGTTCGGACTAAACCAGCGGTTCGCGCGCGAACTCTATTGCGGCGTCGCGATGATTGCGCGCAGGGGCCGCGTGTACCGGATCGGGGGGACGGGCCGTATGACCGAGCACGCCGTCCGGATGCGACGCTTCGATGGGCAGGAGAGTTTGTCAGCGTTGCACGCGCGCGGCGAACTCGGTTTTGCGGAGATCGATGCACTCGCGGGGCAGCTCGCTTCATTTCATCGGCGCGCACCACGCACACCGCCGCGCAGCGTCTTCGGCACAGCACCGTTTGTTCAGCAGCAGATGCAAGCTGTGCTGCAGGCGCTCGAACGCGAAGCCGGTACGCGGCTTCCCGAGCGAATCGCCGCCTGGTGTGACGGCGAAGGCAAGCGTCTCGCAGGCCATTTCGATGCGCGCCGCGCGGGCGGCCTTGTACGCGAATGCCATGGCGACCTGCACCTGGATAACATCGTGCGCCGCGGTAAGCGCGTGCTCATGTTCGATTGCATCGAATTCGACGCTGCGTTGCGCTGGGTCGATGTCGCCAGCGACCTGAGCTTCCCCCTGATGGATCTGCACGCGCACGGCCGGCCGGATCTCGCGGCGCGCCTGCTCAACGGCTGGCTGCAACGTACCGGCGATTTCTCCGCGCTGCCCGCGCTGCGCTACTACATGGTCTACCGTGCGCTAGTGCGCTCCCTCGTGGCATTGTTGAAAGCGCGCGCTCATCGTTGCGATGACCGCTTTGCGCAGGCCGCGCCATACCTGAAGGTGGTGGAGCGCATGATCGCTCCGCAGCGGCCCTGCCTGCTGCTGTGCCACGGCTACAGCGGATCGGGCAAATCGGTGGCGAGCGAAGCGCTCGCGAGTCTGATCGGCGCCGTGCGGCTGTCGAGCGACGTCGAGCGCAAACGCGCCCGCCCCTTCGTCCCCGTCGATCCCCGGCCTCTGCCGGCGGCGGCCTACTCGCCTCACTCGATCGATCAGCATTACGATGTGCTGCAGCAACTGGCGCAACAGGTGCTGCTGGCCGGCTATCCTGCACTGGTCGACGCCAGCTTTTTAAAGAGCCTGCATCGTAGCCGCTTCATCGCGCTCGCGCGCTCGCTGGCGGTGCCGGTGCTGTTACTCGATTTCCATGCGCGCGCGCATCAACTCAAGCTGCGGGTGCAGGCGCGTGCCGCCGCGTCTCAGGCGGCGTCCGATGCGGGGCCGCTCGTGCTGATCCGGCAACTGGCAAACGAGGAACCGCTTTCCGCCGAAGAAATGCAGCAAACGGTGAGCTTCGATACGGAAGTGCCGCTCGCCAATTTTGGCCATCTGGGTTACTGGCGAAAGCTGCTGCGACGGCTATGCGAGCCGCGAGCAGCCACGGCGCCGGAAGTGGCGCACGGATAGCGCCGCGTACTGGAGCGACAGGATGGCGCTCCGACGGCGGCCTTCTCCGCGCCGCTATGCGGCTACCGGCTATCGGCTAGCGGCTAGCGGTCACTTCCAGCTGCGAGCCGGAATAACGTCGGAATAACGTGGATCACGGTTCGAGAACATAGGTTCCTGGTGCGTCGGCAAGACTGTGGCCAATCGTGCGCGCATCGATGTCGCCGCTCGACTGCCCGTGCAGCCAGCGCGACAGGCATGGCCACCACGATCCGTCGATCACTTCGGCACTTTCCAGAAATACATGCCGGCTGCGATAGGCGGCGTCCGCTGCGCGGCTTGCGCAGCGATAGTGCCGCCCTGGATGACCGGGTTCGGACACGATACCGGCGTTGTGCCCCCCAGAAGTCAGAACGAAGGTCAGCGGGTTGTGCGTGAGCAGATGCAGTTTGTACACCGAACGCCAGGGCGATACATGGTCGCGCTCGGTGCCAACCACGAACATCGGCGTCTCGATGTCCGACAGCGCAACCGGCTTGCCATCCACGCAGTAGCGCCCCGCCGCCAGGTCATTGTTCAGGAACAGCCCCCGCAGGTACTCGCTATGCATCCGGTACGGCATGCGGGTGGTGTCCGCATTCCATGCCATCAGATCACTGGGTTTCGAACGGCGGCCCAACAGATATTCGCTCATCGAGCGTGACCAGATCAGGTCTCGCGCGTTGAGCAACTGGAACGCCGCGGCCATCTGCTCTCCGTCGAGAAATCCCTGCTTCCACATCAGCGCATCGAGTGCCGCCAGCGCGCTTTCATCGATAAACAGGCCCAGTTCGCCGGGTTCGCCGAAGTCGGTCTGCGCGGCGAGCAGCGTGATACTGCGTAACAGAGCGCCATGACCGTCGCGCGCGAGCGCGGCGGCGGCGATCGCCAGCAGCGTGCCGCCCAGACAATAGCCGATTGCATGCACCGGGGAATCGTCGCAACGCTTTCGGACTTCGGCGAGCGCCGCCAGCAGGCCGCGCGACAGATAGTCGTTCAGTCTCGCGTTGCGGAATTCCGCGCCCGGATTACGCCAGGATATCGCGAACACCGTATAACCCTCGCCAACCAGATAGCGGATCAGCGAGTTGTGCGGCTGAAGATCGAGAATGTAGTACTTCATGATCCAAGAGGGCACAATCAGCAGCGGCTCCCGGGCACTTCGTGGGGTCGACGGCGCATACTGAAGCAGTTCGTAGAACGCATTGCGCCAGACCACCTTACCGGGCGTGATTGCGACTTCATTGCCCGGCGTAAAGGGGCCGCGCGCCACACGCGGTGCGCCGCGCAGCCGACGGTTGAGTTCCTCCAGATCGGCATTCCAGTGATTCGCGCCGGCGATGAAGTTCGCGCCGCCCGTACGGAGCGCGGTTTCCAGCACAGCCGGGTTGGTCGGCACGAAATTGGCGGGCGAACAGGCATCGAGCCATTGCCGTGCGAAAAATTCCACGATCTGGGTGTGATGTGCCTGCACCCCCGATACATCAGTTGTCGCCATGTGCCACCACCGCTGGATTTCCAGAAACCCGTCGCGGTACTGGCTGAATGGCCATTGGTTCCAGACAGCTGCTGCAAAGCGCGGATCTCCCTGCGATAGAGGCGACGCCGTCGATGCCGCTTCAGGCAAATCCGCTTCGTCCAGCGCGGCCGGGCCAATTACTGTCGACGTTGCCCGCGACGTAAGCGCCTGCAAAATGTGCGATGTCAACGCCAATCCTTTGCCTGGCGAAATGGCAAGATGGATGAACCAGTCCTGGGCGGCGAGCCACAGCGCCGCCGGCGAAAGTCCGGCGGTGAGGTTGGTGATCGCGGCGTGCGTGGCACGGTCCAGCTGGTCGTATGCGCCATCCGTGCCCGGCGGTGGGCATTCGTCCGGCGATCGCGCAGCGTGCGTTGCGCGCAAGGCCGCTTCCTTGCCCGGAAATTGTGTGACGCTCGCCAAATTGTCGTTTTTCATCGCATGTGCATGCCGCCGTTGATGGCGAAATCCGCGCCGGTAACGAAACCGGCATCGTCGGAGCAGAGAAAGGCCACGAGGGCTGCGACCTCGTCTGGTTGGCCCAGACGGCCCACCGGAATCTGCGGCAGGATTTTCGTTTCCATCACGTCCTTCGGGACGGCCGCGGTCATCGCCGTCGCCAGGTAGCCAGGCGACACCGTATTGACGGTCACGCCGTGTCTGGCCACCTCCAGCGCGAGCGACATCGTGAAGCCGTGAATGCCGGCCTTCGCTGCAGCGTAATTGGTCTGCCCGAACGCTCCGCGCGCGCCGTTCACCGAGCTGATATTGACGACCCGCCCGAACCGCTGTCCGAGCATCCCGCCAAGCAGCGGCTTGGTCATGTTGAACATGGAATCGAGGTCAGTGCGCAACACCCTGTCCCACTCTTCCTTGCTCATCTTTGCGAAGGTCGAGTCGCGGGTGATGCCTGCGTTGTTCACCAGAACGTCCACCGTACCGAACTCGGCCAGCACACGCCCGGCGCAATGCGCGCAGGAATCGAAGCTGGACACGTCGGCCTCAAACGCGACGAAATGCCGACCGGCATCGCGTTCATCCGTGAGCCAGGTGGCCACGTGATCGTTGCGCTCGGAATGCGACATGGCAACCACCATGCCCGCATCGTGAAGACGCCGGCTGATCGCGGCGCCCAATCCTCCCATGCCGCCGGTGACGAAAGCAACGCGCCTAGCCGACATGACGATCCCCTTGCTGGTCACGTCCGCCGGAGGCTCGCGACCTGCCCGAATTCGCCGAACCGGCCGGAATATCCTCGCTGTGGTCGTCGCCGCCCATTGGCCCGTAAGGAGTCTGCGCCGCCGTGCGCTGAATGCGCTGCAACCACTCCTGCCACAGCAGCACGGCCGGACTGTTCGGGGCATGCAGAGGCCATTGATCGCTCCAGGCAGACTGCCACGTCGCCAACGCTTCGTGCAGGCCTTCGCTGTATGCGCTTTGCAACCGCACGGCGGAACTCACCCCTTGCTGCCACAGGTTGGTGGTCGTCGCCATGTAGTCGCGCGCCACGGTATTGCAAGAGGCCGTGAGCTTGCTCAGGTCGTGAGCGGCCGAGGCCGCACTGCGGACGCCGTGCACCGCCGCCACATCGCGCCGGATGCGCTGCATCTCGAACTCGCACGCCTGCTGCCGGGCTTCGAGGCTGAAACCCAGCATTTGCAGCGCAAACGTAAGGTTCGCGCGGTACACGTCGAAGGGTGTGACGGGTTTACCTGTCATGATGATCTCCTGACTTGATGAAGCGGTCCGTATGGGCGAAGTGAGAGGCTGCGGAGAACGAGGTGCCGCAGCGGTGCGTCCACTGTAGACGCGGCCGCCGGAATCCGGTTGACCTGTGTCAATCGCTACCCTGCTTGCCCCGAACGCGGTCGCCTTGCGCTGTCCGCGGGCCGCGCCGCCCTGTGTTCGCGCGGGTGTTTACCGGCGTGCAACGTGCTGAACAAAGGCGGCAGAAACTGCATCATTCGGCGTAAACTAGCGTGTCTCTGCTTTACCCTGCATTGAACCGATCGTTCGCGTTTCACGCCCTTAGTCGGAGATACAGGTGATTTTCAACTGGAACGATGCAAAACGTAATGCAGGAGCGGCGAACGGTTCCGACGTACCGTTGGAGGACCGCTATCAATTGCTGATCGACGCGGTGCAGGACTATGCGATCTTCATGCTCGATTCGACGGGACACGTCGCAAGCTGGAACGGCGGGGCGTGCAAGATAAAGGGCTACGCGCCCGATGAAATAATCGGCCGTCATTTCTCGATCTTCTATACGCCGGAGGACATCGCAACCGACAAGCCTGGCCGCGAACTGGCGCAAGCGAGCGCGCAGGGCCGCGTGGAAGACCAGGGCTGGCGCGTGCGGCGCGACGGCTCCCGTTTCTGGGCGGACGTGACGATCACGGCGGTGCACGACCCGTCCGGCGCCTTGCTCGGTTTTGCCAAGATAACCCGCGACATGACCGAGCGCATGCGGCTCGCCGAACTCGAGCACGCCATTGAGTTGTCGAAGCAGATGCAGCTCACGCGCGAAGACGAGCAAAGGCACATTGCCCGCGAGTTGCATGACGATCTCGGCCAGCAGCTCACCGCGCTCAAGATGGGTGTCGCCGCACTGGAGCCGCGGCTCGCGGCGAGCAGCGAGGCCCCCGCGGGGCTTGCCGCCACGCATGACCTGCAAGCCCAGATCGACAGCATGATGGCCTCGCTGCGCCGCATCGCGGCCAACTTGCGGCCGCCCCTGCTGGACGATCTCGGTCTATCCGCGGCGCTCGAGTGGCTGGTAGACGATTTTACGCATCGCTTCAAGGTGGCCACGAGGCTGCACGTTGGCATCGACGACACGGGCGTCACGTCGTTCGCGGCCACTGCTCTTTTCCGCATCGTGCAGGAAGCGCTGACGAACGTGGCCCGACATGCGCACGCCAGCGAAGTGGTGATCGATATATCGAGCGACGCTGATACCTGCACGGTCTGCGTCGCGGACAATGGCCATGGCACCGAGTTGGGAGACGCCAGCGAGCGCGGCTCGTTTGGCTTGCTCGGCATGCGGGAGCGGGTGCGCCAGCTGCGCGGCGTTCTGACAATCGATAGCGCGCCCGGCAAGGGATTCCGGATCGTCGCACGTGTCGCGCTCAGTGCGATTCGCCCGGATCAGGACCAGCCGGATTGACCGTTTCGACCGGAGCGCCCGCCACGCCTGCTTCGGCGCCGCGCGCCTGTACGTCTTTCCTCAGCGCGGCGATCTCAGCGCGTAGTGCCTTGATGTCGCGATGCATTTCGCGGCGCAGGATCCGCTCTTCCTGTTCGACGAAAATTGCGGCGATGCTGGCAAACACCAGCGACAGCAGCCCGTAGCCGAGTAGCACCACGAACGCGGCAAGCACTCGCGATGCGGGTGTGGTCGGCGCCATGTCGCCATAACCGACTGTCGCGCTGCTTTCGAATGCGAGCCAGACACCCTCAGCGTAGGTGTGCACGCCCGGTTCGAGCCAGTAGAACCCCGCTCCCGCCAACGCGACCAGCAGTGCAGCTGTCACAAGCAGCGGCAACAGGCGCCCGGGCGAGAAGAAGCTGCGCAGCGACACGACGATACGCACCGCAACGAGCCCCACGAACAGGATGCGTAACACCCATTCGAACGACGACCACGGCGATATCCCCCACGCCACGCTGGCTACCGCGCCCGCTGTAATCAACACATCGTAGCCATTGCGCGCGAGAAACCGTTGCGGCTTGTGGCTCAGACAGGCAACGCGGGCAAGGACCGTCCCGAATCCGGTGAACATGCAGGCATACAGCGCACGCCCCGCCGGATGAAGTCCGGATGCGGCGGCCAGTTCGAAATAGAACGCCGGAATGGCGAGCAGACTGAAGGCGAACAGCGCCCACTGCATCCATTGCCACGCCTGCACGGCGCGTGCACCGTCGTGGGCGTCGACCCCGGCAAGACCCGCAACACGCAGGCTCTCCTTCATCTCGACACCGTCATCATGATGGCGCGCCGATGAACGGGCGAAAATCCGTTTCGACCGCGCGAATCTGTTCAGCACACGTTCCGTACAACCAGCCGGGAGTGCCGTCCGTGCGATACATACCCCGGCAGATCCCCTTGATCCGGATGGTCGACATGCCGCTGGCGTCGCTGGTCCGCGTCGCCCACACGTAGACGGCGCCGAACTGGTGCGGCTCGGCGGTTTCGATCGTCGTGTCGTCCGCATGGCGGATCGGCGTCACGGAGCGCTGCGCCACGTACAGTCGGGTGCGTTTCCATAACTGGTCACAATCGACGCGAGCGGAACAGTCCACGTATGCCAGGTCACGCGCTTTTTCAAGCGCGATTTCAGTGTCGCGGTGTGACGCAATCCGCGCTTCGGTACTGCAGCCAGCCACGATGATCGTCAGCAGCGCAACGGCTGCCATCCCCGAGTTTTTCATATCGACCCTGCCCGCTTCACGTTCAACGGCGCGAAGTGCCGTCGCAAGCCATTCGCCTCTTTTAGAAAGTACGGGCGGGATGTTGCAGAGGATTTGACCTAAATCATCCTCCATCGTGATGAGCGGATTCCGGGCGCTGCCAATTTTCCCGAATTTGCCTTCGCGCGCCATCGTGTAGGGAAATGCTGACACCGACGCCGGAATACCTACCGGTGTCTCAGCGTCACCTGATTTATACGGGCCGTTCAATGGCCTTTACTTATCTCATCGGAAGCAGCAATCGAAACATCCGTGCCGCCAGAAACACAGCCGGCGCCCTCTGTCCCTGCAAACAGGAGATCATCATGTCCGACGCCGCTTTCTCCGCTCAGACGATGTCCACTGGTGGCCAGCTGCGCGATGCACTCGACACCGTCGACGATTTGAACCGGATTCTCGCGCTTGCCCGCGAGGCAGGCATGCTGATCACGCTCGACGGCCAGATCGGCCGCGAGAAGTATCAGAGCGTCGCCGGTTCGCTCAACGCGTTCCGACGCTTCGCGCAAGCGCTTTCCAATGCGTCAGCGCAACCGCCGAGGCATTGAGGGGGCTCCCGGACCGTGTACGGCCACTCATGACTGCGAGGTGCGCGTGATGAAGCTGACTTTTCTTGGCGCGGCGGAAACCGTCACTGGTTCGAGATATCTGCTGGAAGGTGCGGGGCTGCGGGTGCTGATCGACTGCGGGTTGTTTCAGGGCACGAAGAATCTGCGTCTACGCAACTGGAACCCGTCGCCGATCGATGTCGGCAAGCTGGACGCCGTGATTCTGACTCACGCGCATCTCGATCACAGCGGCTATCTACCCGTGCTCGTTCGAATGGGCTATCGCGGACCGGTCTACTGCACGCGCGGCACCCGCGACCTCTGCCAGATCATGCTGCGCGACAGCGCCAGACTGCAGGAAGAGGAAGCGGCCTATGCGAACCGTCACGGCCTGTCGAAACATCTTCCAGCGCTGCCGCTTTACACGCTGGAAGATGCCGAGAATGCACTTGAGTTGCTCGACCCGCGCGATTTCGATGTGCCTAAAAAATTGAACGACCATGGGTGTTTCCGCCTGCTGCCTGCGGGGCACATTCTCGGCGCCGCGAGCGTGGTGTTGTGCGTCGAAGGCAAGGTCATTGCCTTCTCGGGCGACCTCGGCCGGCCGGAGGACCCCATCATGCGCGCGCCGATGCCGCTGGCGCATGCCGATTACCTGGTCGTCGAATCCACCTACGGCGACCGGCTTCACGAGAAAGCCGATCCCGCCACCGAACTGGCGGAAGTGTTTGCGAACACTTTCCGGCGCGGCGGCATCGTCGTGATTCCGTGTTTCGCGGTGGGACGCGCGCAATCGATCCTTCACTACATCGCACAATTGAAAGCCACCGGCCGGATGGCCAATGTGCCTGTTTTTCTCGACAGCCCGATGGCGACGAGCGTCACCCAGCTTTACCAGCATCACGTCGGCGAACATCGGCTGAGCACGGCTCAAGCCAATGCGATCAGCCACGCCGCACAGATGGTTCGCACCGTCGACGAATCCAAGGCTATTCTGGGCCGGCATGGACCCATGGTCATCATCGCGGGCAGCGGCATGGCGACCGGCGGCCGGGTCGTGCACCACCTGAAAGCCTTTGCTCCCGATCATCGCAACACGATCGCGCTGGTCGGCTATCAGGCGGCGGGCACGCGCGGCGCCGCGCTGGCCGCCGGCGCGCCGACCATCAAGATTCACGGCGACTATGTGCGGGTGCGCGCATCGGTCGTGAGCCTCTCGTCGTTGTCGGCCCACGCGGACTACGGCGAGGTGCTGTCGTGGTTGCGCTCGATACCCGATCCGCCGCAGCGCACGTTCGTCACGCACGGCGAACCGGCCGCCGCGGATGCGATGCGCCGCCACATCGAAGAGACTTATCACTGGCGCTGCGAAGTGCCGCTCTACGCTCAAACGGTCGATTTGCCCGGCGCCGTGGACGATGCAGCGATCGATCCGTGCGCCGCCGTCGCGGACTGGCCAACGGATCACCGCTTACCGGCGGCCCCAAACGGGAGCGACAGGCCTGCGCCATAAAAAGCGCTCTTCTCCATTCGATTCGAACTGATGCAGATCAATCTGCGTGCGCCGCAGCCTGACACAGTGGCAACGTGGATTCGTGCAGGAGACCATGACATGAGCGCATTGCCGCAGACGGCCGCGTGGGCCGTCGACGAACATCAGCTGGACCCCACCGCGAGCGTCGAAGACAAGCTGCGATTCGCAATACGCTATGCCGTGCTGGCGCCGTCGAACCACAACGCGCAGCCCTGGCACTTCATCTTGAATGGCGACAGCGTGAGCCTCTGCGCCGACCGGTTGCGCGCATTGCCGGTGGTCGATCCGTTCGATCGCGAGCTGATCATGAGTTGCGGTGCGGCGCTGTTCAATCTGCGCGTGGCACTGAGCTACTTCGGGCTTGCCTACGCGATCACCCTCTTCCCGTCGCGTGCCGATCCCGACGTGCTGGCGCATCTGCGCATCGTCGACGGCGGTCACCGCGACACCGGTCTTGCCCCCCTGTTTCAGGCGATTGCTCGCCGCGTCACCACCCGCGAGATCTTCGCGGACGAGCCGCTGCCCCCGGCTATCCAGCGACAACTCGTGGAAGCCGCAGAAGCGGAAGGCGCGGACGTGATTTGCGTCTCCAACGCGTCACTGCGCGAGACGCTCGCCGAGCTGGTCGCCGAAGCCGACCGGCTCCAGTTCGAGGATCCGCGTTTTCGCCGCGAACTGGCCAGCTGGGTCCATCCGCGACGCCGCGAAGACGGCATGCCGGCCCTCTCCGCAGGCTTGAGCGCACTGCTCGACCTGGCGGCACCCGTGCTCACCTCGGTCATGCGCACCTTCGACCTCGGCGGCGGCCTCGCGGCGGCGCATCATGCGCTCGCTGCGGGCTCACCGCTGCTGATCTGCGTGGCGATGCCGACGGACGACGCTTCCGCGTGGCTGGCAGCCGGCCAGGCGCTCGAACGCCTGTTGCTGGTCGCCGCGAATGCCGGGTTGACGGCGTCCTATCTGAATCAACCGATCGAATTGAGCGCCTTGCGTGAGCGGCTGCGCACGGCGCTGGCGACGGACGCGACACCCCAGATCCTGTTGCGCGTCGGCCGTGCGGAGCCCGTGCCCCATTCGCCGCGCCGCCCGCTTGCCGAGGTCGTGTCATGAGGCCCGGCCCCGGCCCAACGCCTGTTCGATGAGGTTGCCATGAGACATCTGTTCAGACTCGGCACTGAGCCGCGCGATCCAGCACGTGCACGCCCGGCCACCGGCCGCGCGGCTTCGCATATCACGCTGCCACTACCCATGCTGAGCGGCGGCCTGCTGATCATGGAAGCCTTTTCGAAACGGCGCACGACTCGCCGCTTCGCGACGACCGGGCTCGACGAATCGACACTGAGCCAGTTGCTCTGGGCCGCCGACGGCATTAACCGCATCGGACCCGACGGCAACAACGGACGCACGGCGCCGTCGGTCCTCGCCTTGCACGAGATCGACATTTATGCGGCGCTCGCGTGCGGCATCTACCGCTACGATCCCCTGCACCATGGTCTCGATCTGGTGGTCGCGGCCGATCTACGCGGTTTGACGGGGTATCAGGAATTTGTCGGCGAGGCGCCGCTCGAACTGGTGTATGTCGCCAACCTTGCCCGCATGCACGACATTGCCCCATCGCAGCGCGAGCCATTTGCGTATGCAAGTGCTGGGGCGATCATGCAAAACGTCTACCTGTTCTGCGCGGCCGCCAGATTGGCGGTTGCCGCCCGCAGCTGGCTCAACCGCAGCGCATTGGGCGTCGAGATGCACCTTGGGCGCGACAGTGTGCCGGTCCTCGCGCAAACCATCGGCCACTTCGATTTCGCCGATGCGCATGACGCGGGCTGATGCAGGTACGAGCCGCGTTGTGGCGGAAGTCATGCCGGAAGTGTCATGCCTGACGTGATACATGCAGCGCAGAGGCCGCCAGATGCCGTTACTTCCGATCGTTACTTCTGATCGTTCCACCCGCCGCCCAATGCAACGTACAGCGCCACGGTATCCTGAAGTCTTTGCGCCACGCCCTGCAACCACGCGATTCGCGCCTGGTGATATTGCTGATCCGCAACCAGTATCTGCAGATAGCCTATCGTGCCCGCGTCGTAGTCGATCCTGATCAGGTGCAGCGCCTGGGCCGCGGCATCCATCGCCCGCGTTTGCGCATCCAGCGCACGGGCATCGTTGTCGAGCGCGCGAAGCACATCCGCCACCTCGCCGAAAGCGCTCAGCACGACCTGCCGGTATGCAGCGCGCTCCTGCGCATACGCATCGAGGGCCGCCTTTCGCTGGAACCAGAGCGTGCCGCCGTGAAACACGGGCGCAGTGATGTCGGCAGCCACTGCCCATATCTGCCCGCTGCGATGCAATAACGTGCTCATGGACGAATTGTCATAGCCGCCGGAAGCACTGAGGGTCACGCCGGGTAACAGATTGGCGGTCGCGACCCCAATGTTTGCACTCGCCACGTGAAATGCGGCTTCGGCTTGCAGAATGTCCGGACGACGGCGCACGAGTGACGCGGGCACCGTATCTGGCAAGGTGGACGGCAGCGCGATATCGCTGAGTGAAAGCTCGGGCGCGTGCCACTGCGCCGGCACCATGCCCGACAGCACCGCAAGCAGATCTTCCGCCTGCGCGCGCTTCTGGGCGAGCGTGGGCACCGAGGCCTCAAGCGTGGCCTGCTCGTTTTCGAGCGTGAGAACCGCCGAGTACGCGCTGGTGCCCGCGTCGGACTGCGCCCGCGTGATGCGAACCTGTTCCTGCAATAGCCCGATCATTTCACTGGTTGCGGCAATCTGATCGGTATATGCCGCGCGCGCGATCATCGTGTTGACCACGTTGGCCGTGAGCGTGAGATAGGTCGCGAGCACACTATGGCGCTGCGCGTCTTCGCGCGCGCGCAATGCCTCGACCATGCGCGCCTGGCCCCCCCAGATATCGAGCACATAGCTCACGCTGGCAGAGAGCGTAAACAGATTGAAGAGCGTCGACGGCTGATCGGAGCCGAGCCGCAGCGGTGAAAATTTCTGGCGGGACGCGCCGAAACCCGCATCGATCTGCGGAAAGAATATGCCGGCGCCCGCGCGCATTTCATCTTCACTTTGACGCAGCGCGGCCTGGGCGCTGTCGATCGTCGCATTGCCGGTCAGCGCTTCGTCGACAGCGTTGTCAATCGCCAGGGAGCCGAATAGCGTCCACCAGTCGGAAGGCAGATCAGCTTGCGCGGAGAACGTCTGCGAGGCGCCAGCCGCCTGCATCGGCTCGGCGGGCAGCCCGCCCGTCACAAACTGATCGACCTTTGGCGGCGGTGGCCGTGAGAAGTTCGGCCCCATCATGCAGGCATCGAGCGGCAATGCGAGCAGCAATACCGCCGCCCGCCGCAGCAGGCGGCGCATACGAGCGCACGCGGGAACACGGCGCGTGTCATCCGGCGGCGATATAGACATCGACGAGCTGTCCTGGGTATAGACGCGCGCCCTTTGGCAACGCGACACGGAAAATCACCGGCAGCACGCGCACATCGACGCGTTCGGCGCGCTGATCGCTCAGTTCGATTTTGGGCGACACGTAGGGCTGGATTCGCATGAACTCCAGCGGCGCCTCGAGATGGGTGCCACGCACGAACATGCGCGCTTTCAGCGCATGAGGGTCGGGCAGGCGGTCGATCAGAATTTCATCGACGTAACAGCGCACGGCCAGTTGCCCAGCGGGTGAGCCAATCACCAGCACCGGCGCCTGGCCCTTCGCATAGGGCTCGTACACCCCTAGCGGCGACACGTACGAGCCTTGCGCTGCATTGACTGATAGCACCACGCCGTCGGCCGGCGCGCGTATCGTGTATTGCGCCACCAGCGCGTCCGCCGAGTCCGCGGCCTTGCGCAACGCGTCGACCTGTTTCTGCTGATTCCGGATGTCGTAGATCCATGCGCCGGCCCGCGTGAGGTTGTACTGCCGCGTGACCACGTCGAGATTTGCGCGGGCAACCTTCAGCGCGTTCGCCGCGTTGTCAAGCGTGTCCTTGCTGACCGCTTTCGTGTCGATCGCAAATGCCTTCTGCTGCTTGTCGAACTGATCCTGCGCCATCTTGAGGCTCGCGGCCGCCGCGCTGACCTGGGCGCTCGCCACGTCCAGCGTTTCCTTGCGTGGCTGGGACTTCAGTTCATCGAGCATGGCCGCGGCTGCTTCCGCCTGCGCGGCGAGCTGGGCGGCCGTTGCGCGCTGCACCGAATCGTCGATCGTGAGCAGCACGTCGCCTGCTTTCACTGCCGCACCTTCGCGTGCGCTCACCCTGGTCACCGCACCGGCCACACTCGGATAAACGTTGATGTTTTCCCCGGCCGGCTGATCGCTTTCGACGATACCCTGCGCGTACACGCCGCGCGCGTACGGATTCGCAGCGGGACTGAAGACCGGCGGCTGCGGCACCTGTTGCTGGCCGTAGACAAATGCCGCCACAATGCCCGCGATAAAACCGGCGATGGCGAACGCGAAGACGAGCGTGCGTTTCATTTCGCACTCCCGAGGTCGACGCTTTTGAGTCGACCGTCTTCCATGTGCAGGATACGATCGGCGTAGTCGAAGATGCGGCTGTCGTGTGTGACGATGACGATGCAGCGGTGCTCGTTGAGCACCTGATGTTTGACGAATTCGATAATGCTGCGACCGGTGTCGCCGTCGAGCGATGCGGTCGGTTCGTCGAAGACAAGGATGTCCGGCTGGCTCACGATGGCGCGCGCGATCGCCACGCGCTGCTGCTCTCCACCCGAGAGTTTCACGGGCGGGAGTTGCGCGCGGTTCTCGAGACCCACAATTTTCAGGTACCTGAGCGCGTCGCCGAGTGCTTCGTCCCACGGCCGCCGTTTCAGAATGAGCGGAATGGCCACGTTTTCCGCAGTCGTCAGCCGCGCGAACAGGTGGTAGTCCTGGAACACGAAACCGATGCGGTTGAGCCGGAAGTCCGCAATCGCGTCGTGCGGCTGTTTCCACAGATCGATGCCGTCCACCACGACATCGCCACTGTCCGGCCGCAGTATCCCCGAGATGACACTCAACAAGGTGGTCTTGCCGCTGCCGGATGGCCCCACGATCAGCAGCATTTCGCCGAATTTCGCTTCGACCGATACATCGCGCAACGCACAGGTGCGCGCGTCGCCCTCGCCGAACCACTTGGTGACCGCCCGGGCGTCGATCGCCAGATTCGCCACGGCTAGCCCCGGAAGATGTCGAAGGGTTCAATCCGCAGCACGCGGCGGATACCCATGTAGCTGGACGTCGCGGCAATCACGATCACCATGCCGAACGCCAGCGCCAGATTACCGTACGTGATGATGGCGGCGTAATCCGGAATGCGCAGCCGTGCGAGGCTGATCAATGCCACGCACAGGCCGACGCCGAGCCCATAACCCGTGAGTGCGGTGAACGTGGCCTGGAACAGGATCATCGCGACGAGTTCGTACCGCTTCGCACCGATTGCCTTCAGCGCGCCGAATTTCTCGAGGTTCTCGAGAATGAACGTGTAGAACGTTTGCCCCGAAATGGACAGACCGACGACGAAACTGATCACGGTCATCAACATGATGTTGGTGCCGAGCCCGGTTTCGTACTTGTAGAAGTGCGAGATCCGGTACATGAACTCGTTCTTCGTGAATGCCACGTAACCCATCGCCCGCACCGCCTGCTTGATGTGCGCGATGTCGGCATTTGACTTGGGTTCGACGAGGATGTACGAGGTGGTGTAGCGGCTTGACGGAATGTATGTGACCGCGCGTTGATAAGTGGTGTATAGCGTGGGCGTGCCGAACAGGCCACTGCTCGCCACTGTGGCGATGCCGACCACCACGCCCCGATGGTCATTGAGCTCGAAGTCGGTGCCGAGCGTCGGGTTTTTCAGCTTCACGAACTCGGCATCGTCGATCGCAATGAAACCATTTTCCGCATAGATGTCTTCGATCTTGCCCTGCTTCATGTGCGGCCAGCCGAACAGGCTCGCGTCGTCGAGACCGATCACCGTGACCGCCTGATACGTGCCGTCCCGCAGCTTGACCAGAGCCGCACCCGAATAGAGCGGTACAGCGTATTTCACGCCATCGACACTGCGCACCGCATCGAGCACGTAGCTCGGCATGCCGATGCTGCTCGCGATGGTCTGCACCGCCGGGTCCATCACCCATATTTTTGCGCCGATATTGATGACGGTCGATGACGATTTGTTGAGGATGCCGGCGAAGAGCGAGGTCATCTGAATCATCAGAAAGACGGCGAACGAAATGCCCACTAGCAACGCGGAGAATTTCGCGCTGTCGTTGATGAGAAGCTTGAACGCGAGCCGGAGGATGCCTTTCATGCTGTTCGCGGGATAGTCAGACGATGAAAGAAGTGTTCATCATCGTTCTTGTTGTGCTGTTGCGATTGATTTTCATCAAGGCTCCCGCTATTCGTGTCGCCCGCGAAAACCCTGCCGCGCTCCGCCTTTCAGTTGATATGCATCAACAGCGCCGCCCGTGGCTGGATCATAGTTGCCGTGCACCCACGCTGATCTGAGGCCGGCTCCACCATGTTGGAGCGTCGGCCCAGGCACCTCATGGCCAACAAGAGCCTTCCCGCATCGGTAAAGCGCTTTTCTTGCGTACTGCACGCTTTGCCCCTTCATGATTTATGTGAGGAGACTATGTCTACCATCGAATCGGTTGTCCCCAACAGCACCGCGCTGCACATCCCGCTTGCTCCGGATGCGAGCATCGACGGCATGCAGGCCTATCGCGCCCTCGTTGCCGAGGCAAGCCAGGACCACCACGCATTCTGGGCACGCCTTGCCCGCGAACAGCTCGCATGGCGCCGCCCATTCACGAAGGTGCTGGACGAGGCGGATGCACCGTTCTACCGGTGGTTCGAAGACGGCGAGCTAAACGCGTCGTATAACTGTCTCGATCGCAACCTGGTCAACGGCCTGGCGGACAAGGCCGCGATCGTCTTCGAGTCCGACGATGGGAAGATCACGCATGTGACCTATCAGGCGCTGTATCACCGCGTATGCCGGCTCGCCAACGCGCTGCGCGCACGCGACGTGAAAAAGGGCGACCGCGTGGTGATTTACATGCCGATGTCGGTGGAGGGCGTGGTCGCCATGCTCGCTTGCGCGCGCATCGGCGCGCCGCACTCGGTGGTGTTCGGCGGCTTCTCCGCGAAGTCGCTGCATGAACGCATCGTCGACGTCGGCGCGTCTGCCGTCATCACCGCTGACGAGCAGGTTCGCGGCGGCAAGACGTTGCCGCTCAAAACGATCGTCGACGAAGCGCTCGCGATGGGCGGCACGGACGGCATCGGGACAGTGGCGATTTACCGGCGCACCGGCGGGCGGATTCCATGGATCGCAGGCCGCGACGCATGGTTGCACGAACTCGAAGCGGCGCAGCCGGACACCTGCGAACCCGAGTGGGTCGGCGCGGAGCATCCGTTGTTCGTGCTGTACACGTCCGGCTCGACGGGCACGCCGAAAGGCGTTCAGCACAGCACCGGCGGCTATCTGCTGTGGGCCGCGCTGACGATGAAATGGACCTTCGATATCAAGCCCGCCGACGTATTCTGGTGCACGGCGGACATTGGCTGGATCACCGGCCACACCTACATCTGCTATGGGCCGACCGCGGTCGGCGCGACCCAGGTGATCTTCGAAGGCGTGCCCACTTTCCCGAACGCGGGCCGCTTCTGGAACATGATCGAGCGCCACAGGGTCAGTATCTTCTATACGGCGCCGACGGCGATCCGCTCGCTCATCAAGTCCTCGGACGCCGATCGCTCGGTGCATCCGGACAGCTTCGACCTGAGCAGTCTGCGTCTGCTCGGTACGGTCGGCGAGCCGATCAATCCAAGCGCGTGGACGTGGTATGCCCAGCATGTCGGCGGCGGCCGTTGCCCTGTGCTCGACACGTTCTGGCAAACGGAAACCGGCGGCCACATGATTTCCCCGCTGCCGGGCGCGACGCCCCTCGTGCCGGGCTCATGCACGTTGCCAATGCCCGGCATCGACGCGGCGATCGTCGACGAAACCGGTCACGAAGTGCCGAATGGCCACGGCGGCGTGCTCGTCATCCGCAAGCCGTGGCCCTCGATGATCAGAACCATATGGGGCAACCCGGAGCGCTTCCGGCATGGCTATTTTCCCGACGAGCTTGGCGGCAGGCTGTACCTTGCGGGCGACGGTGCGATCCGCGACATCGACACCGGCTACTTCACGATCACCGGCCGGATCGACGACGTGCTGAACGTTTCCGGGCACCGGCTCGGGACCATGGAAATCGAGTCGGCGCTCGCCGCGCATCCGCTGGTTGCGGAAGCCGCGGTGGTCGGCCGCCCGGACGACACCGCCGGCGAGGCAATCGTCGCATTCGTGGTGCTCAAGACGGCGCGGCCGTGCGCAGCCGACGCGAAGCGCGTGGCCGACGAACTGCGCGCGTGGGTGGGCAAAGAGATCGGCCCGATCGCCAAGCCCAAAGACATCCGCTTCGGCGACGCGATGCCGAAGACTCGCTCGGGCAAGGTGGTGCGCCGGCTGTTGCGCTCGGTGGCCAAAGGCGAAGTCATCGTGCAGGACACCTCGACGGTCGAAAACCCCGCGGTGATTTCACAATTCGCCGATGCCACCTGATTCCCATCTGACCCGCGAGCGATAACCGCTCGCCCAATTTGCCTCAAGCACGATCCGACCTCGCGCGTGCCCAGCGTGGACACGCGCTTATCCTAATTTCATCGTTCCTGCACGGAACGGAGGATGTCATCATGAATGTCAAGGCTCCCAATCCCGCTTCGCTCGGTCTCGCGGGTTTCGCATTGACGACGTGGCTGCTCAGCATGATCAACGCCGGCTGGTTCAGCGGCAATGCGATGGGGATGGTGCTCGCCGTCGCTTTCGCTTACGGCGGCACCGCGCAGGCGCTCGCCGGACTCATGGAGATTCCGCGCGGCAACACGTTTGGCGCGACCGCTTTCCTCAGCTACGGCGCTTTCTGGTGGTCGCTCGCACTGTTCGTGCTGTTTCTGCACGGCACGGTGCCGGCTGCCTTTATCGGCTGGTATCTGTTTCTTTGGGGTGTGTTTACGCTTTACATGTGGGTCGCGACATGGCGGGCCGCACGCGTGCTGCAACTGGTGTTTCTCTCGCTGTGGGTGACCTTCTTCGTGCTCGCGGCGAGCGAATGGACCGGCCTTGAATGGCTGCATCATGCAGGCGGGTATCTGGGCATGCTGACCGCGCTGCTGGCGTTTTATCTGTCCGCCGCGGAAATCATCAACGAGACCCACGGGCACGTGGTGTTGCCGACAGGTGCGGTAACCGCTCAACTTGCCGTGAGCCTGACGATTCAGGAAGAACTGCGCGAAGCGTGATCAGGCAGATTCCGGGCGGCACCTGCCGCCCGCTTGGCCGCCGCACGGGTCGGCCAGCAGCACCGCCAGCGCACATGATGCCACCCGCGTGGGCACGCCGTCGGTGCGGCCCGTGAGCACGATGGGTACCCTGGCACCGAGAACAATGCCAGCGCTGGCGGCTCCGCCGAGAAACTCCAGTTGCTTGACGAGCATGTTGCCAGCCTCGAGATCGGGCACCACCAGGATGTCAGCGCGGCCTGCAACAAGAGAGACAATTCCCTTCAGCCGCGCGGCTCTGACCGAAATAGCGTCGTCGAAGGCGAGCGGTCCGTCCACCAACGCGCCGGTTAGCTGGCCTCGGTCTGCCATCTTGGACAAGGCCGCGGCGTCAAGTGTGGCGCGCATCTTCGAATTGACGGTTTCAACCGCGCCAAGGATCGCGACACGGGGCAGCGCGAGGCCGAGCGCGTGCGCGAGATCGATCGCGTTTTGCACGATGCCCTGCTTCTGCTCCAGATCCGGGACCACATTGACTGCGGCGTCCGTGATGATAAAGGGGCGTGGATAGCTCGGAATCTGCATCAGAAAACAGTGCGACATGCGCTTGCCGGTCCGCAAACCCAGCCAACCCTTTCCCGGCTGAACCACGGCTTCCATGAGTTCGGCGGTCGGCAGACTGCCTTTCATTAGCGCCTGCACGTGTCCACGCGCCGCAAGTTCAACCGCACGGGCGGCTGCGGCATGACTATGCGGCACGTCATCGATTTCGATGCCTGCGAGATCGATTCCCGCCGCTGAGGCCAGCGCCTGAATTCTCTCGCGCGGCGCGATGACCACCGGATCGATCAGGCCGGCGTGGCATGCCGCGCTCATTGCCGCGAGACTTGGACTGTCGCAGGGATGGACGACCGCGATACGAACCGGGCCGCGGGCGAGCGCCAGCCGCAGCAGCGGCGCGGGTTCTCCGTGCGGGCCCGGGATGATGCCGGGCAACGCGTCTGCCGCTGGCTCGCCGGCAACCGGGCATGTATTCATAGGAGAAAGTCCGCATGCAGTTGCAGAAGCAAAATGAGCCAGGACGCGGGGCACGCCCGTGAGCGCGCCCCTTCCTGGCACCTGTCCGTCAATAGATGGAGATCGCTACGGCATGTCGACGATCACTTTCAACGCATCGGAAGCCGTCGCGTGATGCACGTCAGGCCGGTGGGTCATGCTCCGTGTCCACCGCCTCCCGGATCAGCAGCACCGGACACGTTGCAAAGCGGACGAACCGCTCGGCTACGCTGCCGATCACCATGCGCCGCAAGCCGCGGCGCCCATGTGTGCCCATCACGACCAGGTCTGCGCCACGGCGTTGCGCACAGCGCACAAGCGCACTAGCGACGTCTTCACAGACGCCTAGGGTCTCCACGATCTCCGTGTCGCCCGCGACGTTAAGCTCGCGCATCTGGGCGAGCGCGCCTTGCAGCAGCGTCATGCCGACCTGACGCGCCGCGTCCGTCAACAGATGAGGATCGCACGCGCCCGCGTACGTGAAAGCCCCCGACTGATCCAGCACGTAGACCGCCGTCACCTTGCCGCGCGAGAGCTTTGCAAGCTGGATCGCTTCGGAAAGTGCACGCTTCGATGCTTCGCTGCCGTCCAGAGCCACCACGATGTTTGCGTACATGACTGCCTCCTGGGAAACATTGCCCATCCGTGCGGAATCAGATGCGCGCGGCGCCTCGTGCGAGCATCCGCTCGGCTGCATCGAATGCTGCCCGCACCGCGCCATCGGCGTCAGCGCCCTGCTGATGCTCTAGCGGCACCAGCTCGCCGGTGCGCAGGATCAGATCAAGACGAACGTCGAACAGGAGATGATTCGGCGCCGCGTCCGGACCCGCGCGTCGCGTGTCGAGCGCGTCGACCATGCCGCTCGACGCACGCCTGTGAATGGCCTCGACTGCAAGATGGCATCCGGAAATGGCTTTGCAAAACCGCTCGAGCCGCACCAGTTGCGCGGCGGCCTCCGACTCGATTTGCGCGGTCCCCGCAAATCCGAAGTAGACGATCTGCATGTCGATTCCCATACTGCCTCCGCGCGTATAGTCCTGCCGGTCGACTGGTGCGACACCGAAAGCCACGCATGGCAGCGAGCCGATGAGCAGATCATCTGCGCTATTCGCAGGCTCCGGTTGACCTGCATCAACGGTGATGCAACAGTGCCGTGCGATTGACGGGACCGATCGAACAAACCAGCGCGCGGACGCCGACACCCGCTCGACAGGACCGGGATGTGCTATTTTGCGGAGCCCATCCCGGCACTTCAATGCACGACCTTTTCCATGCGCAACGCAGATACACAGACGCCCGCCACCCGAACGGCGCATAGCTCGCCATGGACGCTCTTCTGGATATTCCTGCGGCTCGGTCTGACTTCGTTCGGCGGCCCGGCGGCCCATCTTGGCTACTTTCGCGACGAATTCGTCAAGCGTCGCCGCTGGCTCGACGAACACACGTTCGGCGACCTGGTTGCGCTGTGCCAGTTTCTGCCCGGGCCCGGCAGCAGCCAGGTCGGCATCGCGATTGGCCGTCTGCGCGGCGGCGTGGCGGGTGCGGTGGCGGCCTGGCTCGGCTTTACGCTGCCATCGGTGTTAGTGCTCGTGGCTTTCGCCTATGGGTTCACGCGTCTGGGGGATGCGACCGCGCTTCATCTGCTGCGGGGACTGAAGATCGCGGCGGTGGCGGTGGTCGTCCATGCGGTCTGGTCGATGGGACGCATGCTCTGTCCAGACCGCGCGCGCGTGACGATCGCGGCGCTCTCGGCCATCGCCGTCATTCTGCTCGGCGCGGCTTACGGGCAGATCGCGTCGATCGTCACGGCGGGAATCACCGGTGCCGTATTGCTGAAATCGTCGACGGAGGTGCCGGGCGCACCGCTCGGCATGCCGGGAACGAAAGCCGGCGCGCTCGGCTGCCTCGCGGCTTTCGCACTGTTGCTGTTCGGATTGCCTGCCATAGCGGCCTCTCTGCACAGCTACCCGCTCGATCTGTTTGCGGCGTTCTACCGGGTCGGATCTCTGGTGTTTGGCGGCGGGCACGTCGTATTGCCGCTGCTGGAAGCAGTCGTCGTGCCGCGTGGCTGGGTCGCCGCGAACGCGTTCATGGCGGGCTACGGCGCGGCGCAGGCGGTTCCCGGTCCGCTTTTTTCGTTCGCCGCGTTTCTTGGCGCCACCAGCACCGGACATCCGTCGGGCATGGTCGGCGCACTGATTGCCACGGTGGCGATTTTCCTGCCGTCGTTTCTGCTGGTCGGCGCTGCGCTGCCCCTGTGGAGCGAGCTGCGCGCGCTCGCGCCCATGCGCCGCGCGATGGCCGGCATCAACGCCGCCGTGGTCGGTATCCTGCTCGCCGCGCTCTATAACCCCGTATGGATCAGCGCGGTTCACAACGGGCGCGATTTCGCGCTGCTCGTCGTTGCCCTGGTGCTGCTTGCGTGGTGGCGCGTGCCGTCGTGGGCGGTCGTGTTGCTGACGGCAGTGCTCGCGTGGTGGTTCGTTTGAAACAGGCACCGCTCTTTCAGGCACCGCGCGGCCCCTCCGCTGCGAAGGGGGCACCACTCAAGCTCTGTTGATCCAACTCAATACGCGTTCGCTTCGCCCCGGTATGGTCTGGACACTGGCATCTGGATGGCCATTATCTTCGGGGGACTCAGCATGAACAACCCAGACCACCTTGCGACGCGCTCCACCGGGAATGGCTTCAGGGACGCCCCTGCGGCAGCCCGCCATTTCCATCTCGTCGGCGGCGGCATTGCGTCGCTCGCGGCCGCTGCGTTCCTCATACGCGACGCCGACGTGCCCGGCTGCGACATCACGATCTTCGAGGCGCTCGACAAGCCGGGCGGCAGCCTGGACGGTGCCGGCTCTCCGGACGAGGGCTACATGGTCCGCGGCGGCCGCATGCTCGAAAGCAAATATCTGTGCACCTATGATCTGTTCGACTCGATTCCGACACTGGACGGGCGCAGCAGCGTCACGAAAGAAATTTTCGACTGGAACCAAACGATCCGCACCTCGTCGAAAGCGCGGCTCGTGCGTAATGGCCGGCGCGAGACCGCGCCTCCTTATGAACTCGCCGAGAGGCATGTACTCACGCTCGGCCGTCTCTCGATCGAACCGGAAGCCCTGCTTGGCGATAGCCGGATTTCGGAACACTTCGAGCCGGACTTTTTCGAAACCAACTTCTGGTTCATGTGGTGCACGACCTTTGCGTTTCAACCGTGGCATAGCGCGGTCGAATTCCGCCGCTACCTGCTGCGCTTCGCGCATATGACGTCGGGCTTCAACCAGTTGCACGGCATCATGCGCACGGTCTACAACCAGCACGACTCGATGGTGCGGCCGTTGCGCAAGTGGCTCGCCGAGCACGGCGTGCGATTTCGCGCCAACACGCGCGTCGTCGATCTGCGCTATGACGAAAGCGGCGAGCTGAACCGGGTGGCGGGTATCGTCTGCGAACACGAGAACCGTCGTGTCGAGATTCCGGTCGATGAAGAGGACAAGGTCATCGTCACGCTCGGTTCGATGACTGCGGGATCGAGCCTCGGCGGCACGAACCGGCCTGCCGGGTTCGATCACGGCGACAGCAGCGGCGCGTGGGCGCTCTGGAAAAATATCGCGTCGGGACGAGCCGAATTCGGCCATCCATCCGTGTTCGCCGATCACGTCGGCGAATCCCGCTGGCTGTCCTTCACCGCGACGCTGCACGACCCGACGCTATTCCGCCTGGTCCGCGATCTGACCGGCAACGTGCCTGGCGAAGGCGGCCTCATCACCTTCCCGCAGTCGAACTGGCTTGCGTCGATCGTGCTGCCGCACCAGCCGCATTTCATCGGACAGCCGAAGGACGTCGAAGTGCTCTGGGGCTATGGGCTCTTCGTCGACCGGCCCGGCAATTTTGTCGGCAAGCCGATGGCCGATTGCACCGGCCGCGAAATCATGACCGAACTGCTGGGTCATCTTCACGTGCACGAGGACGCCCCACGCATTCTCGACGACGCGATCTGCATTCCGTGCCTGATGCCGTTCATCACCAGTCAGTTTCTGCGGCGCAAACCCGGCGACCGGCCTCAGGTGGTACCCGAAGGTTGGGCGAACCTCGCATTCGTCGGGCAGTTTTGCGAGTTGCCGAACGACGTGGTGTTCACTGTCGAATATTCGGTGCGCACCGCGCAGACGGCCGTCTACACGTTGCTGGATTTAGACCGGTCAGCCCCGGCGGTCTACAAAGGTCAGCACGACCTGCGCGTGGTGTACGGGGCGTTGTCGGCGCTGCGTCACCCACTGCGTAACCAATAGGCCGCCATGCCCTTTTCGCGCCGCCTACCACCCTCCTCACGCTCCGGGACGGCAGCCGGGGAGTCTCGCGGAGCACCGCGCAAACGCCTCGGCGCGCTTTTCGCCCGCCTCAGGGAGCATCCGCTCTCACGCATCGGACCCGGACTCATCACCGGTGTCGCCGATGACGATCCGAGCGGTATCGCCACTTACTCACAGGCGGGCGCGCAATTCGGTCTGAACATGCTCTGGACCATGCCGCTGGCGTTCCCACTCATGGCGGCAATCCAGTGCATGTGCGCCAATCTGGGCCGCGTCACCGGCAAGGGTCTCGCCGCCAACATCAAGGAAGCGTTTCCGCCTGTCGTGCTGTACGCCGTGGTCCTGCTGCTGTTGCTCGCCAATACACTGAATATCGCCGCCGACGTAGCCGCAATGGGCGAAGTCGCGCAACTGGTCAGCGGTATCGACCGGCACCTGCTGACGGTGTGTTTCGTGTTCGCCACGCTGTTGCTGCAGATCTTCGTGCCGTACCATCGCTACGTGTTTGTTCTGAAGTGGCTGACCGTTTCGCTGCTGGCGTATGCGGCCGTGCTGTTCGTTGTCCATGTCCCGTGGCGCGACGTGGCGCTGCGCACGTTCTGGCCGCGCTTCACCGTGGATGCGAAGGCGGCGGCGGTCGTCGTCGCGGTGTTTGGCACCACGATCAGCCCGTATCTGTTCTTCTGGCAGGCTTCCGAGGAAGTCGAAGACATGCATGCCGATCCGTCCCGGGCGCCGCTCGTGCGCGAGGCCGACGCAGCGCGCACGGAACTGCGGCGCATCCGTTGGGACACCTGGAGCGGCATGCTCTATTCCGATCTCACCGCCTACTTCATCATGCTCGCCACGGCCGTGACGCTGCACGCCGCCGGGGTGACCGACATCACTAGCGCCGCCCAGGCGGCGAGCGCACTACGCCCGCTTGCCGGCGACTTCGCGTATCTGCTGTTCGCGCTCGGCATACTTGGCGTGGGATTCATCGGGGTGCCGGTGCTGGCAGGCTCGGGCGCCTATGCATTGGCCGAAGCGATGGGCTGGCAGGAAGGGCTCGAGCGCAAATTGCGCGATGCACGTGGCTTCTACGGGATTATCGCGGTGAGTGTGCTGGCCGCGCTGGCGATCCAGTTTTCGCCGATCAGTCCGATGAAAGCGCTGTTCTGGAGCGCAGTCATCAACGGCGTGGTGGCCGTTCCGTTGATGGTGGTCATTCTGCTGCTCGTGTCGAAGCGCTCGGTGATGGGGGACTTCACCGCGAGCCGGCCGCTGCTTGTGCTCGGCGCGGCCGCGACCGCGGTGATGGGCGTCGCTGCCGTGCTGATGCTGCTGCCGGCCTGATCCGCAGGTGAGCTCAGCAGGTCCATTCAAGCGCTTCATGGTCGGCGAGATGGCGTTTCAGCGCGCTCACGAAAAGAACGAGCAACGCGCCCACCGCGCCGCGCCGTACTTCAGCGGCGCGCACATTGCACTGCGCGACCGGCGCCTTGCCGGCCAGCGCGCGCATTTCGGCAAAAGCGGCTTGGCTGCCGAGGCCTCCGAAGCTGCAAAAGAACGCCACGTGTCTGAACTTCGAGCGGTTCTCGAGCAGGTAGGCGCGGACCGGCGCGGACGCCGAGCCGGCCCATACGGGTGTGCCCACCACCACCAGGTCGTACTGCGCGGCATCGAGCCCAGCCGGAACAATCTCGGCTGGTCGCTTGCGCCACGAGTCGACAAGACAACGCAGATAGGCGAAAGGGCCGCGCCGCTCCGCCAGATCGCAGATTTCTTCGAGGTCTGCGGACAGCATCCTGGCGAGCGTGGATGCCAGCATACGCGTGGTGCCCGTACGGGAAAAGAAAACGACCAGAACGCGGTGATCAGACATGACTCGCTCCTCCAGAGGGGAATGCGCCGGCGCAAGCACGGCGGCCTCGCATGTCGAGGAGCATAGGCCGCGCACAGTCCTTGGGCATGACCTAAGTCAAACACCGCTTTCGGCGCGCTGCGTCGGCAGCGCCGTTGATCTGCGTCAACGGGGCCGTCGCGATCATGCCTAGACTCAAGCTCACCTATTCGCGCATCAAACTCGCGTCAGCATCTTTTCCCACGGAGCCCCTGCCATGAGCTACAAAACCATCGTCGTTCATCTCGACAACGGCCAGCGTGCGCACCCGCGGCTGGAAGTCGCGCTGCGCCTCGCCAAACAGTTCGATGCGCATCTGACCGGCGTATACGCCGTCTTCTCGCCGGATCCCCGCTCGCTGTATGTGATGGCGGGAACGGCGGCGTACTACGCGACGCATGAACAGATTCGCGCGGAGCGGCGCGCGGCGCTGGAACGGCTCTTTCATGCCGAACTCAGGCGTGCCGACGTAGCGGGCGAATGGGTCGCGGTGGACGAGGCCGCCAGCATCGCCGTATCCCGCGAGGGACGCTGCGCCGATCTCATCGTGGCGGGCCAGGATAACCCTGAGGATCCGGAATCGTATGTCGGCGACCTGTTTCCCGAAAACGTCATTCTGTCGTGCGGCCGTCCGGTGCTGCTGGTGCCCAATGCAAGCCATGCAGGCTTGACAGGCAGCCGGATTCTGGTTGCGTGGGACGGCAGCCGCGAAGCCACACGCGCCGTGCACGACGCGCTGCCGTTCATGCGGACCGCGAAAAGCACCACGATCCTCAGCATCAACGGCGTGCACAAAGGCGAGCCCGACCGCCTTTTTGGCGCGGATATCGCCACCGTGATTGCGCGACACGGCGTGCCTGTAAAAGTCGACTGCATTGAAGCCGGACCGGGGGCATCGGTCGGCGACGTGCTGCTTTCCCATGTGGCCGACAGCGGCGCCGATCTGCTCGTGATGGGCGCCTACGGCCATGCCCGCTGGCGTGAACTGGTATTGGGCGGTGCCACGCGCACGATCCTGCGCTCGATGACCGTGCCGGTGCTGATGTCGCACTGAGCGCATCCCGCTCGCATCCTGTTCTGGAGTGTTCGCCATGTACCAAAAGATTCTGATTGCCGTTGACGGCAGCGAAACCTCGACGCGCGCACTCAATGCCGCCATCGAGCTGGCGCGCGATTCGGGCGCGCGGCTGCAGCCGCTGTTCGTCGTTGACGTGCCCTTGATGTCCTACGACGCGCCCGGCTACGACCCGTCATACGTGCGCGACGCGCTCACTGAGGAAGGGCGACGCGTGCTGGCCGATGCTACCGCGCTCATGGGCACGGCTGGCGTAACGGGGCCGACGCGCCTCGCCGAAACCGAGCTGATGACCGGCGAAGACATCGCACACTGCATCCAGCGCGCCGCCGAGGAGTTCGGCGCCGACGTCGTCGTGATGGGCACGCACGGCCGGCGTGGCGTGCGGCGGCTGATGCTCGGCAGCGTTGCCGAACGATTTCTGCGCATCGCCGCCTGTCCGGTGTTGCTGATCTCCGGGCAGTGCGCATCGCCCCGCGCGAACCCTACACAGACTGCCGGAACACTTGCCACGGAGCCGTCATGAACTGCAAAACCCTGCTGGTGCATCTTGACGACAGCACGCATAGCGATGCGCGGCTCGACTACGCCCTGCAGCTTGCGGCGCGCCACGACGCACATCTGATCGGTCTTTATGTGGTTTGCGAAGAACTGACCAAACCCATCTTTCTGCATGAAGACTTTATCTGGATCGCCAACCGTGACGCGCAGCGTGACGCCAATCTGAAGAGCGCGCACGCGCGCTTCCTCGCCGCGACCGGGCGCGCCGCATGCAGCGCGGAATGGCGAGCACCGGACGGCCCCCCCGCCGAGACGGCGATCCTGCACTCGCGCCACGCCGATCTGGTGATCCTTGGCCAGGAGGACCTGGAGGACCCGGGCGCGTATGTCGCGCGCCAGTTCGTCGACGACGTCGTGATGGGTTCCGGACGTCCGGCGATCGTGCTGCCTCACGCGGGACCGGTGCGGGCCCAGATGGAGAACGTGATGATTGCATGGGATGGCGGCCGCGAAAGCGCGCGGGCCGTGACCGATGCGCTGCCGCTCATACGCCGCGCCAGTTTCGTCACGGTGATGACGGTGCAGCGTCATCACACTGACGGAGAGCCAGCGGGCATCAATGTCGCCGCATGGCTGGCGCGTCACGGTATCGAGGCGAGCTTCACGGCAACGCCCAGGCTGTCCGGCGTCGATACCGGCGTCATGCTGCTCAATATGCTGGCGGACCGCCATATTGATCTGCTGGTGATGGGCGCCTATGGCCACGCCCGGGTGCACGAACGGCTGCTCGGCGGGGTCACGCGTACCCTGCTGCAATCGATGACGCTACCTGTTCTGCTGTCGCATTGAATGGCCGAGCGATACCGGGTGGCGCTCCGGTGTCGGCATTGCGGGCAATCGCACAACTCGTGCGACACTGGCAAGCATTCCGCGTTTCGCGCAGAATGAGCGCGAACGGCATCTGTTCAGGAATAACAGCGGCGCCTGGCCGCCACGGCAGGCATGACAACATATCGGACCGCGATGCTCGCACTACGCGCCGCCGTGGCGACCCAGCGGTTAGTGCCGCGTCCGCCTGTCCGCGTTTTCCGAAGAGGCGCACATGGCCATTCGCGATAAGACGCTGCCGCCGCCCGATACCGGCGCACGTCGGCGGCTCGCCTCTGCTGCGGCGCAGCCCGCATTCGCCGCAGTAGCGGTCTTTGGTCTGACGTTCGCCGCCATGCTGGCGACGCAACGCTGGCTCGATTCAACGCGGCTCTTTTGCCTCGCCGCCGCCGTCTTCCTGGCGGCGAGCACCTACGTGCTGGTGCGGGCATACCGCGACGCTCACCTCGCGGGCGCGCGGGGTGACGCGAACAAAAACGGGCCAGGCGTGAGCGAAGCCCGCATGTTGGCGATCATCCGGTCCTCGATGGAAGCGATCGTCACCATCGACGAACATCAGCGCATAATCATCTTCAATCCGATGGCGGAACAGGTGTTCGGCTGCCCCGCCATGGATGCCGTCGGCGCGCCCCTCGACCGGTTCATCCCCGAGCGGTTTCGCACGGCGCACGCGAGGCACGTCGAACAATTCGGGGTAACCCGCGTGTCGGACCGGCAAATGGGCAAGCAGCGGGTGCTATGGGGTTTGCGTGCGAACGGCGAGGAATTCCCGCTGGAGGCCTCGATCTCGCAGATCAGCGACGGCAGCGCCCGGCTTTACACGGTGATGCTGCGTGATATCACGGAGCGCGTGAAAGCGGAGCGCGCGCAGCAGGAGGCACGTGATGAACTTCGGGAGCTCTCGGCCAATTTACAGAAGGTGCGCGAAGAGGAGAAAGCCCGCATCGCGCGCGAACTGCACGATGACCTCGGTCAGCAACTCACCGCGCTGAAAATGGACGTTTCGGCGTTCGAACAGGCACTGGACGCATCGGCCAGCGCGCTGGGGCGTGAGCAGTTGCAAAGCATGCGAAGGCTGATCGACGCCACCGTGGCGTCGGTCCGCCGCATTGCTGCCGACCTGCGGCCGGTCATGCTCGACGACCTTGGCCTGATCCCCGCGATAGAATGGCTGGCGAACGACTTCACCAACCGCTACGGCATCGACGTGGCGCGCGACATCGAAACCGGTGACGCGCATTTCAGCCCGGCGGGCGGCACCGCGTTGTTCCGGATCGTCCAGGAAGCGTTGACGAACGTCGCGCGCCATGCCGATGCCACGATAGTCACGCTGAACCTGCGCGCCGCGAACGAGAGTTTTGTGCTGCGCGTCGCCGACAACGGCAAGGGCGCGCATCGTGCGGCGGGCGCGGCAGGCAAATCGTTCGGCTTGCTCGGCGTTCGCGAACGCGCGCACATGCTCGGCGGTGCGGTCGACATTCACACCGCGCACGGTGAAGGCTTCGTGTTGACCGTCACCGTTCCGTCACAGGCCGTGCAGTTGCAGGAGGTGCAAACATGACCCGTGTCTTGATCGCCGATGACCATGCGCTCGTACGAGATGGTCTTCGGCATATCCTGCAAGGGGCAAGCGGCTTCGAAGTGGTCGGCGAAGCGTGCGACAGCACGAGCGCCATCGCCTTGATGCGAGAGCGCGCCGCCGACGTGCTGGTGCTCGATCTGTCGATGCCGGGCCGCAACGGCGTTGAGCTGATCAAACAGATCAAGGAAGAAAAACCGTCGCTGCGCATTCTCGTGCTGACCATGCACGCGGAGCAGCAATATGCGGTGCGCGCTTTCAAGGTCGGCGCATCCGGCTATCTGACCAAGGAAAGCGCGAGCGCGGAGCTCGTGACGGCCGTGACCAAAGTAGCCGCCGGCGGCGTCTACGTCAGCCTGGCGATGGCCGAGCGGTTTGCCCAGAGCCTGAATGAACCGGCCGATCTGCTGCCGCATCAGCGACTGTCCGACCGGGAGTTCGACGTGCTCAGGAGGATCGCCGCCGGCCAGACGATCACCGAAATCGCGGCTGAACTCTGCGTGAGCAGCAAAACCGTCAGCACCTACAAGACGCGTATTCTCGAGAAGATGCAGATGCCGCACGAGGCTGCGCTGGTGCGCTACGCGATGCGGCACAAGCTGGTTGGCGACGAAGAGGACGACATCTGAACACCTACCCTCCCCGCCGTGGCAAGCGGGTACGGTCAAGCCCCGTATTGCCCTTCTGACCTAACGCGCAGCCCTCACGGGGCACACCCAGGGATTCTCCCGATCCCCATCCCGCTGATGTAGGAAACGCCCTACATACCTTCCCACCTGCCTACTCGAAGCTCATTCCGCGCTGATTTTATTTTGGGACAGCAGGGCCAATACTTCGAGCCATGAACTCGATCCCCGACTGCCCCGCCCTGCGCGTTTTTCTCGTCGACGCCGCAGTATCAGTGCGACGCCGTATGGAAGCGCTGTTCGGCACACTGGACGGCGTGGAGATAGTCGGCGAAGCCGAAGAACCCCTTGCCGCACTCGCGGGCATCGAAGCACGCACGGCCGACCTCGTTGTGACCGAGTGGCAGTTGAGCGGCGGCACCGGCGTGGAATTGCTGGCGTCGCTCGCGCAGAGCATGCCGCATGTGATTGTCATCGTGCTGACGAACCATGCCAGCGCCTGGTTTCGGCGCGCATGTCTTACGGGTGGCGCTCATCTTTTTTTCGACAAGACCCGCGAGTTTGATCTCGCGTTAAACACGATCCAGCGAATCGCCCGCGAGCATCGTACGCGCGCCCTCATTCAACCAGGAGCACATCATGTCTGACGTTGCAGCCTATCCCGTCATCGCGCCCGCGCGCATTCCTTTGCAAGCACCGCCCGCTGCGGCACGCTCGCCGGCAATCGCGCGAGCATCTCAAAAGGACGGACAGCGCTGCACGGCCTGCTCCATGCGCTCCATCTGCATGCCACAAGGCCTGACACCCCGAGAAATGCAGAGGATCGAATCGTTCATTTGCCCGTCGCGGACCATCAGGCAGGGCGAGACGATCTATCGCGCAAACGACTCGTTCCAGAGCATCTACGCGGTGCGCGCGGGCTCATTCAAGACTGTCGTCATGCACCGCGACGGTCGCGAGCAGGTGACCGGATTTCATCTCGCCGGCGATTCGCTGGGGCTGGACGGTGTGTGTTTCGGCCACCATAGCTGCGATGCGATCGCGATCGAGGACAGCAACGTCTGCATCATCCCGTTCCATCTGCTCGAAGCCATGTGCCGTGAAGTCAAGGCGGTCCAGCAACATCTGCATCGGATAATGGGCGGCGAAATCGTGCGCGAGTCGTCGCAGATGATGCTGCTTGGCACGATGTCCGCCGAACAGCGCGTGGCGACATTCCTGCTGAATCTGTCGGACCGGTTGAGAATGCGCGGGTATTCGCCGGCCGAATTTCACCTGCGCATGACGCGCGAGGAAATCGGCAGCTATCTGGGTATCAAGCTCGAGACGGTGAGCCGGATGCTCTCGAAATTCCAGCGCGACGGGCTGGTCGATATCCACGGCAAGGACATCCGTATTCTCGACCACGAGCGCCTCGTAAGCGTTTGAGCCGTACCCGGGCCGGCGCGTCGGCGCGAGGGCCCCGGACGCCGCGCCCGCGTGCCGAGCCGCACCACAGAGCCCGAGCGCGCTATCGGATGGCGAGCACCGCCGCACCCGTCAGCCTGCCACCGCGCAGATCGTTCAGCGCCCGATCGGCCTCTGTCAACGGATAGGTCGTCGTTTCGATCGCGAGGCGGGTTTCGCCCGCGATATGCATGAAGGCCAGTCCGTCGTCACGCGTCAGATTCGCGACCGACACCACGCGCCGTTCGCCCCACAGCAATGCATAGGGGAACGACGGAATATCGCTCATGTGAATCCCGCCGCATACCACCACACCGCCTTTCACGACCGCCTGCAGTGCTTGCGGAACGAGCGCGCCAACTGGCGCGAAAAGCAAAGCCGCATCCAGCCCGTCTGGCGGCGCCTCGTCACTGCTGCCAGCCCACGCGGCGCCCAGACGCAGCGCGAGCTGCTGCGCTGCCTGATCGCCCCGCCGGGTAAACGCGTACACCTTGCGCTGCTGATGACGCGCGAGCTGCGCGACGATATGTGCCGCGGCGCCAAATCCGTATAGGCCGATGCGCTGCGCGTCCCCCGCCATACTCAACGCGCGATAGCCGATGAGACCGGCGCATAGCAGCGGCGCCGCCTCGATGTCCGTATATTGCTCCGGCAGATGAAAGCAGTACCGGCTGTCGGCGACGGTGCGCTCGGCGTAACCGCCGTCGATCGTATAGCCGGTGAAGCCCGGATCGTCACAAAGATTTTCCCGCGCCGACAGGCAGTAACGGCACCGCCCGCACGTATGGCCGACCCACGGCACGCCCACACGGTCGCCGACGGCGAATCCGGTCACGCCCGCGCCGAGCCCGGCTACCCTGCCGACGATTTCGTGGCCCGGAATCACGGGCTGTTTGGGATGCTCGAGCTCACGGTCGACCAGATGAAGGTCCGTGCGGCACACACCGCACGCGTGAACATCGATCAGGATCTGCCCCTGAGCGGCCACCGGATCGGGTAGATCCTGCTCACGCAGCGATGACGCGCTGCCGTCGAATACCATCGCACGCATAGTCGCGTTCTCCTCGAATTCCCTTTCCCCGCCTGACGCGGACGCCCTCCGGGCGTGGCGCACGCCGCCTGGCACTGCGCCCGCCAGCTTCGAGGGCATTCACTCGCAAAAGCGAAAGTAACCGCTGTGCATGAGCACCGGCTTGGCACCAATCTCGTGAAGGAGCCGCCGCGCGGCATGTTCGATTGGATGCCGGTTCGAGTTGAAGGCCGCGATCAGGTCGTCTTCGCGTAACGAGGCGGCGCCGAAATGGTCTTCGAGCGCCTCCGCCGTGATCGCGCACTGCACTCGCGCGCCGTCCACTTCGGCGGCGAACGCGACGATGAGATCGCGCGCGCAATACTCCGGGCGTTCCTCGGGAAAATGAATCTTCATGACCACCACCTGGTTGACCGCGCAGGATGTGACGTGGAGTGGGCGTGTCTGCACGCCCACGCGTCGAGCACCACGCTTCGCGGCGGCCCGGCCTGTGCGCCGCCCGCCTGTCATCAGCATAGGAGCCGCGCGCGGTACATCAAAGTCAGGTTTTGCGTCCTGGTTGACCGAAGTCAACAGCAGCCAGATCGGGCTCTCTACACTGAACTCATCCCTTGCACAGGAGCGCATGCCGTGAACGCCTTGTCCCGTCACAGTCTGATGGTCTGCTCCGCCTGGCTGCTAGCCAGCGGCGCCGCGCTTGCCGAGCCTGAACCGGTCGCCCTGGTCGATCAGCACCACTGCATGTTTTGCCACACGCGCGACGCACCGTTCCTCGCACCGTCGTTCCAGCAGATCGCCGAGCGCTACCGCGACAAGCCGGACGCGCAGTTCATGCTCGAACACAAGTTGCGCCTCGGCGGCAAAGCGCATTGGGGCGACATGTCGATGCCGCTACCGGCCGATCGCGGCGGTCCGCTGTCGGCGGAGGATGCGCATACGCTCGTGCAGTGGGTTCTGAGTCAATAACGCCGCTTTTTATCACGCCTTCGCGGCCTGTCTCGATCAGATAGAGGCGACCGCACGTTCCGGAGAATTTTCATGCGTCTGACTGTCCACCTCGACACGTTCGATCGTGCTCATCCGATGGCATTTGCAATCTTGTGGCTCGACAAGGAAACGCGGCAATGGTCACGTGAAGGCCACTTCGGGCTGGAGCTGCCCGAATGGGGAACGCTCCGTGTGGATTGCGGACATACGCTCGTGTGCGGTCCGCACGATTCGGTGCCCGTTTGTGTGCTCGAAGGGCTCGATCTCAACGAACTCAACGGCCCGTTCGAAGGCGAGACCGGGCGCGCCCAGTGGTGCGCGGACCGGGGCCGCACCCTGATGACCGGTCACTGGCATGTGCAATGTGTCGACAATGAGCGGGCCTCGCCTGAACACGGCCTGTTCACTACTGACGACGAAGCCTGATCCGGCGATGTCGTCAAAACCTTGAGGCTACTGTCATGGCACTCACCACCGATCTGGACGGCGTCCGCCATGCTTACGGACTGTGCTTCGTCCGCGCGCCGTGGGCCTATTTCACCCGCTTGCCACTTGATCAGCAATGGGGCGACGGATGGGAGCGGGCACCTTGCGAGCAGCATGCCGGCCGGCCCTACGACGACGCACCGAACCAGATCCTGACCGTTGCATTCGACGGGCCGCTACTGTCGCCCGACGCCGGGTACGACGGCCGGGAATATAGCGTCAACGAAGTCAATCATGGGGATGTGCCGTGGCTGCGCACCCAGAATTTCATCGGCAATGCGCCGGTTCGAATCGCTGCGGGCGTTTCGCTCGAAAAATTCGTCGAACTGGTCGAACTGGCCGGCGGCCATGTATTCGCGCCGCTGGGCTGGGGTGCCCTGCGGCTTGAGCGGTTCGATCCCGAGAATTCATCACAGACAGGCGCGGGCAAGCCTTGAGCCGATTAGAGGCGCTGGCAGCCCGCCGCGATATGCCGATCAGCATCGGCATGTGGTCGACGCAGGTTCATGACATGACGCGTCAGTTCGCAAAGACATGCCCGCACATCGCGGGCAGCGCAGGCACGGGTGGGAACACGCACCATGAACCGTCGTCATGCCTGAAAAATATGATCGTCAGTGGTCCGGTCGAGGTGCAACCTTCCATTTGCACATAGCGGCCGTGCGTCGCGAACATCCGACCAACGAGCGCTACCCGCGCCGGCATTGAATGCGTGGGCGCAAGCCATTTATCCACTAACGATCGCAGGGAAACGCAATTGCTGTTCATGGCGTGCTCCTGAAGTCCGGTCGGCCTGCGGCGCAAAGCCGTTGCGCAGGTCCGTAAAATTATTATTGGAGATACGCTCGCGAAACGAAATCAGAGTGCCCCGAGAAAGACGTAGCCGAACGTGATGCTCTGTAGGCGTTGGCCTACAGAGCATCCGCCTAATGGAGAGGGAATCGGATAACGGCCGGAGATGAGCGCTCGCGGGCTATCCATGTGATGGTCCGACACGGTGGTCTGCAGCGACGCGAGACCTCTACGACGCCCGCCAGGAGCAGCGCGCGCGGGCCTTGAACCATCCGTCGGCTCGTACTTCGCAAGCGGCGCGATTCGCCGCGCCCTGCGTTTGACACCGCTACTGCGCCGGGATCGTGATCAGTGGCAAAGCCTCCTGAGGACCGGTGTCCGCCATCGTGAAAAAGAGCATGACGGCATTCAACGCACGTTTGGTTCGCAAGTCGCCATGATCGATCCAGAACCAATAGTCACGGTAGCGTACCGCCACATACGCGTTCGTCGGCCTTTCCTTGCCGCTGTGAATCTGTACGGTACCCTGCTGCATTTCGGCGGCGGACTTGATGACGACCGGCAACGCGCTATGGTCTGCGAGATGCTCCGCCGGTATGTCGATATAGGTGGAAAACGCTTGCATGATTTGCAGCATCGAGCGGCTGTTCACCGTCAATTCGTCGTCTGCACCGCGCGCCGGCGAGTACTTGAGCTTGAACTTTTGCGGCCCCACGGGCATCTTGAGCAGCCGGCGTATCTCGCCGACCTTCTCGACGACATCGGCGGGCATATCCTCGCGCCGAAAGAAAAGCACCGCGGTTGAACCGTTGCCTTTATCCTCTTCCACACGCATGCCAACTGCGCCGGTGGCCTGCACTTCGCGCAGCAGTGTGATTGCCCGCAGGAAGTCTGGATCCGCCTCCTGCATTATCCCTGCAGCCGTCGAGCGATTACGCACGCCGTTAAGCGACTCTACCGTCATGCCCAACAGGAAGTCGGCCGCATAGCCGCTCTGAAGCATGAAGAAGATGTTCTTCGGATCGATCGGCTCCACCAGCCCCCGCAGGAATTTCTGCCCGGTTGCGGGCGCATAGGTGATGGTTGGCCGGTCCGTATAGACACCCTGTACGCCCGCCGCCAGAAAATTGCCCTGCACCGCCCTCTCCGTCGAAAGGGTGCCGTTCATCGACACACCCGTTTGAAGCGAATAGCCGCTTACAACCGATGCCACCTCCACGAACACCGGCAAGTCCAGATAGCGGAGCTTGACGATGTTCAGCAGCGTTTGCTGTTTCCAGGAATCGGCGATCGCTGCACTGTAGTCGAAGCGGTCTGCGATGATGGTCGTGGGGCCGAGCGACGTGCAGCCAGAAATCAGTGCGCACAGCGCGAAACATACGCTCGCCGTCCATCTGGAAGGGGCGAGGCCGCCAGCGTGGCCGGCGGGTTCTGGGTTATGCACCGGCTTCATGGCTCTCTGATCCCCTGCGTCTGATATTCATTAGGCTTCTTCAGTATGCTAAGCGAAACATCCCCAGCCGTGTCACAGGCAAGCCATGCGTGTCAACAGGATGTGGCCGATCTGGACAAACGCGCGGCCACGCGACGGCGGCCCCTCATCGGCCGCCTGCTATTCGGGAAGCGCGCTCACGCGGAAGAAAGCTTGCGTGCCCGCATCAGGCTCGCCAAACCACCTTGCGTACATCGCGGGAAACTCCGGCGAAACAAATAGCCGGCTCAACGTGCGATCGACGAGCAGGCGCAGATCGTCGTCGCCGCGTGCCATGCCGATCGCCACCGGCAAATAGGTGAATCGACGCTCCAGCACGGCCAGCTCACCGGCAGCCGGGCTATTGCTGGCGACCGCGAGCAGCAGTGAACGTTCGCCAAAGAAGACGTTGGTCTGCCGGTCGAGAACCTTGTGTACACCCGACTGAACATCGGGGACCGGAACGACGGACGCTGTAATCTGGAACTGGCCGAGCTTGCTGCCGAGCCAGCGTTGTGTGGGCGACCCCTCGACGACGGAAATGGTCTGCCGCGAAAGCAGCTGCGCTGGAGCCGCTCGCCAGGTGGGGTGCGACGGCCCCGCCCCGGACAGGACCTCCTTGAGCCCCGGCGACGCATCCGAGCGCAGCAGAGCGCCGATGCCGCCGGGATAGACCGGAATCGAGAACGACATGTCCTGCCGGGCGGCTAGTGTGTCGCTGTCACCGCACAACAGGTCTATCCGCCGCTCCTGGATCGCGCGCAGACGATCATCGGGTGTGACGGCCACCCACTTTACCGTGAGTCTTCCGAGCTTTAACTCGCTTTTGATCTCATTGCTGATCTTTTGGCACAGTCCGACCGTGTATCCTGTGATCTGCCCTGTTTTGTCCTTGTAGGCGAACGGCTGGGCCTCGCTGAGATAACCCAGGTTGATCTGGCCAGCCTGTTTGATCCTCGCCAGCGTCCGCGCGGGTGCCCCTTCGTCCGCGTGTGCCCGCGGTGAAATCAAACCCGCCAGCACCACGATCGCCACAGCCAATGCGGCAGCGGCCGACGCCGCCGCACGTCCGGTCAATTTCGCCAACGTGAAGCGTGAGGCCATGAAGCCGTAAATCACATATCCGATCGCCATGACGAGCATGCCCCCGAGCACGGCATCCTTGCCGGACGCATAGATTGCGTAGACGGAATACGACAGCGCAATCACGGTCACAATCGCGTTGAGACGGTATTTTGCCGGTGGCGTGCCGGCATTTCGCATCATCGCGAACAGCGCCGATAGCGAGATGATATACGGCAGCACATTCGTGACGACCGCGAGATTGACGAGTGCCGCGAACTGCTCACTGAGGTTTGGCGAGATCGTCGAAAGCGCCATGAGCGATTGCATGATGCCCATGATGATCATGCCCGCGATCGGCGCCCCCATCGCGTTCGCCTTGCTGAAAATGCCCGGGAACATTCTGGTGTCGGCGGCATCCTTGGCCGTCTGGGCCAGTGTGAACTGCCAGCCGAGCAGTGATCCAACACACGCCATCGCAGCCAGCGCCATCACAATCGACCCGACCGTCGGGTTGAACATGCGCGCAAAGGCCAGCCCGAACGGGCCGGTCGATGCTGCGAGATCCGCACCGGGCACGATGCCCTGGATCACCGCGGTGGACAGGATATAGATCACCGCCGCGCCCAAGGTGCCAAACATACATGCCAGCGGCACGTCGCGCTTTGGATTCTCGACCGCCGAGGAGTTCTGCACCGCCGACTCCATGCCGAGAAACGCCCACAGGGTGAGTGAAATGCTCGAGCCCATGCCTTCGCCCAGGCTCAGTCCCCTGGGATTCCACGCGGCGGCGAACGTTGCGCCGTGGAACCAGAACCAGCCTGCTATCGAAATGAAGCCGACGGGCAGAATCACTCCCCACACAGTGACGGATCCGATGCGCCCCGTGATCTTTGGGCCTCCAAAGTTCGCCAGGGTGGTGAGCCACAGCAGACCGATCACGCCCACGCAGGTGGCAATGGGCGATGACGTGAGCACCGGAAAGAACGCTGCCAGATAGCCGAGTGCCGAACTCGCGACCGCCACATTCGCAATAGCAATAGAAAGGAAGTACAGGAAGAACACCTGAAAGTACCCGTCCCTGCCATAACCGTCCTCCGCATAGGCCGCCATCCCCCCGGCGCGCTGGTTCAACAGCCCCGCCTCGGCGAAGCCGTATGCGATGGCGAGTGACCCGATGGCCGTCACCAGCCAGGACAGCAGCGATATCGCACCCACCTTCGCCATATTGGTGGGCAACATGATGATGCCGGAGCCCGTCATGTTCACCGTGACGATGAACGTCAACTGGATGACGTTCATCTTTTTGGGCTGGTTAGACATGTTGCCCCTCCTGCAGGGTAGGTCGCGTTCAGGTCCGGTTATGCCCGGACAACGTAGGTATAGAAGCGGATGCGACCGTTCTCCCGTTCGTGGAACACATCCTGCACTTCGAAGTTGAACCCAGGAAAACGGTTCAACGATTCCTGGAATGCCATGAAATACGCGAGCATCGACTGCGCACGCGCGTCCCAACGCTCACCCGGAAGTACGACACCGATTCCCGGCGGATAAATCAACGCAAGCTTGGCGCCGTTCCGACGTGCTCGGTGTCCACCCTGACGATGTAGGCACCGACGTCCGCATCTTCGTCGAGATCTCGCCTGGCGCTGTTCGTGATCTCGACGCGTATGTTCCCGGCAGCGATGTGATCAAGTAGTTCCTTCGTTGCACGATCATTCCCGTCGACGATCGCGACTATCTTGAGCAGCTTGTGAAACTGGATGGGGATGGCAGGAGCCTCTGCCGAACGTGAATTCATAGTCGTTGCTCCTAGTGTCTACGTTCATTCAAGCACCTCGAAACCACGGGCGATTGACGCAGATCAACGACGCAACAGCCTGTTATTTGAACGCGTTGCAGACGCAAAAACGCACCTGAAAGTCCGATGGGCAAACATGCAACAGACCGGCTCGCCACTCTTCGAGAACGGCGCGACCACGTTGCGCGCTGCGCCAATCTCAAAGACGACTCCTTTCGTTTGGGATATCCAGGTTCACGAATAGGAGCTGTCGGAAATCACCGCCCTCCGCTATGGCCTCGCAAAAACCGCACTGCCCGATTGCCGAGCGCGCGCGAAACAGAATATGGAAGGCAAATGAGTACCGGCCCGAATACGATCGCCGCGCCCCGATGGACTTCATCCATAGATGAAAAACTGAGCGATGGCGTCCAGAATAATCCCCACGGCAAACAGATCCCGAATCGCCTTTATCCCACTCCTTGCCAGTTCCTTGCGGTCCCCAGCTCGAATGACCAGACTGTACAAATAGGGCTGCCGATCTGCATTGGCATCGCCGATCCCCCCACGCCATCCAAAGACGATAGCAATCAGCGGCTGGATAACAAATCGCAGGCGCCCCGGACCCGTCAACCGCTGCGGCAGTTCATCAAGAAACTGACGGGAGAATAGATAGACGCGCCCTGTCTCAAACGTATCGACGATTGCCGAGGGCAGCGCGATCACGAGTATCACGACGGCTGCGGTAGTCAGGACCGTACTGATGACGTCCCGCCGAACTTTCATCCTCGCACCGGCGCGCCATGGGCACTGACCCCATCGCCCTGTTCATGTTCGCGATCCCCCGCGGATGTTTGCCGCGAGCTGGCCTCCGATGCGCCGCCCAGCCCCTGTGTGTCCGGAACGCGAGCCAGTGCGATGTCCTCCTCGAACATATGCTCACGCAAAATCGTCGCGTCCAGCAGGATCAGTTCGCGACGCAATGCGCCGTGACGCTCAGGTGGCAGTGTCTTCATCAGGTTTTCGATCATTGCCCGCAGACGCCGCTCGATCTGCAAGCTTCCTGCCCCGCACTGCCATATTTCCCTGAAACTGATGTGCACATAGTCCTCCCAGTCCGGCGTACGAAACAGCACGCGGGGCTTCCCGCTTTCGTCGCTGACCGCGCAGTTGGCAAGGGAGCGCTTGCCGACCAGGCGGAGCAGCCTGTGCAACTGGTCGATGGCCAGCACGGCCGTCGTCGGATCATTGATCGCAGGAGACAGTGCCTTCAGCGCAATATCGACCTCGATCCGGAATGCGAACATAGGGTCCTGCTCCATCGTCCTTTCCGAACCGAGCGCGACAAAGTTTTGCAAACGTTGCTCGCTGTCGTCGCTGAGTGAAGTGGTTGCACCGTACAGATAGAAGAGCGGTTCGTCCGTGGCAAGAAAATCACCGACCTGAGCGGCGAACTCGATGACGCAGCCACAACGTCGCGCCTCTCGTGCGAGGCCCTTCAGATTCACCGCCAACACGACGCCGGATCCACCCCCATGACAGACAATGCGCGGGCTCGGCATCGGGTTAGTGGATACGCTTTCCTCGTCTGCGCTTGCGGGCGACTGCCGTGAGAGCGATGCCCAAACCTGAACGTGTGGTAAATCCGCGTGCATTTCCTCCTCACTAAAGGCATCGGGATAAATACTTTCGATGACCGCTAAACCCTGAGTTGCCACGCGGCCTATCAAACTCACGGGCCGCATCAGCCGCGCAGAATAGTCGATCAGCAGGATGAACGCGATGAGTGAAGCGAGTCCGATCAGGGTCGCAAGGAACACCTGCATCTGCGGCACCACCACTGATTGCCCGAGTTCCGCCATGGTTCTGTGAGTCCAGAGCAACGAGAAGACAAACAGGCCGACGATCCAGCGGATTACGTTGTCCCGCAACAGCGTGGTTGCGATGATGCGAGGCGTATATTGTCCACCCGCCACCTGGATGGCGACGAGCAGGGAGCCGAAACTGAACACCAGACACGACAAGTTGAGAGTGAAGATCCGGTCGAGAATGGAATGCGCTTCCTCCGCGCTGACGGCAAGAAATCCGCGTTGCAGGTCATATGCATGATGGTTGGCCAGCCACGCACCGGTGTATTCGGCTACACGCTTCAAGGCAATGCCGGCCATCACGGCAAGAATCGGAACGGTCCACAGCGACGATCTCACATAGCTGCTCACGCTGTATCTTCTGTTCCAGGCCATGCCAACCTCCATAACCGCCTCAAGCAGCCGCCCCGCGCGAGGCGCGGTTCCGGGCTTCGTATCGCCCTGTTTCGTTACCTTCACGCCGGGGGCGGCAGGACTTCGATACCACGTCGTCCAATCAGGTCCCGGGCACCCGGAATCCACGCCTGACTCGCCTGGCCGCTCGCATACGCCGTCAAGGCATCTTCAGGTCGGGAGGCGCGGTCGAAGAAGGCAGTGGTGCTTTCGCCGGTTCTGCATCAACCGGGCTTGCATGTGACGCTGCTTTGGAATCCGTGAATATCGACAGAAGAAACAGGTCGCGCTCCCCCTCGGGCATCCTTGCAATAGCATGCAGCGTGACTCTCGTCATCCAGCACACGTCCGACGGTGTGGCCGCCAAAGGGTGCATCGTGTAGAAGTGGTATCGATCGAGGTCGACGGGATCGGCGTCCAGCTCGATGACGATTGCGCGAGACAGACTGTCGACAGCCGCCGTATATTGACGCGGCGTCAGCGACCGCTCAGGCATTTCGGAAACGCTGCTCACGAGGACCTTATAGAGCAGCCCAAGATAGATTTCCGCATCCGCGTCGGACATCACGGCAACCGTAATACGGTTCATCACCGCGATGACATCGATAAGCCCGAAACAGTTGACAGGGACAAGTTCGTCGAGCAGACGGGTGAACAGTTGCAGGTAAAGCAACCGGTCTTCGACGGTAAGACGCGCGAGTCCTGTTGACATCAGGGCTTCCCGCTTGTCCGCATCGAGCAGGACCCGCTCGAGTCCCCCTGCCCCACCTGGTATCCGAGCCGCGATGATGGGGTCATGCGATACCTTGTCGAACCACGCCGACAGGATCCTCGCTTTGTTCGATCCTTGTTCGATTCCGTATTGGCGCAATACCTTATTCAAGGCAGTGGCTTCCGGGCCGGAGGCGGGCGCGCTCAAGGTAGCCGGGTTGTCGGGCGCAAGAGAATGGAAGTCATGATGTACGGCCGCGCCGGCTGTCGATGACAATAGAACGGCAAGCCCGCCAGTCAAGCACGGCGTGCGTTTCTGCGTACTCCGGAAGACCGATCCGATCACTTCATTCTCCTGCGGCGGTGCCCCCACGTGACCTGCAACTCGTAGGCTACATGTCCCGCAAATGCCCGTTTGCCCGCTCGGGCCCACGCCTCGATCAGACCGGCCCGATGCACCAACACCGCCCAACCTAAACTTCAGTTACCGTCTCAATTCGCCCTTCACGAATCGCCTGGATAAACTCGCGGTAGTCGCGCCGGTTCTGTGAACTGTATTCCGTCGCGAACTCCGTGATGGCGTCGTCAAAGGTTTGACCCGAGCCCATATACCCGGCAATCATCGCTGCATCACCCGAACGCGCGTGTGCACGCGCAAGAGCATGGGCACACATGCGCGCATATTGCCGGAGCGTCCCGATGTCGAGCGCCTCGATGAGGACGGAAATCTTCATGTCGCGGAGCTGACGAATGTAAAAATCGCGCCCATTCTTGCCCCGACTCCAGCCGAGAAACACATCGCTAGCGGCCTGCATGATGTGTTGGCCCGCAATCACGCGCTGGCCGTGGTTGGGGTGCAGGCTCTTGCCCGCATAGGGCTCGAGCACCGACGCCTTCGCCTCCTTGGCCTGCAGGAACAACGGGTCGTTGTCGGAGGCCATGAACAGGCCTACCCCGCACATCGTGCCGACACTGCCCACGCCCACCACCTTGAGCGCCAGGTCGACGAAACGGAAGCGGTCGAACAGAACTCGCACGTGTTCGGCGAGGCTTTCCCGATACGTCGCAATTGCCTCTGCGTAGCCCGATTGAAGGCCGGGCGCGATATCTTCACTGGGATGAAAGATAAGCGGCGGCTCATCCTTGATTCTGGGCCGCCCGCCTTCCTCCGAGACAAGTTTCGGATACAGATGCTCGGGCACGGTCTTGCGGCGTTCCACTTCAATTCGCTGTGCAATCCGCTTGCGCGCGGCCTCCACGACTACAGGGTCGCCCGAGCGATCTTCATACTTCTGCAGGTCGATTCGGTCGTACCAGATGTCGAGCGCACGCATGGACGCATAGTCGTGCATACGCTCGCGGTATTCGCGCACGAGTTCCGTAGCGACGCGTGTCGTATCGCTGTAAGGCAACTCCAGATGTTGCGCCGCGATCACGACGCTCGCTGCGAGCCGCTTCAGATCCCATTCAAACGGAGCGGGTAACGTCTCGTCCAGGTCGTTGATGTCGAAAATCACGTTGCGCTCGGGCGTCGCGAACCCGCCGAAGTTCATCAGATGCGCATCGCCACATGCTTGCACGCGCAGCCCACTGGTTGGCGTCGTAGCGAGGTCAGCCGCCATCACTGCGGCCGCGCCGCGATAGAACGCGAACGGAGACGCGGACATTCGACCGAAGCGGATCGGGATCAGGCTCTGGAGCCGCCCTTCGTTCGATTCGTTGAGAAGTTCGATTGGGCTGCGGCGACCCGTGGGCAAACTCCACCCGCCTTGAGACGATCTGGAGACCGAATCACGAATGACTCGCCCTTGTGCCGCTCGCTCTTCAGGCGTGCTGTAGATCGGAGGCTTTGCGGATGCATCGTGCGCAACTTTGCGTGAATCGGCTCTGTCCATGTCAACCCCTAGTGGTTTTCACTATAGCGGTATGCCGTGTCGGAGGCTGCTCTCTCTGACGCAATGTTTTTCGCTCAGGCCGGCAACCGGGAGCGATGTACGAAAATGCGATGGTCGTCGTCCATTCTGCAATGCATGTTCGGCCAACTGCCTCGTCGTGTGCTAATGGATGGCTCAACGCTGGACTCCACCTGAGGCTTCCTCAACGGCTTGTTCTTCCCGCAGTGCATGCCACGCAGTAACCGCCTGCTCGAGATTGAGAAACATGCGCCTATGTCCAAGCGCCTTGCCGAGCGGCGCATTCTCCACGACGGCAAATACGTCCGGGCTCAAACCAACGAGCCATACGGCAATCCCCACTTTGCGGCATCTCTCCTCGGCCTCGGTCAACATCTTCAACGCCGTATACTCCAGGTCGAAAACGGCGCGCATGTCGAGCGCCACCACAGTCGGACGGGTCTGCTCGACGAGCGGCGTAATCTTGTGACCAATGTTCGAGGCATTAACGAAAAAAATTCTCCCCTCGGGCCGCAAAAGCAGCAGTCCGGGAAACTCCTCATCGTCGGGGTGCTGGTCAGATACTGGCCGGAATACATTCGTGCCACGTTTGCGTCGCAGCACATAGACGGGTGGATCGGACACCTGGTGCGCAAGCGCCACGAGTGACACAAGAATGGCGATCAGAATGCCGTTCAACGTACCGAGCAGCACGACGCCCGCGAGGGCAACCAGAGCCCAGAGGAACTCCATGCGTCTGACAGCGAGAATCGCGCGAAAATCCGCAGGCTTGAACAGCCCGATTGAATAGACGATCACGACTGCGGCAAGCGTCGCGTGCGGCATGAGACCAATCAGCGGCGCAAGCAGGAGCATGGTGCCCAACGTAACGGCTGCCGTCACGAGTTCCGCCAGTTGTGAATGCGCACCCACAAGGCGATTGACCGCCGTCTGGGTGGTCCCGCCGCCCGACGGCATCGAACCCAGCAGCGCGCCCGCTGCATTGCCAAGGCCCGTCGCCATTAGCTCGCGATTCGGTAGCGGCACGGATTCGCCGCTTTGGGCGAACGCCCGGCCTGAAGCGATCGTTTCAGTAAAGCTCATCAATGCAATGCCCGCCGCCGCGGGCCAGAGCGCCTCGACGAGCGAGAACTGAGGCATGACAATCGATGGAAGCCCCGTTGGAATGTGGCCCACGATCCCCACGCCGTACTTCGGCAGCCCCAGGATGCTGACAGCCGCGATCCCACATGCCACCGCAATGAGCGGGGCCGGTGACTTCGGATAGAAATGTTCGAGCGCCACCAGAACCACAACTGTCACCACCCCGACGACAACCGTGGCCACCGATGCATGAGGAAGTCCCGTGACGAGCGCATAGACGTTATGAAAGAACGAACTTTTCACCATGTGCAGGCCAATCAGCTTCGGCAGTTGATCGAGCACGATCACGATGGCGATGCCGCCCTTGAAGCCTGTCAGCACCGGCTCGGAGATGAAGTTCGCCACGAATCCAAGCCTGAGAAGCGCAGCGAGAACAAGGAATACGCCGACCAGCAGCGTGAGTGTCGCAGTGGCAACGGCCAGTTGGGCCGCGCCGCCGCCCGGCGCGACCTGACCGAGCGCGGTCGCTGTCAGAATAGCCAGCGTTGCAGTGGTGCTGACGCTCAGCGGCCTCGATGTACCGAAGAGCGCATAGATCACCATAGGGACAAGTGCCGTGTACAGTCCGACCTGTACAGGAAGACCCGCAACGGTAGCGTAAGCCATCGCCTTCGGCAACACGACAGCCGCAGCCGTGACTCCCGCGACAACGTCCGGTTTGATCCACGACTTCTGATACCCGTGAACCCATTCGAGAACGGGAAGCCGACGGCCGGGACTTTGGTGCGGCGAGGACTGGTCTTGCATGAGCGTATGCCTCTGAAGATCCGTGCGTTAGCGACGGGCGCAGACGTCATTCGTTGCGACGTTGACACCACTAGCCGGGCCCATGTCCAGAAACACAGCGGCCACGGCTGTTGCCAATAGGGATTTCACGGTGTCTCCTTCCGGGAAAGTCTCAAAGGCCTGACTTTTAGAGAAGCTTCGAACTGGCGGGCCACTTTTCCAGTACGCGGTCCGTCGCACTCGCTGTGATCCGGCAATTGCCGCAAGGTTGCGGCAGTTCCTTGATCGTCCTTCATCCCACAGTACGCAATAGGCCCACCCACAGGCTTGATACAGATCAACGCGGTGGCTGAGCCGGGAAACGACAAACGCCTCTGAGCGCGACCGTGGGAGCGCAAGCGCGAATCCACCTCCGACGCGCGCGAGTTAGCCTGGCGATTTAATCTCTCACCGCATTACGTCGAGCACACTCGCGCAACCGCGTGAAGATTTATGCGGCCAACTCGCTGCGTCCCATGCGAAGTTCCACTGCTCCCGTCAGATGAAAACCATATGTTTTTCCAACGTTATGCATACCGGAGCAGATGTTGATTCAGGTCAATCTGCGCATCCCAGTAACTCATACGCTCCATATGCGGGCAGAGCCGCTCCGAACGATCACGTCCCATCCGATGCGAGCCGATCGTTCAAAAATGGTTTTTTTAGTCCGCAAAAAATTGATATCGAGTGCTCACTTCGTTCATCGGTATGTGGCATCGACTCATTCGCAAAAAAGGTGGCCTTGCCGATGTTCACACGCAAAAGAGTTGAGAGCGCCGTATGCCGAGATCATCACCCAAAGATTCTCCGGCATCGCGGCAAGTGTTTAAAGGAGACGTTACATGTCTGATTCCATATCTCATCCTGCCTCTGGCGCAAAAACGAAGCCTTCCACCGCCTCCGCCCCGAAGCTTCATCTCGGCGCCCTGACCGCGCTCGTGGTTGGATCGATGATCGGCGGCGGCATCTTCTCCTTGCCGCAAAACATGGCCGTTAGCGCTGACGCCGGCGCCGTGCTGATCGGCTGGGCCATCACCGCTGTGGGCATGCTGACCCTGGCGTTTGTGTTCCAGACGCTCGCCAACCGCAAACCACAACTCGATGGTGGCGTCTATATCTACGCCAAGCAAGGCTTCGGGGACTACATGGGGTTTTCATCGGCCTGGGGCTACTGGATTAGCGCATGGCTTGGTAACGTCGGGTACTTCGTCCTGCTATTCGCCACCTTCGGTTTCTTCTTTCCCATCTTCGGCGAAGGTAATACGCCCTTTGCGATTGCCTGCGCGTCCGTGCTGCTCTGGGGCGTTCACTTCCTCGTGCTGCGCGGCATCAAGGAAGCCGCCTTCGTCAACCTGATCACGACGATCGCCAAGGTGGTGCCGATTATTCTATTCATCCTGATCTGCCTGTTCGCGTTCAAAGCGCATGTCTTCACCAGCGACTTTTTCGGTCTGAGCAGTCCAAAGCTCGGCAGCGTCGCAAATCAGGTGCGCGGCACGATGCTCGTCACCGTCTGGGTGTTCATCGGCATTGAAGGCGCCAGCATCTTCTCAGCGCGCGCTGAGAAGCGCACTGATGTCGGCAAGGCGACGGTCGTGGGTTTTGCCGGTGTCCTGCTGGTTCTCGTGCTCGTCAACATGCTGTCGCTCGGGATCATGAAGCGGCCCGAGCTGGCGGCACTTCCAAACCCGTCGATGGCAGGTGTCCTCGAACATGTCGTCGGCCACTGGGGTGCGGTCGTGATCAGCGTCGGCCTCGTGATTTCGCTGCTGGGTGCATTGCTTTCGTGGGTGCTGCTTTGCGCCGAAATCATTTTTTCCGCCGCTCGCGACAACACGATGCCGAGCTTCGTGCGCAAGGAAAACTCGAAGCAGGTCCCCGCAAACGCGCTCTGGCTGACCAACGGGCTGACGCAGATATTCCTGCTCATCACCCTGTTTTCAAAAGGAACATACCTGTCGCTGATCTATCTGGCAACGTCGATGATCCTGTTGCCTTACTTCTGGTCCGCAGCTTACGCACTGCAAGTCGCGTGGCGTCGCGAGACATACGAAAGCGAGCCGAAGCAGCGCAACAGGGATCTTGCGATCGCCGCGATTGCAGTGATCTACGCCGTCTGGCTGCTCTATGCGGGCGGGCTCAAATATGTGCTGCTATCCGCCCTGCTTTACGCGCCCGGCGCATTGCTGTTCGCCAAGGCGAAGCGCGAAGCCGGCCAGCCAGTCTTCACTACCGTCGAAAAAGCCGTCTTCGTGGCGGTCGTGATCGGCGCATTGGTCGCCGCATTCGGCTTGTACAAAGGTTTCCTCACGCTCTGATCCAGGGAGACACATGATGAGCATTGGGACATTGAATTATGGCGTCCATTCCGAAGCGGGAAAACTGCGCAAGGTATTGGTCTGCTCGCCCGGACTTGCGCACCAGCGCCTGACGCCAAGCAATTGCGACGAACTGTTGTTCGACGACGTCATCTGGGTCAGCCAGGCCAAACGCGATCATTTCGACTTCACCACCAAGATGCGAGAGCGCGGCGTCGAAGTCGTGGAGATGCACAACCTGCTCACCGAAACGGTACGCAACGCCGACGCGCTCGAGTGGATTCTCGACCGCAAGGTCCGGCCCGATACCGTGGGCATTGGACTCGCGAACGAGGTTCGCGCGTGGATCGAAGGTCTCGAGCCTCGCAAGCAGGCCGAATTCCTGATTGGCGGCGTGGTTGCGGAAGACATCCCCGACACGGCGGAGACCAATACGCTCAAGATGTTCCGCCAGTATCTCGGCTACTCGGGCTTTGTGCTGCCTCCGCTACCGAACACCCTGTTCACGCGCGACACCACCTGCTGGATCTATGGCGGCGTCTGTCTCAACCCGATGTACTGGCCCGCAAGGCGACAGGAAACCCTGTTGGCCACGGCGATCTACAAGTTTCATCCGGACTTCGTGAATCACAAGTTCGAAGTCTGGTACGGCGATCCGGACCGCGATCACGGCATGTCCACGCTGGAAGGCGGCGATGTGATGCCCATCGGCAATGGGGTGCTCGTGGTCGGCATGGGCGAGCGCACGTCACGGCAAGCGATCGGCGAACTCGCTCAGAGTCTCTTCTCGAAAGGGGCGGTCGAAAGAATTATCGTGGCCGGCCTGCCGAAGTCTCGCGCTGCCATGCACCTCGATACGGTATTCACGTTCTGTGATCGCGACCTGGTCACCGTGTTTCCGGAGGTCGTGAAGGAAATTGTCGCGTTCTCAATACGCGCCGATGATTCGTCAGCGACGAAGCTGAACATTCGCCGCGAAGATAAGCCGTTTCTCGATGTCATTGCCGAGGCGCTCGGACTAGCCAGATTACGCGTCGTGGAGACAGGGGGCAATAGCTTCGCCGCAGAGCGTGAGCAATGGGACGACGGCAACAACGTCGTCTGCATCGAGCCTGGCGCCGTAATCAGCTACGACCGCAACATCTACACCAACACCTTGTTGCGCAAGGCTGGCGTCGAGGTGATCACGATCACCGCGGGTGAGCTTGGTCGCGGTCGCGGCGGCGGCCACTGCATGACGTGCCCGATCGTGCGAGATCCCATCGACTACTGACTGGTCGGCATCGCCGGCATGGAGCCGGCTGCCACCGGATCGGCCCTTAAAGGAGAAAACCATGGCTTTCAATTTGCGTAACCGGAGTCTGCTGAGCCTGATGCATCACAACACGCGTGAACTGAGGTACCTGCTTGACCTCGCACGCGATCTCAAGCGCGCCAAGTACACCGGCACCGAGCAGCAGCACCTGAAGGGTGTGAACATCGCGCTGATCTTCGAGAAGACTTCAACCCGCACACGTTGCGCGTTCGAAGTCGCGGCGTATGACCAGGGCGCCAATGTCACCTATATCGATCCGACCTCTTCCCAGATCGGCCATAAGGAGAGCATGAAGGACACAGCGCGCGTGCTGGGGCGCATGTATGACGCCATTGAGTATCGCGGATTCAAACAGGAAATCGTCGAGGAGCTGGCCAAATTTGCGGGCGTGCCCGTATTCAATGGCCTGACCGATGAATACCACCCAACCCAGATGTTCGCCGACGTTCTGACGATGCGGGAAAACAGCGACAAGCCGCTGACGGCAATCAGCTATGCGTACCTTGGCGACGCTCGCAACAACATGGGCAACTCGTTGCTGCTGATCGGCGCGAAGCTGGGAATGGACGTGCGGATCGGTGCGCCCAAAGCGCTCTGGCCGAGCCCCGAGCACATCGAGACTTGTCAGCGCTTCGCCGCGGAAAGCGGCGCGCGCATCCTGCTGACGGAAGACGCAAAGGCCGCCGTCAACGGCGTCGATTTCGTGCACACGGATGTGTGGGTGTCGATGGGTGAACCGATGGCAGCATGGGGCGAGCGTATTCAACAGCTGCTCCCCTATCAGGTCAACATGAATCTGATCAAAGCCTCGCAGAATCCTCAGGTGAAGTTCATGCACTGCCTGCCCGCGTTTCACAACAGCGAGACGGAACTCGGAAAACAGATTGCGGAGAAATATCCAGAGCTTGCGGGCGGCGTCGAAGTGACCGAGGAGGTATTCGAGTCGCCGTTGAATATCGCGTTCGAGCAGGCAGAAAACCGCATGCATACGATCAAGGCAATCCTTGTCTCGACGCTTGCCGATATTTGAATAGCCAGCTCGCCGCGCTCAGGACGTTGCGGCGCGAGCGTCGCCAACGCTTGTGCCCACCGTCATTTGCCGTCCATTAGAAGGGGTTACATGATGCGTATCGTGATTGCATTGGGAGGCAACGCCTTGCTGCGGCGCGGTGAACCGCTGACGGCAGAAAATCAGCGCGATAACGTGCGGCTCGCCGCCCGCCAGATCGCGCGAATCGCGACGGGTAACGAACTGGTGATTGCGCACGGCAACGGGCCGCAGGTCGGGCTGCTTGCTCTCCAGGGTGCGGCATACAAGGAAGTCGCGACTTATCCGCTCGATGTTCTCGGTGCGCAGACCGAAGGGATGATCGGCTATCTCATCGAGCAGGAGCTGGGCAATCTGCTGCCTTACGAAGTGCCGTTCGCCACGATCTTGACGCAGGTCGAGGTCGATCCGCACGACCCCGCCTTCCAGCATCCGACCAAACCAATCGGTCCGGTCTACGAGAAAGAAGAAGCCGAGCGTCTCGCGAAGGAGCGGGGATGGAACATTGCCCCGGACGGTGACAAGTTCCGTCGTGTGGTCGCAAGCCCACGACCGAAACATATCTTCGAGATCCGACCGATCAAATGGCTGCTGGAACGCGGCGCTATCGTGATCTGCGCCGGCGGCGGCGGTATTCCCACCTGCTACGACGCGAATCACAACCTGATCGGCGTCGAAGCGGTCATCGACAAGGATCTATGCTCCGCGCTTCTTGCGCAGGAATTGGCCGCCGACATGCTGATCGTCGCGACCGATGTCGATGCGGCGTATGTCGACTGGGGTTCGCCGAACAAGCGGGCCATTGCACAGGCGCACCCGGACGAACTGGAAAGGCTCGGATTCGCCAGTGGTTCGATGGGCCCGAAAGTCCAGGCGGCGATCGAGTTTGCCCGTCAAACGGGCAAGGACGCCGTGATCGGCTCACTGTCGGACATCCAGGCCATCCTCGAAGAACGCGGGGCCGGCACCCGCGTGAGCACGGCCGAATCGGGCATCCGCTACCGCGTGCCGACCGGCGGTTAATCTGGAGCATCTGGAGCAGCCGTTCTCCGCCCGGAGAATGGCTGCGATCGCTGCGCGTTGTAGTTATCTCCGGCCGCTCTCGCTGTGCGTCGGTGCAAGCGACGAAGTACCTGACTACCTGACCTGGGGTCCTTTCTCTTCACTTCGCTTCCAGTTGTCCGGTCTTGCTGACCACGGTATTCAGCTTCTCTCCCGGCAACTCGGAGACGGGCTGGTCTCTCACCCATCGCCAGAACAGTTGATAGCCGACTGCGAGCATCACGGGCCCGATGAACAGGCCAATGACGCCCGCCGAAACCATGCCTCCAAGCGCGCCAATCAGCACGACCGGCATCGGTACCGCAACGCCGCGGCCGAGCAGCAATGGCTTGAGCACGTTGTCCGCCAGTCCCGCAACAAACACATACACGGCAAACCCGATCGTTGCCGCGCTGAAGCCCTCGGTGACAATCACGAAGACGATTACGGGAATCGTGATCAAGGTGGCAGGCAGTTGCATGATGCCGATCAGCAGTATGGCGAGAGCAAGCAATCCAGCACCGGGAATGCCCATCACGACGAAGCCGATGCCGATCAGCAGCATCTGGATGAATGCAATGCCGACCACCCCTTGGGCCACGGCGCGAATCGTGGCCGTACAAAGATCGGTGATCTTCGGACCATTTTCCGGGCCGGAGATGCGCGAGGCAATCTGCACGGCACTGACGTGACCATGTTCGCCATGCGCCATGAGCACGCCCGCCACGACGAGGGAAACGAAGAATATCGCCAGCCCGGCACCGAGACCCGTGACCATGCCGAGCACCGCAAGGCCTGCACCCTTGAGCTGCGGGGCAAACCTGTGCGCGAGGCCCGTGAGGTCGGTCGAAGCCTGTTGCCAGAACTCATGCACCCGTTCGCCCACCAGCGGCCAATTGGCCACCGATTCGGCCGGCGGCGGAATCCGGAAACTGCCGCTGCGGAACACGGCGATCGCATGCTCGATCGAATCGGCAACCGCGACACCTAGCAGGTAAGTCGGGACGAGAATGATGCCGAACGCGACAGCGACGATCAGCGTCGCGATCAAGCCTCCCCTGTTCGGCAACCTGCTGCGCAGCCGAACCTGCAACGGATAGAGGGTGATGGCAAGAATCAGCGCCCATACCATCAGATTCAGGAACGGGACGAAGATCCGAAAACAGAATACGGCGAGCACCGCGATCAGTCCGGCGCGAATCAGTACATCGAGCAATTGTCTGGACAGTACGCGTGTCGATGTTGGCGAGCTCAGCATTTTGAACTCTCCCCTCTCTTTAGAACGCATCCGTGCGGATAGCGGGCTAGCCGAACCAGCAGCAGAAATTCATCGCCGCGCTCCGGCCCGTTCTCCGCTGCCTACGGTGCTAATCCCTAATAGACGCGCGTATGTACCCCCGCCTCTTGATCCACGTCAATCAGATCGATGTCGCCTCCCCACAATGGCCGCCGGTCCTGACTGACATTCACCCCGGCAGCAGCATACTGCCGGATTTCTCCGCGCCGACCGGGCATTGACCTATATCAAGCGGAATCCGACTGCGAGCCCTATTCTGTCAATCAGTCATGCGTCGGTCGCGAGACATGCATCGACGGTGTTTGCTCCCATGCAAATCGTCGGTTGAGCGCGTGAGTCATTCAGCAGAGTGCCGCTATGAATCAACCCATGATCTGGATTACAGCGCCAGACCTGTCCGACGGATCCACGGTCTGGTTTTCGGCATATGGTTTCGGGTGGGGCTATCGCGCGTTCGCGGTCTCATATGAAGTGATCTGCGAATCGCTCGGCGCGGGCGACACCACGGAAGAACAGATTCGCCTCGCTTTCCAGTTAGGAAAGCGACAAATTCTTCAAGCGGTTCTGCAGCATGATTCGCTCTCGTACAAAGGGCAGCGAATCACGCTTTCTTTCGAAAATCGATCCCACTCAATGTCCACTGACGCTCCTGAAACAGTGACGGGCCGCGCACCAGCGGCAATACTCCGATCGACGGGTCCGCAACCTACGGATCCTTCAGCGGGTGCTCAATCCGGTTAACTAGCCACGTGGTGAACTGCGATGCAGCGACTTGACCGGAGTGTGTCTTAATCGACCTGATCCATGCGGCGCAACAACGTGATTCTTACGATCATCCCTTTGCCTCGCTGGGTGTGATCGACAGGTGGAATGTGCCGCCGGCACAGTTAAACACCGGCCCTGACCGTTTCGTCTTCTGCAATTGTATCGACCGGCTTAGATCGCTCGCATCGCCGCATCGATGTTCAGGCCGCCAGGCAACAGTTCCCGACGCGGAAACCGCACAAGCACAAAGACTCGCACTATGGCTGGATTGCCTGGAATGCGTGCGAAGTCGAACTGAATTTCCTGCCCCGCCTCGCCCCCTTCGGGCTGGACTACGTTCATCATGTCGAGCCGCAAAAGTCTGCGCTGAACGTAAAGGTGATCGGAAGGCGTGGAGAACACATTGCATACGCACTCCAGCTCGAGCTCGGCTTGCGTCCCGGGCACCCTGAGGGTGGCCAGAGTTTGCGTATTCTCGTTGATCTGCGTCTGGAGCCGATCCAGCTCGGCTGATTCGTCATTTAAAGGCGCGCCGATGACCGCCCGCAGACCCGTTCCTTGACGTTCCAGCAGCGCGACACGTTCCTCGATCAGGGCTCGCGATTGCTTCACCAGATCGCGTCGCCTCACGGCTAGACCTGCAAGGCCTTCCAGGGCCAGTTGATCGATCATCCGGCGGGCAATCTCTGCGCGTAACGACGCCTCGGAATCGCTGCAGATTCTGATGCGATGGTCGCTGAAGCACAGCGTAGTTTGTGGCACGTCATGACGAACAGAGTTTCCTTCCATCGTGACGCCCAATATGTGCCGCTCGGTCATCGCCATCCCGAGGACCGCGTATGCTTCGGTCAAATTCGCGTGTCTCTCGAAATAAGCACGCAAGGTTTCCGACCGGCTAAAGGCTTGAGCCAGATCGTCGCGCGTGGCAAAGAAGGCGCGAATCGCCGGATCGGACGACCATGCGTCGGCATTGGCATCGTGCAGCGGCTGCAGCGAAGCGACAAGATCGTCTGCATAGCGCAGTGACAGAGCCACCGCCCGGGTGAGCTTCGCTTCGTAGTGACGCGCGTACTTTAGTCCAGGGTTCATGACAAGAACACGAGCAACCGCTTCCCTGGCCCTCAGATCTGGAACCGTGTGCGCCCGATGACACCCAAATAATCCATGGAAAAATCCCATCGCTTGACTCCGGCCAAAATATCTCAATGGACAATAAATAAGGCAAGGTCGGCCAACCCGGATTGATCTGGAGCAAACGAAATCACAGCCACCTCACGTGGACGCCCGCGCCTTAAACCCGGCTCCCTGCCTGGGTCATCATGTCCGTCGCTCGCGGCTTATCTGCGAGGTGCCGCCTGACGGCAACGTGACGTGGAAAGCTGCGCCTTTGCCCGGGTTGTTTTCTGCCCAAAGACGCCCGCCATGTGCGGTCACGATGCTACGACTGATCGAGAGGCCTAGCCCGAGCCCCTGAGGTTTCGTCGTGTAAAACGATCTGAATATCTGGTCCATGTTGCCAAGCGTCAAACCTTGACCATAATCCTTCACGGTAATGCGCACGCCGCCACCCGGTTCTCCGCACACGGTTGTTTCAACCGCGCGTTCGGCTATGCCACACTCCTTGACGGCGTCACAGGCGTTCAACAGCAGGTTGAGCACGACCTGCTCAAGCTGGATCTTGTCGCCGCAAACGTTCGCAAGATTTCTGGCGATGTCGAAGCTAATTCGAATACCACGGACCAGCGCATCGTTACGTACCAGCAAGGCGACATCGTGCACCACATCTCCGAGGTCCAGAAGTTTCAGCTCAATATCCCCTTTTCTGATGAACATACGGATCTTCTGAATAACCTCGCTCGCCCGACAACTATCCGCGACGATATCTTTCAACGCTTCACGCAACTCGTTCGCATCGGCCATCCCTGATTCGATGAAGCGCTGTGCCGCCTGCGCATTGCTCAAAATGGCTGCGAGCGGCTGGTTCATTTCATGAGCAAGCGCGCCCCCAAGTTCTCCCAACGATGAAACGCGCGCGAGATGAGCGAGTTCCGTCAGGTTCTGTTCGGCTTCGCCGCACGCGCTGCGATCCGATATCGTCGCGATCCGCAAGACCTGGCCACATACGTTGGATCGAACTATGGTGGCTTCCGCGAAAAAGCCGCTGCCATTACGCCGCCTGGCAAGCAGTAACTTGTTCGTCGCGCCCGGTGGGCCGTTGATGGAAGAACGACTTTCGTTGACCGCGGGCCACCCTTCCCACTCGCCGAGCATCGGAAACAGAATGTCGAACGATGCGCCGAGCAGTTCTTCTGTCCTGTACCCGAATAGCTGTGTAGTCATCGAGGTTGCAAAGAGGATCCTGTCCCGCTGGTCAATCACAATAACTGGGAGCGGCAGTATCTCCAGCGCGTCCCGTAATTGCACCCTCATGTCGAACATGCGTTGCTTTTCCCGGTCACGTCCACGCAGCCATGCAGCACGTGACCACCATTTTGGCGGGGAATCCACGAGATCACGTTCGCCGGGCACAGAATGCCTGAAGGGCAACCCAGCGTTCAGATGTGCAGACTGTAGCGGTGCTCCGCCAACTGCATGCAGAAATGGACCGGTTCCGTTACAGTCCGGGTCAGAGATGCCTGGAACGACATGAACATCTGGTGGAGGATTCAGCGGATGGCGAAATCTTTGTATATGCCGCTCGATTGTGGCACCCGCCATGTCCGTCACGCGGCTCCTTCTCCACGAGGTCAGGTCAATCATCGAAATCTCCCGATCAGCATTCAGCCCACCGTGAGCCGTCATCGTCAATGTGACTGAACTACTGGTTTGAACATCCCTTCGTCGAATCAATGCTAAACGCGCGCCGACGATCCGCCCGCCATATGCCGTGTCCGATGGATGAAGCGTGGGACGTCCGCGCTCTCACGCCTTGCTCTTATTTGGTCGGCGCAGGCGGTCCCATCCAGTACTGCTGATTCCACATCATGTTGTTCATCATCTGCTGTTGCATGTCCAGGTACTGGTCGGTCATGTATTGGCGTCGCCGAACCTGCTCCGGAGTCAGGTTCGAATAATAGTCGCCCATGCGTCCCCAACCACCGCCCATCATTCCCGGGCCCATCATTCCACCCCCGCCCGTCATCCCTCGACCGCCCATCATGCCGGGCCCCCATAGTCGATGCATGGCGGTCATAGCGCTTTGCATTGTTGCACGGTGCTGCTGTAACAGCCTTTGTCGCTCCTGCGTGTCCTGCGTCTTGCGGATCAGGGCCATCTGCGCCTGCATCGATTTCATCAGTTCCTGGACGTGGGCCAATTGCCGATCAAATTCAGCGACGTTGGGCGCGGCAGCAGAACTCGCTTCTTTCGTCTGCGAAGCCTGAGCCGCCGCTACTAGCGGCACCCACTGTCCAGTGAAGGCAAGTCCGGTGGCGATTGCAACGATCAAATTCTTCATGGCCAATCTCCTGACGTCGTTCGATAGATCGAATAGCGACTTCCCTGCTTGATAGAAGCATCGACGCCGTTGGCCTCAACGTACTTGATCTAGATCAGGGCGGTGCGATCCCAGCCACGGTTCAGATCAGCTGCGCCCGGACGATTTCAACAAACGGCTGCCTTCATCGATGGAATCCGCCCCACGCTTGAGTCGGTGAATCGGTCCTGCACCTGAACCCGAACGGCTAGCGATCCTTCAGCGCACGTTAAGAATGATGTTCGTGCAGTGCGCAAGCGCGATGGCTGCAACCGCACTTGTCAGCAGCCGTCCTGAAGTGCGGTATTCATCGCGCCGAGTGCGAGCGGCGCCGACGCGAGTTACGCCGCTGAGGATGTCATCGTGGCGGAAGTACGTCCGATGACACAACAAAGACTGGACGGAACAATCGTCGCGAGTCCCGCCCGAGTCGCCCACGTCTGCGCGGTATGTCGGCCGGGCCGCCCCGTACGAATGAACGGGTTGACTCAAGTCAACGTCCACCGGTCCGTGCGGCGTCTAATGACTGATGACGTCGCCGCAGAGTCGTCTCGTGCAGATTCTGAATGGTACTTGCGCCAGTGTGTCTGTATGGATTGCTGAGGAGGTCCCTTGATGCGATTGCCAAACACGACATCGCTGGCGTTTTTACTGTTGCTCCTGTTCGGCGGCTGCGCGACCCGAGCAGTCAACCCACCGATTACCCACGTAGATCCGGCTGCAGGCTATCGGTTAGCGACGCGCCCGCAGTATTCGACGGACAACGAGAACCTCGTGATCCTTGCCTTTTCGGGTGGCGGCACACGCGCTGCGGCGTTCTCGTATGGCGTCCTCGAGTTCCTGCGCAATACTGAAGTCGTTGGACCGAGAGGCAACAGGGCGCGCCTGCTCGACAATGTCAGCATCATTTCTGGCGTGTCCGGTGGAAGCTTTACAGCGCTGGCCTACGGGCTCTACGGTGACAAACTGTTCGACGATTACGAGCAGAGCTTTCTAAAGCGCAATCTGCAGGGCGAAATCACGTGGCGCACGCTTAACCCAGCTCGCTGGCCGTCGCTCTGGTCGCGGAGCTGGGGCCGGTCTGAGCTGGCCGCCGACCTATACGACGAGATCCTGTTCAAAGGCGCGACGTTTGGCGACCTCAATCGCGGCAAAGGCCCGCTTATCATCGCGTCGGCCACGGACATTTCTACAGGTACCAGCGTGTCTTTTGCACAGGGCACCTTCGATGTGCTCTGCTCTGATCTGAGCGCGGTACGTCTTTCGCGTGCCGCGGCCGCATCGTCTGCGGTACCCGTGGTGCTGTCGCCTGTTACGCTAAACAATTATGGCGGCACTTGTGGCTACGAACCTCCTGCATGGATGCAGCCGTTTGTCGGTACTGGCAACCCGCCACGGCCTGCCGCACGCACCACTCGCCATATGACGGAACAGGCGACGTTCGAAGACAGCGCCAGCCGGCCATACATCCACCTCGTGGACGGCGGCATTTCAGACAATCTTGGGATGCGCAGCGTGCTGGATGCGCTGGAAATCATGGAAACGCTGTATTCAATCGATCAGCCCACGCCATTCGATCACATACACAGGATTGTCGTCTTCGTCGTCAATTCACTGTCCTCGCCCAAGACCCAATGGGACAAATCGGAATCCCCGCCGGGAACGGTCCCGATTCTGCTGAAAGCCGCAGGCGTTCCGATTGACCATTACTCATACGAAGCAACTGAACTGTTGAAGGACACCGAGGCCCATTGGGAATCCATGCGCCAGCTTCGGGCGTCGCCCGCATTTAACGGGAGTAAAGATACTCAGGTGGCCGCCGATTTGCGTACACCGGACGTTACAATCTACACCATCGACGTGTCGTTCAACCGGCTCACGGACAAGGCGGAACAGGACTATCTGAACGAACTGCCTACGTCGTTCTCACTCCCGCCCGAGGCCGTCGACCGCCTGCGGGCCGCTGCAACAACAATCATCAAGGCGTCGCCGGAGTTCCAGCGGCTGTTGCGGGACGTCGGAGCGAAAGTCGTCGCACAGCCGCCGCGCGGGGGCTTGGAAGCAGGGCCCCCCTACGAAATAACACGCGGAAGCAGCCGGACCGTTGCGACGATGCCCTGCAGGAAAGATGCCCAACAGGGCGAAGTAGTTGCCGGCAGACGAGGTTGAAGTAAAAAAAGAGGCATGTCAGTCATGATCAGCCGCTTGGCCTCGACGGTGTCGCTGGTGATGATGTTGATTTCCGGCGCATGGGCACAGCCTTTGGACCCGCCCGTGCGTGTCGTCACATTCGTTCTGCCACCGTTCGTGATGGAGCAAGGGGGGGCGCTGACCGGGTTCAGCATCGATCTCTGGAACGAAATCGCGGCAAGGGTGGGCGTCAAGACCAGCTATCAGATGACGCCCGACACCAAGGGCTTGTTCGATTCGTTGCGCTCGGGCAACGCTGATATCGCCGTGTCCGGTCTGTTCTACAGCAGGGAACGTGACCGGGAATTCGATTTCTCTTATCCGATCGTGGAGGTGGGCCTTCAGGTCATGGTGCGGGATACCGGGCAGACCGCGGCGGCGACCCCGTTACGGACCTTGCTGGCGTTGCTATTTTCGCGCACGAGCCTCACCTGGCTTGGCGTCGCGCTGGCGCTTATCGTAGCCTCGCCCACTTGATGTGGATCTTCGAACGTGCGCAGAAGGACGACACCATTTCCGGACGAAAATATTATCCCGGCATCCTCCGTACGATGTACTGGGCCACCACGACCATGCTGACACAGGGAGACGAAAGTCCGCGTCCATGGCCCGGCCGGATGCTCGCAGTTCTCTGGATGTTTGTCGGCATGGTCTACGTGGTGTTCTACACTGCGCAGCTGACGACGACGCTGACCGTGCAGGAGATTCGAGGCGCCATCAATGGACCGGAAGATTTACCCGGCAAGCGGGTTGCCACGCTCCTCGGTGGCACTCCGCTTGCTTATCTCCAGGAACACAACGCAGTGGTGCAGGAGTTTTCGCAAACCAGCGACGAGTATCAAGCTTTGCTGGATGGGAAGGTGGACGCCATTGTCCAGGGCTCGGCAGGTCTGGACTACTATTCAGCCCACGAGGGAAAGGGCCTGGTGAAGATAGCCTGGCGAGCCTTGCGTCCTTTTGCGGACGATCCCATCGCTCCTGGCAACCCACGCACGCGCTCCATCAACGTCCGGTTCAACCGTTCAATATGGCCACCAAAATGAGGCTTACCGACTGGACGATACATGAGGTCAATGCCGTATTCACGACACCCGCTGCGGAGCGCCCTGCTCTTGAACTCAGCTGCGTTATCGAGATGCAGGACACGCGGAATGCCTCGCATGGGCCAGTCTGCGTAAGCGACTCGGCCCGACCGTTTTCGCGTTCGCGCGCGCGTCGGGCATGATGGTGATGGTGTGTCGGAGTCCGTGTAGATCAGTATCCGTCAGCGGAACCCGTATTGACGGTATCGCGCGGTTAGATGTCGACAATCTTTCGCAGCAAGGCGTACGAGACCCGCCAATGCCCTTCCGAATCATTAACAGCGATGGAGGCGGTTTTTGCGTTGAGCCTGACGATGATGCCGACTCGCTCGCTCAGATGTTTGTCGGTGAAACCAACGGTGTCGCCAACGAAGAATTCCTCACGTTGTGCTCGCGGTGGCGGCGACGGAGGCGCGTGAGTCGGACCGCGCGCAGTGTCAGGGATAACCGCCGCGTATAGTACCGACCAACACTGACGGCTCTGGTTGTCCTGAATCACCGCCTGGGTTTGCCGCAGCTCCACCACCGTTCCGTGCGAAGGTGGTGCGAGCGGATCGCCCCCGATATAGCTGACCTCCATTCCCAAGTGCAAGCGTTGACGTACTTCGAGAATACGACGCGGGTCGTCCAGCATTTTGCCGATGGCGAGATAGAGGCGATACAACTCGGCGCTGGGCGCCTGCCGAAGCGAGTCGAGAATGTCCATGAATGTGTAGGCGTTTAACGGGCGAGCGGCAACAGTTCGTGCACGCGATTGACAGGATACGACGGCAACTTCTCAAGTGTGTCCTTGAGCCATGCATAGGGTTCGAAGGCATTCAGTCGAGCCGTGCCGAGCAGCGAGTACATCGTGGCGGCGGCCCTGGCGCCACGCGGCGAGCCCGCGAATGTCCAGTTGGCTCTCCCCAGGGCGATAGGGCGAATTTGACGCTCGAGAGCATTGTTATCAGGCAGCAGGATACCGCTCTCGGTGTAACGAACGAGCGCCGGCCAATGACGTAACGCATAGCCGAACGCCTTTGCGAGCGGCGCCTGAGCTGGCAAACCGATGACGTTGCCTTCCAGCCATTGCCGGAACTGTGCGAGCACCGGCAGCGCCTCGGCTTGCCGCGCCGCATATTTGAGATCAGGTGTCTGGTCCCGGATCCGCGACTCGATCGCATACAGTCGGGCGATCCACTCCAGCGCCTGCGCCGCAAGTCCAGGTTTGCTCTGCGCCTTCGCGAATTCGAAGAAGCGTCGGCGGCAATGGGCCCAACATCCGACCTCGACGATGTCTCCGGTTTCGTAGAGTGCGCCATGTCCACTGTACGCGTCCGCCTGCAGGTAACCTTTGTACTTCTGCAGGTACCGCAGCGGATGCGAACCGGAGCGCGATTCCGCGAACTCGAACACGACCGCCGGCGGGTGGTCGACCCAGACACCGTTCTCCTCGCGTTGGCCGGCGCCAGGATAGCCTCATAATCGCGCGGTGCGCGTCGCCGTGCGACCCTTCTCGAGCAACGGCAGCGTCGTGTCATCTAGGTGCATGCGGGCGGCCTGCAACTGGTGAGCCCGAAGCGGTGGCAGCAGCACTTCGAGCAGTTCGGCTGCCGCCAGCTTCCATTCGCACAGCGTTGCTCGGGGCAGATGCACACCTCGTCGTGCATAGCGCATCTCCTGCCGGTTCAAAGGCAGGTGATCGACGTAGGTGTTGACCAGGATGTTAGCCAGCAGGCTCGCGCTCGCATTGCTCTTCGGCAGCGGCGAGGGCTGGGCACCCGCGGCCACGATGGTCGACTCACCATCCTTCTTCGCCGCGTACTTGAAACGGATATGTTCAATGACGGTGAGCCTCGACGGCTCGTAGTGCAGCGTCTCGCTGCGTTCCTCGCCGATACGCTCGAGCGAATCGAATGCGGCCTTCTGTTCGTCGCTCAGATCATATTCAACGCGCTTGCGTGGCAGATCCTTCGGCAGCGCTGGACGGCCCTTGCGGGTGTGGCCCGCGACCGGAATCTGCGCCTGCTCAGGAAGAGTGGGCAACTCCGTGGCGGCATCGAACAGTTCCGCCTGGCCCATCAGCCGCCCGGAACTGACGCCGAAGCGCGCGCGGTTCGCCTGGGCAATCCGGTGCTGCAGCGCTTCCAGCTGCTCCCACAGCACGCATGCCAGCCGGTTCTGTTCGAGCGCGAAGGCTTGCAGCGCGTCGGGCTCGACCGGCAATTCCGCGACAGTGATGGCGGTGGGCGGCATGGCTATCATGACGCCCAACTCGCGCTACGTTTACAAGCTCGGGGGAGCGTTGTATCTGCGCAGGCGACAGCGCGTTCAGCTCACGCGCGTCACCGCGACGGCGCGATGCGGCTCGCGTGCCGGGATCTCAATACCTTCGAGCCAGGCGTTGAGTTCGGCGAGCGTGAAGCCGCGTTGCGCGAGCGCCAACGGGGATGGAAAGCGGCCCCGTTCAAGGCGCTTGTACCAGAGCGCGAAACCGGTGCGATCCCAGTATAGGCATTTGACTTTCGAGCGGTCCCGGCCGACGAACACGAACAGATTGCCCGAGACAGGGTTCTGGGCAAGCAGTGGCTCGACCAGATACGACAGGCCGTCGATGGATTTGCGCATGTCGACCGGCTCACGGCAGATATACGCACGAACACCGGCTGCGATCAGCACCGGCTACCTCCGAGCTGTCCGAGCACGAAACGCACGATGCGCTCGGCATGAGCACCGGTCAGCTCGATGCGAACACCGGCGAGCGACAACGTCACCCGATCACGCGAAGATGACAAAGCGTCCGCCGTCGACGGTGGCGCAGGAGTGGCTGGTGCGGTGTCCGGATGGGAAACGATAAATGCCGCGTCGGGGGTGACCGCGAGCGGGTGCGCGCCTGCTCGTGCCTCGCCAGAGAGCTTCTTGCGCCACAGGCCGAAGGTACTGACGGCGAGCCCCTGCTCACGACAGAAACGTCGAAGGCCCAGTCCGCTTGTGGTCCATGCCATGACCATCTCGCGCCAGAATGCTTCGCCTTGCCGGGGGCGTCGGGTGCCCGTCGGTACAGCCGTCTCTCCCGTAGCGTCGTCCATCGCCGTGCTCCGTTGTTACGATGGCTACCCCTTCGCACCGGGCTTGCGTGCGTTCAAGACGGGATGCGCTGACGGATACACCTGCGCGACCAGAGCTTCATGCGTGAGGCGACTGAGTTCGCGGCCGGTCAACACGGTGTCCTCGGGGACGAGGATGCCGAGTTCGCGAGCGATAGCGCACGCGGTTACGGGATGATCCCCCGTAACCATTACGGGAATGATTCCTGCGGATTTGCAGGCCTTAACCGCCTGCCGGACGTCGGGCCGCGGGGGATCACGCATGCCAGCCAGGCCAAGCAGAGTGAGACCGCATTCGACTTCTTCGATATTGTGACCGGCAGGCAGGCTGTCCCACTTCCGGCTCGCAACGGCGAGTACACGAAGACCACTCTCCGCCATCGCCTCAGCAGCCGCCAGCACCCGTTCGTGGTCCACGGCGACTATACCGTGATCCAAGAGGCATGCGCTGCAACGTTCAACGACTGTCTCCGGTGCGCCCTTCGTGTAGGCAATGAATCCCGTTCCGTTGCGGTGAATCGTCGTCATCCGCTTGCGATCGGAGTCAAACGGGAACTCCAGTGAACGCGGGTCCGTGACTTCGAGCGCGCTCTTGTCGAAGCCAGCGTCATCGGCCGCTCTCCACAACGCAACCTCGGTCGGATCGCCAGCGACCTCCCCGCCCGCAGCACGGCTAACGTTGTTGCATAACGTCAATGCCTCCAGCAAGCATCTCGTAGCGGCCTTTTTGTATCGAACGATGCGATTGGAAACCGCACGCCATCAGCGTAGAGTTCAGTTGTGCGCATCTCGTTCAAGGTCAATGTGCCGGTCTTGTCGGTGCAGATCCAGCTCACGGATCCCAGGGTTTCGACCGCAGGCAAACGTCGCACCAGGGCGTTGTGTCGTGCCATATTGCGCGCACCAAGGGCAAGCATCGCGGTCACCACTGCGGGTAAAGCTTCAGGGATAGCGGCGACAGCAAGACTCAGGCTCGTGAGAAGCATGAGCAGCACTGGCTCGCCACGCAGCACACCCGTCGCAAAGATGATCGCGCAGATCACAAGAATCATCGTAGCCAGTCGGCGCCCAAACTCTGCAAGACGCTTTTGCAGCGGCGTCTGGACTGCAGGTGCCGTTTCGAGCACCCCGGCAATCTTGCCGAGTTCGGTGGCCATGCCGGTAGCAACGGCAATCCCTCGTGCTCGACCGTAGGTGACAACAGTGCCCTTGAAAGCCATGTTTGTCCGGTCGGCGAGTTGTAGCGAAGCGTCGTCAAGCGACGCGGTGCCCTTCTCTACCGGCACCGACTCCCCAGTGAGAACCGCTTCGGCGATCTTCAGCCCGGACGCCTCGGCAAGACGAAGATCGACGGGAACGGTAGAACCGGTATCCAGCAAAACGACGTCGCCCTGCACAATGCCCGATGCCGGGGCCGTTTGACATTCGCCTTCGCGAATGACTGTCGCCTGCAGCCTGGCGAGTTGTGCGAGCGACGCCATCACGCGCTCGGCGCGATAGTCCTGGATGAAGCCGACTGTGGCGTTAAGCAATACGATCGAGATGATCACGAGCGCGTCCGCGGCCTCGCCGATCAGGCCCGACACGAGAGCCGCAGCCAACAGAGCGACGATCATGAAGTCCTTGAACTGACAGATCAGCATGTCAAGGACGCTCCGGCGCCGCTGCTCACGAATTTCGTTCGGCCCGTCTCTGGCGAGGCGCCGGTCCGCCTCTGCCAGTGTCAGACCATAATCGCTATCGGTGCCCGGTTGCATGGCGACGGTCGCGACCTGCATTGCGTGCCATTTGTCGAAACCTTCTGCCTCAGGGCTAATCGTGCGCGTCGGAGTCAACATGGACCGATCCTTCTGTGAGAGTCGACGAACGTCGCAGGGAAGATGTACGCGGCAAGTGCCAGTATCGGTGAAGGTAAGACTCGCTGATTGACCTTTGTCAACCAGTCACGTGCGGGTAGGGGCGAATCATATGGTCTCCTGCCTCGCATCTGGAGCATTGTTTCGGCCTGCGATCACTGCCCAGATACAGAAAGACCGAATCCACCAACGGGAGCGTTCAATGCCATCGGGAAAGCATGTCGTGCTAGCACTGCTTCTGGCTGGTCTGGTAGCTTTGGGGTTCCTGGTTCTGCGCCCTTTTCTAGTTCCGGTCGCGTGGGCGCTGATTATTTCGTATGTCACCTGGCCCGCCTACAGCCGTTTGCGACGCTTGCTCCGCGAAAGCGCGGGGACTAGCGCGCTGCTGATGACCCTTCTCCTGACGTGTGCGTGCATACTGCCAGTCCTCTGGCTGATGAAGCCGTTGACGGAAGATCTAAGGGACGCCAGCCGGGCTATCGTCGCCTACTTCTCCGATCGTCCTCGCGACTTACCCGATTTTCTGGCGCGCATCCCCTGGATCGGGTCCTCGTTGCAGGCGTTTCTCGATCATGTGGAGATTGATCCCCCTGCCATTCGCTCCCATCTCTCAGGATGGGCGAATCGCTGGACAAGCGAAATCGGTGACATCCTCGGAAGTGCGGCCCGAAACGCCACAAAGCTGGGGTTTGCTCTCGTGACGCTGTTTTTTGCGTACCGCGATGGAGAAAGTCTCCTGAATCAGATACGGCAGGCTTTGCGGCCTTTCCTCGGTGAGCGCCTTGACGACTATCTCACCGCGATCGGCAGCATGACCCGATCCGTCGTCTACGGCATTGTGCTGACAGCGATCGCGCAGGCAGTCTTGGCGGGGCTGGGTTACTGGGCCGCAGGCGTAGCTGCGCCCGTCACTCTGGCAGGGATCACTGCTCTCGTAGCATTGATTCCTTTTGGCACGCCATTGGTATGGGTACCGGTGGCAGTCGGACTTCTATTTGCAGGCCGCACGGTGGCCGGAGTCGGATTATTGCTATGGGGAATGCTGGTCATAAGCTGGGTAGACAATCTGATAAGGCCGTTTGTCATTAGCAGCAGCGCACGCATTCCATTTCTGCTCGTCATGTTTGGGGTGCTTGGGGGACTCGCCGCATTCGGTCTGATCGGGTTGTTCCTTGGGCCCGCGATACTGGCTGTTCTGATGGCGCTGTGGCGCGAATGGCAGACAGAGGCGGCACGGCAACAGCTGCGGCAACCGGTTCAACGCAATGACACCCCCAAGTAATGGATTGCCGGTGGTCGGGCACGAGTTTATCGAATCGGAACATGCGTACAATCATTTCACCCAATGTTGCGCCACGACCGAAGCCTGCTTCATGCTTGGATTGGGCGGACGAGCAACACCGGTACATGGGTGATACGCAGTACGCGGCTCGCCACGCTACCCAGCAGCAGCGCGAGAGACCACGTCGACCGTGTGTGCCCACCACGACCAGATCGGCATTCCAATGATCGGCTTCCCTCACGATGGCGTGGGGTACATCGTCGCCGGTCCTTTCCGTGTTGATCATCGCGGATTCCACCTCGATTCGTAATCCGGCAAGCAACTCCGCTGCCGCCGCAAGCGCTGCGTTGCTCTCTTTGACAAGTGCATCTTGAAACAAAGGAAGCGGCACGAAATCGCTCATCGACACCGCCTGATCAAGAATGTTTACGATGCGCAAGGATGTCTGTTTCGTGGCGAGTTTTAAACCGTATTGAAGGGCATGCTGCGATGGAGCGCTACCGTCGACGGCGAAGAGCATTCGCTTGGGACCGCCGCAGACATCTCTTTCATAGGAAGCTGGAACAACCAGAATGGCACATGGGCACATTCGCGCGAGACGCTCAGAGACTGTTCCTTCCAGCCAACGTAGTAGCCGACGGTGCTGTCGGGTGCCAACGACGAGGCGTCCGGACAATACCCCGGAGCATCCCTGAGTTCGCTATCCTTGAGCACGATCTCGACGGCCCGCGCAAACGATTCCATAGGTATTTCGAGACGGCCAGGCTGGGTCGCCTTGTGGTGCGCGGCCTCGAAGGCATTCCAGAGTAGAGTCAGTATCGCTGACAAGTCGATAACCTGCATCGAACGCCTGTGGCAGGTAAGACCTCGTGAAGCTCCACTGCGTGCCCTCCGGATAGGCTGTCTGGTCGTACCCGTTCAGACACGTGGCGACATTTTCGGCATTGCGGATGCCATGGAAGGCACGGAAGCCGTATAGCCGCCCATCGGCATGCAGCGAGAGCGCCCTGTTGAGAAGCCGGTAGAACTGTCTGCGGTTGACTCCAGTTGCGGCCTCAATACTTCCGACAGGCTCATCTGTGGCATAACGCTCAATGGCGTCGATATGCCTCTGGACGCGACTGCGCCCGGCGGCGTCGAGCTTTGTCCATGCGATTGTGGGCCACGAGGTGAGATCCAGCGTCTGAAATTCGGTTCCGCGGCAGCTCATAATGGGGCCTGTATTGCAACGAAGCGCGTCAGAAACGACAGGCTTTCAGTGTGTAACTCTAGCGCCTGGATGCGACCGCGATGCAGCAGTTCGAAAACGGCCGCCCGGACGAGTGATGGATCGCCCGTGGAGAATTCACGCTCTATGGTAATCAGCGATTGGGGCGACGCGACAAGCCGCTCGTGCGCTGGTGCGCATGGCAGCGATTCTCGCTGAACATTTGGTATCACGCTGTGGTGACCAAGGGGCGCGCAATGCCAGCAATATCAGAATGCCGGGTGATGCCACCTCGCGGAGCACCCTCAAGAAGGGACTCTCGCAACACCTTGGCGGGAATCTGCAGCCTGCGTCGTAGGCACCTTAGATCCCAAACATCGCGCATCGGCTCCAGGCCCTCGTACCGGTCTATGTCAACCTTCATCAACTGGATCAGGGTGTGCGCACAGCCGATCCGTCGCGGGTGTTGTTTCCGATAGTAGTGCCAGGCATTCATGGATGTCATGACGTTGTCCAGAAATCTACGACGCAGCGTTGCCGGTCGACTGCCATGAGGCCAGGCCGCTCACAGAATGCCTTTGCAACAGGATCCGCTTCGAGCATCAGCCATGCTTCGAAAGCGCTGCGCCTTTATAGCGTCAGATGTCGCCCCAGTTTCGGACTGAACACGCCATAACGGTGCGCGCCGCGAGGGCGAGTCAGCGTGAGCGGCTCGAAACTTCGCGGAACGCCGACCATGCGGGCCTCCTGCCTGAGGATTTCATGGTCTAGGACGAACGTGAGTTGACGAAATTAATGCGCACTGATGCGAATTGACAACTTTTCTTCGCTGCGGGACGAAGTAAATGCGTCAACTCGGAGGCTCACGCCCCGTCCCAGCGGGCAGTGGCTAGTGACAATATTACTTCGCTCTACGGTCGCCGACAAAAAGACCACCTTCGAGAATTACCGCAAGGAAGCTGAACGGCTGCTGCTATGGGCGATCGTGCAGCTGGGCAAACCGCTGTCGTTGCTCACGCACGAAGACCTGCAACTGTTCCGGCAATTCCTGCAGGACCCGCAGCCGCGCCCACACTGGGTCGCGGAAGGCGGCCGCAAATTCCCGCGCCATGATCCGCGCTGGCGTCCCTTCTACGGCGCGCTCGCCGCAAGCAGCCAGCGTCAGGCGATGGTGATAATCAACGCGCTGTTTGCTTGGCTGGTCGAAGCAGGCTATCTGGCTGGCAATCCGCTGTCGCTGTCCCGGCAGCGCACCCGCCGCACGAAGCCGCGCATCACGCGCTATCTCGACCGCGAGCTATGGCAGGAAGTGAAGCTCCATATCGACACCCACGCGAGCGCGAGCGTTACCTGCGCGCACGGTGGCTGTTCACGCTCTTCTATCTCGGCGGTCTGCGTATCTCCGAGGTCAGCGGCAACACGATGGGATGCTTCTTCTGCCGGCGCGATGCCGATGGCCATGAGCGCTGGTGGCTCGAAGTGATGGGCAAAGGCGACAAGGAAGGGCTCGTGCCAGTCTCCGCGGAAATGATGGTCGAACTCGGGCGCTAGCGGCTCGAGTGCGGCCTGTCCGCCCTGCCGTCAAGGCACGAAGACACGCCACTCGTGCTGCCGCTGGGCAAATCGATGAAGCCGCTCACACGCGCCGCACTGCACACAATCGTCAAGGGCATCTTTGCCGGCGCGGCCGAAGGGCTCCGGTTGCGTGGCGACGGGTTCAAGGGACAGGCCGATCTGCTCGATCACGCGTCCGCACACTGGTTGCGCCACACCGCAGGCTCCCACATGGCCGACGGCGGCACCGATCTGCGGACAGTTCGCGACAACCTGCGTCACGCGTCGCTGACGAGCACCAACCCCTACCTTCACACACCCGACGAAGAGCGCCACCGGGAGACCGAAGAAAAGCACCGGAGCGACTGGTGAAGTCTCGCCCGGACCGTTAGTGACGGGACGCGGCGATCCGGAAATGGGTAGCGACCACGCTTATTTTGTAGCGCAACGGTTACCAAAGTGGTATGCGATGGACGGGCACGATGGTCAATTACCCAGTGCAGCTTTTGCCATCAGCCCGAGCGCCACGCAGATCAACACGCCTGCGAACCCTACCTGTACGTGCTGCGCAGAGAGACGGTGCGAGGCCAACCGCCCGGCCACCATGCCGGCCGCTGTCGTCAGGCTGAACAACAGTGTCAGGTCGAGCGGCAGCGGCGCGCCGTGCAGGACCGTCGCAACGATACCGCCGACGCCGACCAGCGCAATCACCATCAGCGATGTAGCGACGATGCCATGCATCGAGACGTTGGTCACTTTGCGCAGCATGGGCACGATGATGAAGCCGCCGCCCACGCCGAGGAGCCCGGTCATCAATCCGGTCAGCGCGCCGGTTGCCGCGAGTGCGACCCCGGTGGTCCACGACCAGATCAGCCGTCCGGTGGCAGGGTTGATATGGCCGACGCAAAACCGTGACTCCGCGTGGTCCGGACGCCCGCGCCGCGAAGCCTGCGACAGCAGCCTCCCCGCCACCACCAGCATGACGGCGGCAAACAGCGCAATTAACACGCGTTGCGGTAATGCGTGCGCGAGGCGCACGCCGACCGAGGTCAGCGGCACACCCGCTGCGGCCATGAACAGCGCAGCTCGGTAGCGGACGAGCCGCCGCCGGAATGCTTCGAGCGCACCGATCGCAGCGCTGCCTGCCACGGCAACCAGCGCAACCGGCGTCGCCTGCTGCATCGGCCAGCCCATGCCGGCCACCAGTGCCGGAACTGCGAGGATGCCGCCACCAGCGCCGGTCAGGCCGAGCACCGCCCCAACGATGGCGCCGAGGATAAGTGAAGTTAGCATGAGGAATCCGATAGGTTGTGAGCCACCGCTGCGTTAGCCCACGAGTTCAGGCTGCGCCATCCACTCGCGCCCCTTGAGCATCCCCTGCCAGTAAAGCGGCGGCAGGATGCGCTCCTTCAGCAACCACGCGAGTCGCGACGGGCGCTTGCCGTCGATCAGCCAGGTCGGCAGCGTCGGCGCGACCTTGCCGCCATAGAGGAATTCCGCGAGCACGATCTTGCCGCGTTCGACGGTCAGCGGGCATGATCCATAACCGTCGTATGCTGCCTCGCCCGGGACCTTCCCGAGGGCGGCAAGCACGTTGTGGGCGACAACGGGTGCCTGCTTGCGCGCGGCGGCGGCGGTTTTCGCATTTGGCGGGTTCGCGGCATCGCCGAGCGCGAAGACGTTTGAGAAGGTCTTGTGGCGCAGCGTCGCCTGGTCGACGTCGACCCAGCCAGCCTTATCGGCCAGCGGACTGACGCGGATGAAGTCCGGTGCCTTCTGTGGCGGCACCACGTGGATCATGTCAAACTCACTGGTCACCGATTCCACGCTGCCGTTCTCGAGTGTGCGCCTGAAAGTCGCGCGCCTGGCCGGCCCGTCTATCGCACTCAGGTTGAAACCGAAGTTCAGCGCGATGTCGTAACGCCTGACGTACTCCATCAATGCCGGGACATAGTCGGCCACGCCGAACAACACAGCCCCGGCATTGAAGAACTGGACATCTATCTGCTCGAGCCGGCCTGAACGCCGCCAGTGATCCGAGGACAGATACATCGCCTTTTGCGGCGCCCCGGCGCATTTGATCGGCATCGGCGGCTGGGTGAACAGCGCGCGGCCACCTCTGAGCTCGCGCACGAGCTGCCAGGTATAGGGAGCAAGGTCGTAGCGATAGTTGGACGTCACGCCGTTCTGGCCAAGAGTTTCCGGCAACCCGTCGATAGCATGCCAGTCCAGCTTCAGTCCCGGACAAACGATGAGCTGCCTGTAGCTCACCACCCGGCATCCTTCGAGAACAACCGAATTCTTTTCCGGCTCAAACGCAGCCACCGCGGCCTTGATCCAGTGCACCTTGCGCGGGAGCACGGCGGCCATCTCGCGGGCGGTGGTCTCGGGATCGAACACACCGGCTCCGACCATGGTCCAACCTGGCTGGTAATAGTGGACGTCGGCCGGGTCGATGATGGCGATGTCGAGGTTGCGGTCGCGCGCGAGCAGGCTCGCGGCTGCCGCCACGCCGGCGGCGCCTGCGCCGATGATCACAATGTCGTGACTGGCCACGGCGACTTCGACGGGCACCTTGCCGCCGTTGGCGATACGCCGCGCCAGCGCGGACAGATCATAGCCTGCTGCATTGGCAGCGGCGACGATGTCCGGCAACGCCCGGCGGGGCGCTTCGGACAGCGCCCACAGCGTCGCGGCGCGCATCCCGGTGCGGCAATAGGCGAGCACCGGCTTCGGCAGTGCCTGCATCAGTTCGCCGAACTGCGCAGCCTCGTCATCGCCGACCTTCCCGGACTCGATTGGCAGGTAGCGGGTCTCGATACCCTGTTCACGGGCCGCCGCCTCGATCTCGCTAAAGTTGGGCTGGTCGGAACCTTCGCCGTCGGGGCGATTGCAGACGACGGCGCGAAAGCCAGCGTCCGCGATCGCATGCAGGTCGGATGCGGCAATCTGTTGTGATACCGCCAGTTCAGCCGTCAGTTTCTTGATGTCCATCGACTTCTCCAGTCGCTTCTGCTAACCAGGTGCAACGCTCAGATTGCGTTGAGGGGAATCTTTAAATACGGCACGCCGTTATCTTCCGGATCGGGCATATGTCCGGCGCGCATGTTGACCTGCACCGACGGCAGCATCAGCACCGGCATGTCGAGCGTCGCGTCGCGTGCCGTGCGCATCGCAACGAAGGATTCCTCACTGATACCTTTACGTACATGGACGTTGTGTTCGCGTTCTTCGGCTACCGTGCTGACAAACTGTAAAGGCCGGCCGCCGAGCTGATAGTCGTGGCACATGTACAGCTTCGTGTCCGCCGGCAGGCTCAACACCTTGTTGATTGACCGGTAGAGCGTACGGGCGTCGCCGCCGGGAAAGTCACAACGCGCGGTGCCGTAGTCGGGCGCGAACAGCGTGTCCCCAACAAAAGCCGCGGTCTGCGCCCCATCGCTGACCACATAGGTCATGCAAGCCGGCGTATGGCCCGGGGTATGGATGGCGCAGGCCTGCAACGCTCCGACTGCGAATCCTTCCCCATCGGCGAGCAGGTGATCGAACTGGCTGCCATCGTGTGCAAATCGCGCGCCGACGTTGAAGAGCCTGCCGAACACGTCCTGCACGCGCGTCACATGCGCGCCGATCGCGATTTTTCCGCCGAGCCTTTCCTTGAGGTAAGGCGCGGCAGACAGATGGTCGGCGTGCACGTGAGTTTCGAGAAGCCACTGCACCTTCGCGCCCAGCTCGTGAACGCGAGCGACAAGCTTGTCGGCTGACGTCGTGCAGGTACGGCCTGCCTTCGGGTCGTAGTCGAGAACGCTATCGATCAGTGCACAGTCGCCCGTGCGGACATCGAGCAAAAGGTAACTAATCGTCGAGGTACCGGGGTCGAAGAAACCTTCGACCTGCATGGGGCTCGTGGTATTCAACATCATCTCCTCCATCAAACGGTTCTTCCAATGCGCCAGGATCGACCCTTTGATACAAGAACCGGGCCATCACGCGCCCATTTGATATTGAGTCACATATGACGTTGATTTTTAACAATATTTTTAATCTGCCATGCTGGGCAGCAGATTCGCAGACGGACCACCGGGACCGAATACTGCCACTTCTGGCAGTCCGGTGGCAGTGGTGGCAGTAGTCGCAGTGCAGCGGTATAGTGAGGTTTCCTGGAGTCGCTGCCGTGAAATCCCCCAAGTCATTTATCCCCATTACGCCCCTCGTCACGATGCCGGACGAGTCACCTCAGGCGCCGGATGTCGACGCCCTCGTGTCTTATCTGGAGCACGACGTTCAACCGATGATCGTCCTCGATCCCCGGTATCGCATCCTTGCAGCCAACACCGCCTATCAACGTCAGTTCGGCGTTGCTAACCAGCCTCACGTTGGTCGCAAGTGCTACCAGGTCTCTCACCATTACGACGTACCTTGCGACCAGGCGGGTGAGCACTGTCCGATGAAGCGGGCATTTGAACTGCGCGGCCCCGACCGTGTGCTCCACATTCATCACACGCCTCGCGGACCTGAGCATGTCGATGTCGAGTTGCGGCCGATATTCAATGCGCAGCGGGAGGTCGTAGCTTACGTCGAGCGACTCTCCACTGTGCGCAGCGCGTCCGCCAAGCCGAGCGCGGAAGGTCTGGTCGGCCGCTCGATCGCGTTTAACGACGCAATCTCGGCATTGCATCGCGTAGCGCCCTCGATGCTGCCGGTCCTGCTGCTTGGCGAATCTGGAACCGGTAAGGAACTGTTCGCGCGCGCCCTACACGAGGCAAGCGAGCGCGCGCGACACCCTTTTGTCGTCGTCGACTGCTCGGGTATCACGGAGACCTTATTCGAAAGCGAACTCTTCGGCTATGAAAAGGGCGCATTCACGGGCGCAGCCGCGCGCAAACCCGGTCTGGTCGAAACCGCGCAAGGCGGAACGCTGTTTCTCGACGAAATCGGCGATGTGCCGCTGTCGATGCAGGTCAAGCTGCTCCGTCTGCTCGAATCAGGCACATTCCGCCGGGTCGGCGGAATCGAGACCTTGCGCGCCGATTTCCGGCTGGTGGCGGCGACGCACAAACCCATGCGTGACATGATCGGCGATGGCCGATTCCGCCAGGATCTCTACTACCGCATCAGCGCATTTCCGATTCATTTGCCGGCGGTGCGCGAGCGCCCCGACGACATCGCGCTACTCGTCGACTCGATACTGCAGCGTATTGGTAGAGCCCGAGGCGCGGCAGGCAGCACGTCAGGCCGTAAGTTCAGCGTGACGCCGGACGCTCTCGCGAGGCTCCATGCCTATTCCTGGCCCGGCAATATCCGGGAACTGCGCAACGTGCTCGACCGGGCGTGCCTGCTGGCCGACGACGGGGTGATCCGGGTCGAACATCTGCCGGATCACATGATGGAGAGGGAGTCGGCGAATCGGAGGAACAATTCGGGCTCAGCCTCGCTTTCGTCGCGCGGCGAGCTTACCGATCGTGAGCTTGCGCGGTTCGCACAGGAGTTCTCAGGGACCCGCGGCGCGCTTGCTCAACACCTTGGGATGAGCGAACGCACGCTGTATCGTCGACTAAAGACGCGAAGGTGACTGGGCGGGCGGCAAGTCGGGTCTCGATAGACGGTGGCAGCGGGGCAGGAAATGCCGGCGCCAACAATGACGTAACGATCATCGCGCTGCACCTCGGATATCCGAAAGAACGTCGGCGATCGCGTGCGAGCACATTTCCGATGCATGCTGGGCATCCCATCAGCCAGGATCCTCGATTTACGGGACACGGTCGCGCCGAAGTGACAAGCCTCGAACGCAAGATATTGCGGTGGATGTCTTATGTCGCCGCCGAACCGGCCAGCGGGCGGCGACATGACTGGCCGAGACTACCCGGTCGCCCTCGATGAGCAATGCCGTCGCAAAGCTGTCGTTGCCACAGGGAGAATGCTTGCGTACAGCGCAAGCATTGAAAGAGAGCCACTCGCATCGTACTGACGGACTCAGTTCGTTCGCCGCCATTGCGTTATCAAGGCCCGGGCAGGAACTCGACGTCTCCGTACCAGGCGCGCGTCGTAGTAGCGGTATTGTCGGTGTCGGTCAACAGCCCGTAGCCGTTGATTCGTCCTGGCGGTTCGTGAAAGACCCGTTCGTAGTCTTGCACGATATTGCGGCGCAGGCTTTGCCACTGACCCGCGTCGCCGGGCAGACCGGAGACCACGATCATCTGTACGCGATCGGTGTGAGGGTTGGCTATGACAGTGCCTGGCGCCGCGGTGGTCGACCAGATATACATAAGCGTGGCATAAGGCAGCTCTTCGCCGCCCAGGCGCTTCGCCAGATCCAGCTTGGCCCGGTCGAAAAACGATAGCTTGCTTTTGTCGCCGTCGAACAAGAACACCGGTCGCGTCGGCGCGTCTTCCTTTGATCCGACGCGGTTGTCGGCCCCCTCGATCGGTCCTTCTGCTTTCCAGCGCCACGCCACGACAGGTGTGCGGGCGAGGTCGATGTTGCCATTGTGCATCAGCGCAGACGCAGAGCGGTTCGCATCCGCCTGCAGGACGGCAGTCTGGCCTTCGTGAACGAGCGTGTATTGCGTCACGGGCTTGCCGTGTACGACCGGCAGGTTCTTCCAGCCTAATGGCAGTGGTGCGCCGCGCTCCATCGTGGAAAAGACAATCCCCGGCTTTTGGTCCTGAGCGCGGAGGGCTAGCGGCAACAGAAGGACCGCAATGCACAGGGCGCTGCAGACTGGTCGGGCTGTTTGTTTTCGCGCGCGATGGATCGAGGGAAAATACATGGCTGGTCGTATTGATCGTTTGGCTAGCAACCATTGTAGTCGGCTCGGCCGACGGCATTTTAGCGGGATCTCTTACACCGATGCTTACATGCTGTGAAGCGGAACCACGGGGCCGTCAATCTGACGCATAAGAGCCGCCACTGCCTACACGCGGCACCGCTACATTGATTACTTTTCGTTAGTTATACGTAATAATACGGTTGACGAGATGCGTAAGCAAAACCCATCGTCATCTCGATATAGCGGCACGGTCTATCCGGAGAGTGTCGCCGGCTGATCTCCTCGCAGCTGCGCGGGTGTGCATCGACAAGTCGCAGCGCATACTGTCGTGCATTGTGGCGAACAGGAACCTTGTTTCACCGTCTTTGCAGCGCGCGATCGAGCGCTTGCTGGTTCGTCCCCGGACGTTGCTTCAGATCGAGCGTGGGGACGCGGTTCTCGTCCGCACAGTCGGTGGGTCAGTATTCCGTGGAAATCAACACCCGGTGGGGCGATGCGAGTGGCTGTCCTTCATGTCCTTTGCCGATTATGGGCTTCGCGATCATTCGCTCGCTCGTCCGCCCGGGTAAGCCCCATTATCTGGTTTCTGTTCGTCAGGTCGTGACTGTGCCACGCGCTTCCTTCAGATCCCGCCTCACGACGAGGCCCTTGCGTTTCGCCAGTCCTTCACCACCACCAGGTTGCACAGGCGACTCGCACCCCAAGCTGTCGCGCGCATGCCCGGCAAAAAAAAAACCGCAGACGCGGCCCGAAAGTCGTAAAAGCTAGGGAAATCTGACTTGTGCCCCGAGGCTACTTTGCGGCACAAGGGCCGACAGTGAACGATGGTTCCGACGGTCGCCTTGTCTCCGCATTCTCCGACGCCATTGCATTGCCCAATAACATCGTGTCAATGCAGGGATTCTTTCGCGGTCGCATCCACCAGAGTACGATGCCGACCACGATGCTCGCGGCAATAATCCTCCTGACGTCCCGGATCGAGTAACTGGCGAGGAAGTTAAGCCGTGCAACGTTCCCACTCCACCTCGCAGCGATGCGTCTGTAAAAGTCCCTCAATGGAACGGATCCGCGTCACGCGTTGACGACTTTGAACACCGATACCGCGGCCTGTAGCTGTCCCGTCTGATCCGCCAACGAATTGGTCGCCGCCGTCGCCTGCTCCACCAGTGCTGCGTTTTGCTGCGTGACCTCGTCCATCTGATCGATCGCCAGGCGCACCTGTTCAATGCCCGCGCTCTGTTCGCTGGAAGCAGCCGATATTTCGGTGATCACAGCTGTCACCCGGCGGATTGCGTCAACGACTTCAGCCATGGAATGGGCCGCACGGTCTGCCGTGCTCGAGCCGCTCAAAGCCGTGCCCGCAGACGCGTCGATGATGGTGCGCGTCTCTTTGGCAGCGGCTGCGCAGCGCTGTGCAAGCATACGTACTTCACTTGCCACAACCGCGAAACCGCGTCCTTGTTCACCTGCGCGGGCCGCTTCCACCGCCGCATTCAAAGCCAGAATGTTGGTCTGGAATGCAATGCTTTCGATCGTGCCGACTATGTCGACAACATGCTTCGATTGCTCGCCTATTGTATGCATGCTCGCGACGAGGTCGGCCACAAAGTCACTACTGCGGTCCGTGAGTTCGGATGCATTTTGCGCCAGCAAGCTTGCCTCATGCGCATGTCCCGCATTCTGTTTCACCGTGGCTGTCAGTTGTTCCATGCTGGACGCGGTTTCCTCCAGCGAGGCTGCTTGTTCCTCGGTACGCGCCGATAGGTTGTTATTGCCGATTGCCAGCTCACGCGAAGCGACATCGATTGCGTTCGCGCTCTGCCGCACCAGTCCCACCGCCGTTGAGAGGCTCTGCTGCATTCGATTCATACCCGCGAGCAGACTACCGTCGTGAATAAGCGAACCGCCCACGCGAACCGACAGGTCGCCCGCGGCGATTTGCTCGACAATTCCTGCCGCATAAGCCGGTTCACCTCCAAGGCTACGCTTGATGTTGCGGATAATCACCAGCATCACTGTGGAAACAACCCCACCAATGCACGCGAGTATCAAAAGATAACCGACCAGGTTTGCCTCGAACGCAGCGTCGATATCCGACAGAAACACCCCCGATCCAACGTACCAGCCCCACGGCTGATAAACGCCTGCATAGCTTACTTTTGGAACCCGTTCGCCCGTATTGGGCGCCACGCCGAAATAGTCGACGTAACCGCCGCCAGCGGCCGCGGCCTTGGCTAACTCGAGGTAATACTTCTTGCCGTTAGGATCAGCGCGCTCGCCAACGTTTTGACCAATTAGCGACTTGACCGATGCATTACCGATTGCCAACACGACCGGGCGGGAATCAAACACGAATAGATAGCCATCCTTTCCAAATCTGATCGATCCCAGTTCCGCGAGTGCTGCGCTTTGCGCCTGTTCACGTGACATGGTGTGATCGGTGACCTTCGCTCCGTAGGCCTTCACAACACTGAGCGCGCTTTCAACGACATTTCGAACACCGGTCTGGCGCTCTTCCATCATCGACCGCCGGCTTTGCAGCGCTGCCCAGCCGCCAAGCACGAACAGCCCAATCCACATGATGATCAATGCAGTCCACAGTTTTCCACCAATTCCCAGCCGCCCCATCGCCTATTCCCCCGTAAGTTTTTCCCGCTCGTGTACTAACGGCCATCTAAAGGAAAAACTTAATCTCTATTCTTGCCCGTCATTGCCTTGAACCGAAAGAACTAGACGTGCTGCGTCGGCTATGTGGATGTGACGGGCGAACGCGTGCAGCGACACCTAACGTGCCGCATTCCTGTTGTTGCCTTAACCACGCGCTTGCATCTCGCAACGGGGCGCTGTTCGTCGATAAACGCGCCCCGTCGGAATAAATCCCGCCTTATTGGTCGACAATGAACCCGTCGAAATGCGGCCGCATGGAGACAGGTTTGGACAGCGGTGGCCGAATGCGCTGAGCGTCGGGCAACAGCGCCATGCCGAGACCCGGACCCGTGGGAATATCGACAAAACCATCCTTTGGCAACGGCACCTTGTCGACAATGTTCGTTCCCAAATGCTCTGGACGCGATTCGAAGATCCCCGCTTCGAACCCGGTCGCGTATTCCTGAATTGCAAAGTTCGGAATGGCTGCATCGAGTTGAAGGCAGGCGGCCAGGCCAATTGGCGACAACGGATTATGCGGTACCACCTGGACATGATGCGCTTCAGCCATTGCGGCCACTTTGCGTGCGCCGGTGATGCCGCCGCACAGACACAGATCCACGCGCGCGTATTCCATGCCACCACGAGCCATCAACGCCTGAAATTCGTAAATAGTTGAGAAGCGCTCACCCGTTGCGATTGGAATGTGGATCTTTTCGGCCACGCGCGCCATTGCGTCCGGGCCTTCCGGGCGAATTGGATCTTCGATGAACATCGGATGCGTGTCTTCAATGCCGCGTGCAAACACGATCGCCTCGGCCGGCGTCAACCGCCGATGCAACTCGATCAGAAGATCCACACGATCGCCTACCACTTCGCGCATGCGGTGCACGTTATCGATAGCGTCGCGCATCTTCTTGATATGTGTCTTGAAATATACCTGGTCGTTGCCTTCGTCCAGGAACGGGTTCAGGTGACCGAATGCAGTGAAACCCGCTTCCATTTTCGCCTTGCACTCCACGAGTATCTTCTCGATACTGCTCTCGTAGATGTGCCCGTAGATACGCGCTTTTGTACGGACCGGCCCACCCAGCAACTCGTAGATCGGCGCGTTCAGCGCGCGGCCCTTAATGTCCCACAAGGCGATGTCAATGGCCGAAATGGCCGCGTTGATCGCAAGCCCCTGGAAGTAGCTAAAGCGATGCATCACGTTCCAGTGATGCTCAATTTCAAACGCGTTTTTGCCGACAAGGTATTCGCCGAAACGCCGAATTGCCGCGCCGGATGCTTCAATATGGCCCCAGGCGCCGGCCTCACCGTATCCTGTGATGCCTTCGTCTGTGTCCACACGGACAAACATGAACTGACCGACGTGCAGCGGTTCCACCCTGGTGATTTTCATTGATACTCCTGACTGATAAAGCAAATGGTTCTAATGCGTGGCCTGAATGCTTCTCGCGCGAGGCAATACATCTTCAGCGCCGACGGGATCGTCATCGAGAGGCCGGCCGCGCGTCTCGGGTCCCATGAAGACCGAGAACGCCGTGATCACGCCGAGTCCGACTACATACCAGGCTACGTATCGTGGCGACCCATGCCCGGCCGCGAGCAGTGCGACTGCGATCATCGGCGCAATGCCGCCCGAGATAGGCGAGGTCACTTCGCGTGCGAGCGAAAAGCCGGTGTAGCGCACTCGCGACGGGAACATTTCGGCGAACCACGGACTTTGAGCCGAGGTCATCATTGTCTTCGCGATGGACGAGACGAGGAACAATCCCGCGTAGATCCAGACCAGCTCGCCGGTCTGGAGCATGCTGAAGAACGGAAAAATGGATAGGCCCGAGATCAGCGCGCCGCCCATGTAAACAGGTTTGCGGCCGACCCTGTCCGACACCCAGCCGAACAACGGTACGGTGACGAACTGCAGCGCCGTACTGACCATGAGCGCGGTCACGATCACGTCACGCGCCATGTGCAGCTGCTGCGTGAAGTAGACGATCACGAACGACTCGTAAATGTAGGCGAGCGAGTTGTCGCCCAGACGCGCGCCCCAAGCGCACAGCATGGGCCTCAGCGATGTTTTGAAGACTTCGGTGACGGGCGCTTTGATGGTCGTGTTTTTCTTCTGCATCTGCAGGAACACGGGCGTCTCTTTGAGCGAGCTGCGCAGTATGAGGCCTAAGGCCACCACCACGGCGCTCAGCAGGAATGGAATGCGCCATCCCCACGCTTCGAATGCGTCCTTGGAAATACTCGAGGAAAGGTGAAACGTCGCAAGCGACATGAGCAGCCCGAGCGCGACACCGATATACGGCATCGACCCATATAACCCGCGGCGCCTGGGCGGCGCATTTTCTATCACCATGAGCACGGCGCCCGCATATTCGGCGCCGGAGCCCAACCCCTGCAGCGCCCGCAGCACGCAGAGCAACAGCGGCGCCCATGCGCCGATCATGGCGTAGGTGGGCAACAATCCCATTAGCGTGGTGGAGCCGCCCATAAGGAGCAGCGTCATTACCAGCACCTTCTTGCGTCCAAGGCGATCCCCCATCCGCCCGAAAAGCAAGCTGCCCGCGGGCCGGACGAAAAAGCCGATCGCAAAGCTCGCATAGGCTAGCAACGTGCCCGTGAGGTGATCGTAGGAGGGAAAGAAAAGTCTGTTGAAAAGCGTCGCTGCGGCGGTCGCGTAGAGATAGTAGTCGTACCACTCCATGGCGGTGCCGACTATAGCACTCAATATTGCGTTTCGGATGGCGCGGCTGACTTCGGACGTTTGATGGACTGCACTTTGCAAAGGTCACCTCTGTTCTAATTATTGGATGGGCCGCAAGCGCCTGCGCATCGGCTACCACCCCTTTGATAAGGACCACGAACTGGTCTTCTCTCGCAGTCGTCAACGCCGATGTTTTTGCTAAAACATCGCGCTATGAAACGCAGATCCAACTTCCGTTGCCAACCGTTCGCGCTCCCCATGCGCTTCATCGACCAGCATTGCAACGGCGGTGGCGTACAGGCGGCAGTCGCACTGCTCCACTGTCGTGCCGACGATCGCGCTGAAGATGGCGTTGCGAACAGCACCCCGCACCTCTGGCACCTGACTTTCCAGGAGTCATCTCTTTCTAATTGATTGCGCCGCATGAGACGCCATAAGGCGACGACGCGGAGCGCGCTGTTTCTCCCCCAGGGCCGCGGCCGATGCTCCGCGGACTTCGGCGCCAGAATCTCCATTTTCGCGCCGAGGGCCGGCCGTCCTGCCGTCGTCGAGTAACCAGACTCAAGCTTAGGAAACGTTTCCGGGAAACGTTTCCTAAGATATGTGATGTAAACTGTGATGTCAAGATCAACGAGGAAACAATGAGCAAGGACACGTCGGGCACTACGCGTGGACGATCTGGTATCAAGGCAGTGGCCGAGCTTGCCGGCGTCGGCATTGCCTCGGTATCACGCGTACTATCGGGACAGCGCGGATCGAGCCCACAGTTGACTAAGCGCGTGCTCGATGCTGCGCGGCAGCTCGGTTATGCACCCAACGCGCTCGCGCAGGGTTTGCGCCGTCGCACTACACGCTCAATCGGCTTCGTCGGATCGGACATTACCAATCCGTTGATTGCCTCGATCGTGAGCGGTGCGGAAAGTGTGCTGAGTCTGGCGGGTTTTTCGGTTCTCTTGACCAATTCAGGCGGCATTCCGAGCGTGGACGCGGAGCGCATCGAAGTGCTGTTGCAGCGCCAGGTCGATGGATTGATCGTCCTGCCTGCCCTCGAAGATGATCCCGGCACGCTCGCCGCGCTGCGCAATACCCAGACGCCGATAGTGCTCATCGATCGAACCTTACCCGCAGACATTCGCGCGCAGTACGTGCTGTCGGACCATTACCGTGGCGTCGGAGATGCCAGCCGATATCTATTGGCAGCGGGACATCGGCGTATAGGACTTGTTGTGGGCCGGGACGTGCGGCCCACAAGGGAACGGGTCCGTGCGGTAGAAGACGCCTACGATGGGTCGGGTATCGCGCGTGACCTGCTGGTTCACCGCGGAACACTGTCGCCGGAACATGGGGAGGAGGCATTGGAGGAGATGCTTTCTGGCGCCGTCCCTCCTAGCGCAGTCATTCTCGGGGGCAATCAGTTGCTCGAGGGGGCGCTGCGCGTGGTGCATCGTCGCGGTTTGCAGCTTGGGAAGGACCTGTCCCTTGTGTGCTGCGACGACGTTCCGCTTGGCCGCTTCCATCAGCCTCCTATCGCGACCGTCATGCGAGATTCGGCACTGCTCGGCAAGCGCGCGGCGGAATTGTTGCTCGCGCAATCAGAAACGCCGGGCACGAACGAGCCTGTCTATCTTCCAACGTGGTTTGAACCGCGCGCGAGTTGCGGTCCGCGAGCAACGGATACTTCGGACACCCGTCGAAAACGTACGGCCCGCAAGGTTAGCGTCACGCAGGGCTGACGTCACTTTTTCGACGCTATATCGGCATGCAAAGGACCGCTATGTGGCGATGAACGGCCATCCGGAGCGACATGACGACCGTCCCTTGCTGGCCGATTGCACTCACCAGACGACGCCGCATAGCCTTGTGGAAAACCAGCGGCCGAACTCGCGACGAGCGCAATCGGTGACAAAAACATGCACGGCGTCGGTGCGCACGAAAATGGCGCATCAAAAGCGCCGCTATGTCGGTCGTTTTTCCTCAAGTATCCGTTTCAGGCTGCCGTTAATTCCGATTAGTTCTTCGACGCAGCGAGGAGCCATGCGCTCCCCATCCCGCACGCAACTGGGATCCACAAGATGTCCATAGAGCAGGCAAAAGCTTCTCAATCGTCCGAAGGCGCGATCATCGCCGGATTGACCCGCGAAGTGCGCAAGATATCCCGGGATAAGATCGCCGATATCGACCTGATCAATCGCGAGGCGACCTATCTGGCAATCAACGCGTTGATCGAAGCCGCTCGTGCTGGAGAAGCAGGCCGAGGCTTTGCGGTCGTCGCAAACCAGGTCAAGAACGTGTCCGGCCGGATCGGGCAGCTCACCGGCGAGCTCGGTAAGGAATTAGCCAGCATCAGCGAACGCATGGTGACGGAGCTTGAGCGACAACAGGGCCAGCGTCTGACCGACCTTGCGTTGAACATGATAGACGTGGTTGACCGCAACCTTTACGAACGGTCATGCGATGTACGTTGGTGGGCAACCGATGCAGCGGTTGTCGATTGCATGACGGCTCGATCGGCGTCGGCTGCCGCGCATGCGGCAAAGCGGCTGTCGGTCATCCTGGATAGCTATACGGTATATCTCGACATCTGGGTGCTGGATACCGAGGGTTGCGTCGTGGCGAATGGAAGACCTTCGCTGTTTCCGGTCGCCGACAAAGTGAACGCTGCCCAACATGGCTGGTTCACCGCGGCGCTCGCTACGCGCTCCGGCGATGAGTACGCCACCTCCAACGTCGACATAGCCGCGGAATTGAACGGCGCGCAGGTTGCCACCTATGCGACGGCGATCCGCCAGGACGGTGCGAGTAACGGAAAGGTCGTCGGCGTTCTGGCCGTGTTCTTCGATTGGGCCAAGCAGGCGTCGACTGTCGTAAATGGCGTCCGGTTGACCCGTGGAGAACGGGATCGCACGCGCTGCATGATCGTTGACGCAAGTGGTCGAGTGATCGCTTCTTCCGCGACCGCGGAGCGCGACGGTACGCGCTTCGATCTGCCGCCGAACACGGTTGATATCGGAACTTACCGTACGGCGAAAGGATCGCTTGTCGGCTATGCGCTGACACCCGGCTATGAAACGTATCGCGGCATGGGTTGGTTCGGCATAATCGAGCAACAGCCGGATCAAACACCGTAACGGTGTAACTGGCGTGGACACACGCGGGTCAGGGTCTGCACCGGTGGCCCAAGTCCCGTTCGGAAAGAGGCTTTCTTGCAGGACGCGCAATTCGCGTCGGAAATACCATGGATTACTTTGCGGCGGTAAGGGCCTTCGTTTGCGCAGCTGAACTGCAAAGCTTCAGTAAGACGGCTCGTGAAATGGCGGTCAAGACCTCGACCGTCTCGCGCTACGTGAGCGAGTTGGAAAAGGATCTGGGCATTGCCCTGTTTAACCGGTCGACGCGGGGGCTCGTCCTGACGGAGGGCGGCAGGCTATTTCGTGAACACGCCGTGGTTGCCCTGCAGGCGCTCGATGACGCGCGCCAGGTTACGTCATCACTGAATCGCACACCGCAAGGCGTGCTCCGCGTCACGATGCCGTCGGCATTCGGGCGCCGGCATATCGTGCCGCATCTGCCGGCGTTCATGACGCGCTATCCGGCTATCGGCCTCGATATCGTGTCGACCGACGAAACGCTCAACATGATCGACGCCGCGATTGACGTGGCGATCCGTATCGGCGTGCTGCCCGATTCGTCACTGATGGCCAGACGCATTGCATCACATCGCCGTATCGTCTGCGGCAGCCCGGCGTATTTCGAGCGAAGCGGGATGCCACGTGTGCCTGAAGATCTGGCCGCGCACGATGCGCTGCGCTTGTCCCTGCAGCCAGACGACAAATGGTCTTTCATCCACACCGCAAATAATCACGCGCCGTCGGAGCATGTGGTGGTGGAATTGCAAGGGCGCTTGCGCGCAGACGACTCTGAAGCCGTACTGGAACTCGCTGTGGCCGGCTGCGGGCTCGCTCTTCTGCCGACATGGCTCGCAGCCACGGCCCTGCGCGAAGGCCGCCTGCAGCAGGCGCTGCCTGAATGGGAGGCGCGCACGGGGCGAGCCGAACCAGCGGTCTGGGCGGTCTACCCCCCGAAGAAAATCGTATCGTCGAAAGTGCGCGCATTCGTGGACTTCTACGCCGAGGCGATTGGCGAGCCGCCGTACTGGGATGACGGACTCGCGCTGGCGCTACAGCCTTAACGGGCGAAGCGGATATCGAGCGTGCGCAACCAGGTCTGCAAGCCGGCATCCTGGATCGGAATCACATAGGCATTCTCGTTTGTTTCATTGAAATGCGCATGCCAGTATCCCGGCGGCGTAACGAATGCCATCCCGGCTTCCCAATCGACGCGCGTTGGATGCGCGATATTGCCGCTCTCGTCCAGTTCCGTGCCGACCAGCGTATAGACACCCGGCCTGCCCCCGGCGATGAAGTCGAGTGCGATCGACTGGTGGCGGTGCGGCTTCTGCATTGAGTTGGGCGGCACAATGCCGAACATGGCCCACAAGACATGCGTGACCGTTCGCGTTTGGGGGAAATTGGCGTTGCCCATCAGCACGCTGATGCGGTTGCGGCGACCCGCATTGGCTTCTTCCGAGACCTTGCGCAATTCCGCCTGAGCCTGGGCGGCCGGATAGAGCGTCGGTGCAAAGCGCGCCTTTACGCCGGTCGTGCCGAGGTACGCGAGCAGTGGCGCGTCGTTGACGTAGTAGAGCGTGGCCGCCGTGTCCGCGGACAGCACGGCAGCCTCGCCCCCTGGCAGAGTGAAGAAATCGCCCTGCGCAAACGGGAAGCGGGTCTCGCCCTGAGTCACGCTGCCGGTTCCGCTGATGACGTAGCTAACCTGCGAGGTTGCGTTCGGGGCGAGCGTCAGCGCATCCCCTGCGTTGATGCGCAGGAAATTGGCGCACAGGCCGGGACCGGTCGCGGGACCGGCGCAACCCAACTCCGCGGAAAGGTCGAGGGGTACGATGCGGGTTGCACCGGTTGCGTAGAGCGAGGGCGGGAAACTGCGGAACGGCACGCGCGAGATGAGCTTCGCGCCGATCGGATTGGCTGACGACGTATATTCGAAGTATTGCGCGTCGAGGGTGGCGGCAGCGGGTTCGGCGAGAGGCGCCGGGGACGTCCTGGTCAACATAGACTGCTCCTTAAGATTCGGAAAGCTTGGTGCGGGCCCCAAAGGTTGCGGTTAGCGCCCGAAAGCTGAACCGACTATAGGCGCGGGTCGCTGGCCTCAGAAGTGCCGGACGTCGAAATCAGCTTTGCGCAAAAGGGGGTACCGTGCGTCCATTTCGGGAGCCAAAGCTGCCACCCGAAACAGGCTCATGCGGCACCACACGCCCAGCAAAAATACCGCCGATTACCTCGGCTGCTTCCTGATGTCGGCTGATCCGCTGCACCACGCCGTGATCGATCGGGCGATCGACAAGGCAGTCGGCACGCTCGTGCTGATGCGGATCGACCGCGCGAACGCCAACGCACTGACTGAGCTACGAGGCGTTGACGACAAAATAACTTTCCTTTAACGTCGCATCCGTTGAACGTAGCGCTCCTCGCATTCATCGAGGATCTCGGGTTGGCGTGCCCGTCCAGCAAAAGGTGATCGCGATGCGCGACAACCCTGTTGGGCCGGCGAAGCTTGCTTCGGCCCAGACAAGCGACGGTACAGCACAACTGACCATCATCAAGAACGCTCGCGTGCTGACGATGGATCCTGCATGCCCTGAACGGGCATGTGCGGACATCGTTATCGAGAGGGGAACCATCCGCGCTATCGGACCCGATGCGTCCCGAGGCGTCAGTGGTCAGCACATCGTCATCGATGGAGCCGGTCACCTGGTGATGCCGGGTTTGATCAATGCCCACTTCCATTCGCCGACCAATTTTCTCAAGGGCGCACTGGACAGCCTGCCCCTCGAACTCTTCATGCTTTACGAGGTGCCGAGCACCCCTGATGCCGCAGTGTCCGCCCGCACCGCGTACGTACGCACGCAGCTCGGCGCCGCGGAAATGCTCAAGCTGGGCGTGACAGCCATCCAGGATGACGCGTTCTTCCTGCCCTCCCCGAGTCACGCTGAGATCGATGCGGTGATGGGTGCGTATCGGGATATCGGCATCCGGGCGACGGTTGCTCTCGACCAGCCCAATCTCCCCGAAATCGCCAAACTCCCGTTCCTCGCCGAAATCGTTCCGGCCGAACTTAGAGCGCGGCTCGAAGCGCCCGCGGCGATGGAGGCGGACGAACTGCTGCGCCACTACGACTATCTGATCGACAACTGGCATCAGGTCGACGACGGACGGCTGCGAGCCGCGGTCTCGTGCTCGGCCCCGCAACGCGTCAGCGTCGACTATCTTCGCGCCCTAAACGAATTGAGCCGCCAACATGATCTGCCGTTTTACATCCATATGCTGGAGACCCGTCTGCAGCGCGTCTTCGGCGAAGTGTGCCTGAACGGCCGCTCGCTTATCCAGTATGTCGACGACCTGGCGCTTCTGTCGGACCGCATGAATGTCATCCATGCCGTATGGATCGACGACACCGATATCGGTTTGCTGGCCGAGGCTCGAGCGCAGGTGATCCACAACCCGATCAGCAACCTTCGGCTGGGCAGCGGCGTCATGCCGTTCAGACGGCTTGCGCAAGCTGGCGTTTCGATTGCGCTGGGCTCGGACGAAATCATCGCCGACGACTCCGCCAACATGTGGTCGGTCATGAAGACCGCCGCGCTCATCCATACGATCGGGGATCCAGATCCCGACCGCTGGCCGGTCGCCGGCGAAATCCTCAAGTGCATGTTCGAAGGCGGCGCCACGGCGATGCGGCAAGCCGATAGGCTCGGGCGCATCGCGCCGGGTTTCCAGGCCGACTTGATCATGCTCGATCTGGATACGCTGCCGTTCACCCCTCTCAACGATCTCGCCCGGCAACTCGTATACGCAGATGCAAGCCGGGCTGTCGTGATGACGATGGTCGCCGGGCGCGTGGTTATGCGAGACGGAAAGCTTCTGACCATCGACGAGCGGGCTCTGCGGCAGGAGGCCAACACGATCATGGCTGCAGCCTTCGAGCAACGTGAAGCCCTGATGCGGGATGCGGCCGAGTGGTTGCCGCACTACCGCGCCATGTACCAGAAGATGCTCGATATCGATGTCCGTATGAACCGTTGGGTTGGCGACGCGAATCCAACGCGCAACTGATTTTCGCTCCTCTTCTTCTGACTCTGTTAATTAAATAGGGGTACATAGCATGCCGTATCATTTCAAACGCAAGATCGCCGCTCGTGCCGCCCTGTTTGCGTTGGGCTTCGTAGCGGCCACACAGGCTGCCCACGCGGAAGACAAGACAATCCGCGTGATATGCAATAACTGGTCCGGGTTCGCGCCGGTCTTCGTGGCGAGCGACCTTGGCTACTTCAAACAGCTGGGGCTGAAGGTCTCCGTCAAGTTCGACGACGAACAGGCGGACGCGCTGGCAGGGATTGCCCATGGCGATATCGAAGTGGACATGCGCACGGTCGACGACTATCAACGCCGCCCGCGCAGCCCCTCGACGCCCGGTGTCATGATCGGCACCATTGACGAGTCCAACGGCGGGGACGGCGTGGTAGCGGACGGTTCCATCAAGAAGGTCAGCGACCTGAAAGGAAAGGTTGTGGCAATGGAAACGGATATTCCCGCCTACCTGCTCCTTCAACTTGAACTGAGCAAGGCCGGGCTCAGTTATAAGGACATGACGATCAAGCAGACTGCGGGATCTGACGCGCTCTCTGTGTTCTCAGACCGCAGCGTTGCGGCGATCGGAACGTTCCAGCCGTTCATGAACAAGGCGATTACGCTCGACGCGAAACGTGGCGCGCATATTCTGGTTTCATCGGCGACCTACCCGGGTACGATTGTGGACGCAATCATCGTCAACCAGTCAAAACTCCAGGCCGACCCGCTCGCCTACAAGAACTTCATGATCGGCGTGTACAAGGCGATTGCCTATTACAACGCCAAGCCGGCTGAGTTTATCCATCTTGCCGCCCCTCACTTCAATCAGAGCGACAAGGACTTCAAGGCAAGCATCGATGGAAGCCTTTCCTACACATCGATCGATACCGCGAAGCATTATTTTGGTGCCCCCGACTCGCCAGGCCCCATTTACAAGACCTTCGACACGCTGATGAAGCTGAATCTGGCGAACGGTGCGTCGGACCACACGCTGTCGGCAGCCGGCTCGTTCGACCGTTCGGTGTTGCAGTCCATCTCCGCTGCCGACCTCAAGTGAACAAGCCGCTTCCGAACGCCTTCGCTTTTCGCGGAAGCATCAGCCGCCGAGCCAACATTCTGATTGGCCTCGGCGCCAGTTTCGCGGTCTTGCTGGTGTGGCAGGTGTCGTCATGGGACGGATGGGTCGATCCGACCTTCCTCCCCTCGCCTATGGAGATCGCGCAAAGCCTTTGGTCCATGACCCTCGAAGGGCAGATCGTCGGCAATGCACTGGTCTCGATCGGACGCATTCTCGCTGCGTTCGCGCTATCGGCTGCGATGGCGATTCCCATTGGCCTGTTGATGAGCAGCTATCGTCCAGTGAACGCCGCGCTCGAACCGATGGTGGATTTCATCCGGTACTTGCCGACGCCGGCGCTGGTGCCGATCTCTATCATCTGGTTCGGTGTCGGAGAGGAAACGAAGATCTTCCTGCTATGGCTCGGAACGTTCTTTCAGCTCGTCTTGCTGGTGGTCGACGATGCCAACCGCGTTCCCAACGAGTACATCGAGATCGCACGTACGCTCGGCGCCCGCCCGTTCCAGATTCTTGTCGATATCGCCTGGCGATCGATGCTGCCCAACCTGGTGGACAACCTGCGCATTACGCTCGGCTGGTGCTGGACCTACCTGATCATTGCTGAAATCGTGGCCTCGGACAGCGGCCTGGGCTTCGTCATCTGGAACGCACGCCGTTACATGCAGACAGACCGGGTCATGGCGGGCGTGTTTGTGATCGGCATGATCGGACTTGTCAGTGATCAGCTCATTCGTGCATTTCATCGGCGCCTGTTCCGCTATCTCAAGAGCACTGATTGATGAACATTCGAACCACCGAGTACCTTGTTTTCGACGGGGTTACCAAGCGCTTTGGCGGATTGCCAGTCGTGGAAACGCCCTTCGACCTGACAATCCCGCGCGGCCAGTTCGTCGTATTTCTCGGACCCTCCGGTTGCGGCAAGACGACGCTGATGCGAATGTCGGGTGGCCTCGACACGCCGAGTACAGGCGAAATCCGGCTTGAGGGCGAGCCGGTCGGCAAACCCGACCAGCGACGCGGCATGGTGTTTCAATCGTACTCGTCGTTTCCCTGGCTAACCGTCAGCCAGAACGTGGCCTTTGGCATGCGCTACAGAGTCGACCTTGGCAAGGACGAAAAGCGCCGTCGCACCGACCACTATCTTCGCCTTGTCGGTCTTCATGAGTTCGCCGCCACTTACCCGAACCGGATCTCTGGAGGCATGCGCCAGCGCGTCGCGATCGCCCGGACGCTCGCTGCGGGTTCCGAAGTGCTTCTGATGGATGAGCCATTTGGCGCTCTTGACGCGCAGCGGCGCGAGCAGCTGCAGGTGGAGTTGCGCCGCATTCAGAGTGAGGAGTCGCGTACCGTCATCTTTGTCACTCACGATGTCGAAGAAGCCGTCTTCCTTGCTGACAGGATCATCGTGTTTTCACGAAGACCCGCACGGGTGATCGAGGACATCGACGTGACCTCCCAGTTGGGAAAAACTCGTTCCCTGGCCCTGAGAGACAGTGAGATGTTCTTTCGCATGAAGACGAAGATCATTCAGACAGTCCGCGAAACGACAGGGGTTGAATACTGACTGCGCCTGCGCGCATCCGGAAGCGTCGCGTCGTCGTGGGCCCGAACTGCGAGCGTGTGGCACTGGGAGAGAATCAGGTCGACCCGGAGGGCGAATCTACTCAAGGTAGGCTACGCCAAGGCCGTGTTAGCGCACCCCACTTATACGGGCGTATAAGCGAAGCGAGGGGGCGAGCGCTCACGATTGACCGCCCCTCTCAGTAGATATCAGGACGGCGATCCCGCAATACGTGATTGAACGCATTCAATTGCCGGTGCCGGCGCGCGTCGGCCAGATTCACCGACGCCAGTAGAATCTCTTCGTCCGAGGGACTGGCAGGACCCGCCACCGGCCAACCTTGCGAGTCGACAATCAGGCTGCGTCCAAGAAACGGCTGCTCGCGTTCAACGCCGACCCGGTCCGCCGCGGCCACGAACAGTCCGTTCGAATGCGCGCCGCCCATTGCCAGCAGATTCGCCATAGCGGGCAGTTCGGCCGGCTGCGCAGGCATCGGTACCCAGTTGGTCGGCACGCACAGGATATCGGCGCCCCTGGCCGCCGCCATCCGGAAAACTTCAGGGAACCAGATGTCATAACAGATCGCGCAAGCCAGCCGGCCAAACGGCGTATGAAAGACAGGCATGCCGAGGTTACCCGGTTCGAAAAAGAGTTGCTCGTCACCCCATAAATGCATTTTCCGATAGCCGCCCAGCACGCCTCCCGGACCGATCACAGCCGCCGAGTTATAGAGCGAATCGCCGTCGCGTTCGGCATACCCGGCCACCAGCGTGAGGTCCAGACGCGCGGCAAGCGCGCTCCATTGCCCAATCGTGTCGCCGTCCGCCAAGGCTTCGGACAGCGCGAACGCCTCTTCACGCGACTCGAATACATAACCTGAATTGCATAGCTCCGGCAGCACGATCAGGTTCGCGCCGCGCGCATGCGCCTGCTCGATCAATTCGATCGAGCGCGCCACGTTACGCACCTTGGCCCCTACTTCGGGGCACATCTGCACGCACGCCACCGTCACCCTGCTCTCGTTACCTGGCGTCATGGCTGCACACTCCTCGCAATCGGCGAGCGCACCGCGTCCCAGCGGTGCACGCTTTCATAGGCCGCGGCGACGCGCAGGATCGTAGCTTCGTCGAACGGTCTGCCGGCGATCTGCAGGCCGATCGGCAAGCCGCGCGAATCGAAGCCGCATGGCAGGGATAGCGCCGGCAAACCGGTCAGGTTGAATGGATAGGTAAGACGCCATGAAGCCGCAAGCGGGCTTTCTTCCCTACCCCCAGTCACCACGGTTGCCTGTCCGCGCTGCCATGCGGTAACCGGCGACGCGGGCGTCACGACCACGTCGACGCGCTCGAATACCGCCTTGAAATCGTCGATCAGGCACGCGCGCAACTGTTCGGCCTTCAGATAGTCCGCCGCCGACACCATACGGCCGATCTCGACGAGCGTACGCACGTCGTCGGCCATCGCGGCGGTCGCGCCGCGCTGCAGGCCGCGATCGTGATAGGCGCTCGACGACGCGAGTTCGATTGCGAAGATCGCACCCAACCCGTATTGCAGATTGGGCACCTCGAAATCGATGACCTGCGCACCGAGCGCGGCGAGCACCGCAATGGCGCGCTCGACTTGTGCCTCGACTTCCTCCTCGTTGGCGCCGAAGAAGTGATTGCGGCACACGCCGATGCGCATGCCCGCGATGCCGCCGTCCAGCGACGCGGTGTAATCCGGCACCGGTACGTCGACGCTGCCGGGGTCGCGCGTATCGTGTCCGGCGAGCACGTTGAGCAGCAGTGCCGCGTCGCGCACCGACAGCGTCAACGGCCCCGCATGATCGAGCGACCAACTATGCGGCACGATTCCCGCGCGGCTGACGCGACCGAACGTCGGTTTCAGACCCACGACGCCGCACAGACTCGCCGGAATGCGAATCGAGCCGCCGGTGTCCGAGCCGAGCGCGCCGTAGGCCATGCGCGCGGCCAGCGCCGCGCCCGAGCCGCCGCTCGACCCGCCGGGAATGCGCGACGGGTCCCACGGATTGCGAGTGGGCGGCGTCTGCGTACCCCACGCGAACTCGTGCGTGCGGGTCTTGCCGATCACTACCGCGCCGGCCGCCCGCAGGCGCGCAACGGCGGCTGCGTCTTCGTTCGCGAACGTATAGCCCGGCGCACGGCTGCCTGCGGTGGTCGGCATGCCGGCCGTCAGGTAGTTGTCCTTGACCGCTATCGGCACGCCATGCAGCGGACCGCGCCGCACACCGCGCTTCAGTTCTTCCGTGCATTGCCCGGCTTCGGCGCGCGCGGCCGGATTGAGACATTCATAAGCCAGCACTTGCGGATCGAGCGCGGCGATGCGCGTGAGCAGCGCGTCCATGATGTCGGCCGGCGTGACGTCGCCCGATGCAATACGCGCGGCGATGGCGGTGAGATCGTCGTTCATGCTTCGCCCGTGGTGGAAGGTCCCGCATAAGCGCGCGCCGGATCGAACACGACCACCGGGTGCACTTCCGACAGATCGAGTTCTCGCAACTTGCTAATCTCCGCGAGGATCGGCGCGTAGGTCGCGAGGTTGTGCGCCACGCGCTGCTCAGCGAACTCGACGCCGAGCCACCGGCCGAGCACCCGCATGTCGGCAACCCGCATGTCGGCATCCAACGGCCCTGTTGCGCCCGGCCTCGATTGCGGCGAGGTCAACAACAACTCGGTCACGGCGGCTGGCGGCGTACGACCGGGATCGCCGCGTGTGGGCATCCCTTCGACCAACGGAACGAACTGCCGCTGCGCCACTTCGAACACGCGCCGCAATTCGGCAACCGGCTCGTGATGCTCGTCGACCCGCAAATCGAGGTGGGCATACGCCTCGTTGCGCACCACCTTGAGCGCCGCCGATTGACGGCCGCGCTTGTCTCCGCCAGCGGCTTGTCCCGCTTCGAGCGCGCGCATCAGGCGCTCCTCCAGCGCGAGCTCATCGCTCGCCTCATACGCGGTGAGCATCGCATCGAGCGTCCCGGCGCCGACCAGCATGTTGCCCTGAATCGTACAGGACGTGCCGCTGCGCTGCCCCGCCCAGCCCGTACATTGCGAACCGGTCCAGCACGCGCTTTGACCGTTGCGGTCGACCAGGCCGAGCTGCCGCAGATCCGCGGCGGCATCGCCATCCAGTACCCGCGCGAGCGCATGCTCGGCGCTCACGCCCTGATCGAGCAAATCGAGCGCATCGAGCGCGAGATACGGATTGACCCAGGATTGCGTCGACACCGCGCCCACGCCGGTGCGCAGATACATGCACATCGCGCCGACCGCCGGCACCGCCGTGCTGACCGCCACGCCCAACGCGCCGGTCCGCGCACAGCGCGCGACGATGGAAAACGTCATGGCAAATTCTCCCCTTGGCGTTACAACGACAGGAAACGCGAAACCGTCGCTTGCGCCGACTTGTCCGCCGTGTCCCCGGCCGCCGGAATCTCACCCAGTTCGAGCACCGCATAGCGATTCGCGACGGCAAACGCAAAATGCACGTGCTGCTCGACCAGCAGCATCGTCGTGCCGGCGGTGTCCCGCTCCCGGCTGAGAATGCCGACCAGCCGTTCGATCACCGATGGCTGCATGCCCTCGGTGATTTCGTCGACCAGAATCAGCTCCGGCTGGCGAATCAACGCCCGCGCGACCAGCAACATCTTCTGCTCGCCGCCCGACAGCGTGCCGGCTTTCTGTTTGAGGCGATCCTTCAGAAACGGAAAAAGATCCTCGATACGCTCGAAAAGCGGCTTGAAATCACGATCGCGCATGAGGGCAAGCTTCAGGTTATCTTCGACGGACAAGTCCTGAAACAAGGCCTTTTCCTGCGGGATGTACGCGACGTCGCGCCGCGCGATCCGGTTCGGCGGCACGCCCGTGGTCCGCTCGCCGAACAGCGCGATGTCGCCGCTCTTCGGGCGAATGAAACCCATCAGCGTTTTCAGCAATGTCGATTTGCCCATGCCGTTCTTGCCGAGAATCGCCACCACTTCGCCGCGCCCGAGCGTGAGGTTCAGGCCCTTGAGCACCATTGCCTCGCCGTACCCGCTGTGCAGCGCGTCGACCTGAACAATCGTCGATGCATTCATGCGTCCGCCTCCGGCTGACTGGCGGCGGCATGCGCACCGCCCGCATACACCGCACGCACGATTTCGGAGTGCACGACTTCCTCGACACCGCCGTCCATCACAATGCGCCCCTGGTGCAGCACGACGATGCGCGAACTGATCTGCTGGACGAAATCGAGGTCATGCTCCACCAGCAGCAGACACATCCGGTAGCGCGACGACAGCTCGATGAAAATCTCGCCGATCTGCGTGCGCTCCTGTTTCGTCAAGCCCGCGGTGGGTTCGTCCAGCAGCACCGTGCGCGGCTCGAGCGCGAGCACCATCGCCAGTTCGAGCGCCTGCTTCTGGCCGTGCGACAGGTAGCGGCACTCGCGATCGAGAATCCGGTCGAGCCCGGTCAGCCGCAGCACGTCGAGGGCCGGCTGCGGCAGCGCGAGCACCGGGTCGCGCTGCCATTTCGACGGCGGCGCCACCCGATAGCGCGCCACGCGCAACGCCTCACCGACGCTTAGCGATTCGAACACCGTCGCGGTCTGAAATTTGCGGCCGACGCCAAGCGCCACACAGTCGTACGGGGCGAGCGTGCGGATCTCCTTGCCGCCGATCTCGACCGTGCCGCCCGAGCGTTCCGCGCCGTCCGCAATGCAGCGCATCAGCGTGCTCTTGCCCGCGCCGTTCGGTCCGATCAGACTGAGCAGCTCTCCGGCACGCGCGTCGAAGCTGATGTCGTCAAGCACCTTGAGGCTGCCGAAATGCCTGCGCACCTGCTTGATCGATAGCGCCACACGGCTGTCGTCCCCCATGCCCTCAGCGCGCGGCGGCGCTGCAACCAGCGTCACCGGTGCTGGCGCCGCTCGGCGGCGGCGCGGCAACGCCTGGCGCGCTGCGCCGGCTACGAGCGGCGCGAGCCCGCGCGGCATCGCCACGATCACGACCACGAACGCCACACCCACCAGCAGCGTCCAGACATAAGGCAGATTGCCGCTGAGATAGGCACTGCCGACGTCGATCAGCATGGCGCCGACAATGGGCCCGAACAGCGATCCACGCCCGCCGAGCGCGACCCAGATGACCAGCTCGGTGCCGAACACAAAGCCGGCGTATTCCGGCGCCACCACCATCTGCACGCACGCAAACAGAAAGCCCGCGAACGCGGCGATGACCGCGCACGTGTCCATCAGCCGCGCCTTGTAGCGCGACACATCGATGCCGAGATACTCGCACCGCGCTTCGTTTTCGCGGATGGCGACCAGGAGTTGCCCCGCATCGCTGCGCACGAACATCCACGCCACCACGGCCAGCAAAACCAGCAAGGCGCCCGCGATGAAGAACCAGGCTTCGAGCGGAATATCGAAGCTATCGAAGCCGGACAGGCCGCTACTCGATCCGGTAAACTCGCCGCCCGAATAGATGCACTGAACCAGCACGATCGGCAATACGAGCGTGACAACCGAGGCATAGAGCGGCGATGCGCCGTGGTAAAACGCCAGCCAGCCAATCGCGCGCGACACGATCCATGCTGCGGCGACGCCCGCGGCGAGGGCCGCCGCCGCAAGCGGAAACGAAAAGCCCGCATGCGTGAAAATCAGACCGGCCGCGTAAGCGCCGATGCCGAAGAACGCCGACTGCCCAAATGTGAGGATGCCGGTATACCCCCACAACAGATCGACGGTCAACGCGACTGCCGCATACAGAAACGCGCGAATCAGGTTGTTGACGAGGAAGGTCGGCAACGTGACGCTGCATATGGCCAGAACGACGAGCGCAACGACGCCGAGCACTGCCGGCCCCTTCCATGGCGACGCCGCCGCGGTGCGAAACGACAGGGTGGAAGCGGGATCAGCCACGTGCGAAGCCCTCCGGTCTAACGCGTAACAACAAAGCTGCCAATACCGCGATGGTCAGACCGCCGAGCACGGGATTGACGAAGGTGCTGACCAGCACCTGCGCGCCGCCGAGCACCACGCTCGCCACCGCAAGACTGACCAGCGAAGAACCGGACACCAGCACCAGCATGAACGCGCCGACGATCCACGGCACGCCCATATTCGGATCGACGCTCGCAAGCGGCGTAATCAGACAGCCGGCGGCCGACGCCAGCGCCGCGCCGGTGCAGAAGGTCATGAAGCGCACCCGCGAACTGCTGATGCCGAGCCCGCGTGCGAGGGCTTCGTTCATGATCACCGCGCGGGTCTGCAAGCCGAGCCGGGTGCCGTTGAGCAGCCAGCCGAGCGCGAGCGCAACCAGCACGGCCACGCCGACCAGAATCAGCCGGTAGGCCGAGTACTGAGTACCGGCGAGCGAGATCGCGCCGTCCACCGGACTGGCCACCATCTGCACGCCGCGGCCGAACGCCAGCGTGATAAGCTGGCCGACGATGATGCCCAGCCCCCAGGTCGCCAGAATCGCGTCGAGCGGGCGCGCGTACAGCGGACGAACGATGAACCGCTCGACGGCCATCCCCGCCACGAAGCCGATCAGGAGCGCGCAGGGCACGCCCCACCACCAGTTCAGACCGGCGTGCTCGACGAGCACGCTCGCATAGCCGCCCGTCGTCAGAAACGCGCCATGCGAGAAGTTGATGATCTTCATCACGCCGAAGACCATCAACAACCCCGCCGAAACGATGAACAGGATGGCCGCCGTGGTGACGACATCAAGCCCGAGATTCAACATGGCCGGGACTCCCTAGCACGGCTTAATTCAAGGCCGGACACTGCGCCCCCGGATCGACGTTGCGGAAAGATTCGATCACCTTCACCGAACCGTCCGACTGCACCTGACCCAGATACATCGTGAGCGGCGTATGACGCTGCTTGTTCATCTGGATCCGGCCACGCGGGCCGTCGAACGAAACCTGGGCGAGCGCCGGAATCACCTTCGCCGTGTCGACCGAACCGGCTTTGTCCACCGCGGCCTTGTACAGGTAGATCGCCTCGTACTCCGGCACCGACAGATCGTTCGGCGTCTTCAGATCCGCGCCGAAGCGTTTTTTCATCGCGGCAAGGAACGTCTGGTTCGCCGGCGTATCGATGTTGGTCACATACGAACCGGAGATGTAGATGCCCTGCGCGTCCGCGCCCATGCTTTTGGCGGTGCCCTCGTCGACGGCGAGATTACCGTACGGAACCTTCACACCCGCCGCACGCAGTTGCTTGGTGAGAGTGACGTTCGGCGCACCGCCCGCGGTCGAGGTGATGATCGCGTCGGGCCTGGCCGCCTGCAGCTTGCTGATGATCGATGTCCAGTCGGAACCGTCCATCGGCAGATACTCGTTGCCGACTACCTTGCCGCCGTGCTTCTCGATGTAGGTCTTCGTGAAGTCGAGCATGCCGCGACCGAACGCGTAGTCGCTGCCGATCAGAAAGAACGTCTTCGCCTTCTGCTGCTTCATGAAGTAATCGACGATCGGCGCGACCTGCTGGTCGGGCACCCATGCATCGACGTACATGTATCGGTTGCAGGAGCGGCCTTCATAAAACGACGTATAGATGAACGGCACCTTGCCGCGCGTCACGATCGGCAGGCCTGCGTTGCGCGCGGCACTCGTTTCCATCGAGATGAGCGCGTTGACCTTCTTTTCGAAGATCAGCGAATCGAACGCCTTTTGTGCGCCGGCCGCGCCGCTGCCGTCATCGGCCACTTCCAGGCTGACCTGGCGTCCCAGAATGCCGCCTTTCGCATTGATCTCGTCGACAGCCAGTTGCGCCGCCTGAACCACCGACGGAGCAACCACGCTATTCGCGCCGCTCAGACCCACGGGCACGCCGATCCTGATCGGATCGGCGCCCATCGCCGCGTGGCTCGCCATCGAAAGCGATACCAGCAGGGCGGCCGCCGCGCCGCCTGAGCGGCCAGCGGTCAGAAGGGAAGCAATTCTTTTCATTATCGTCAAGACTCCTTGGTTTCTTTCGAATCAACTCAAGTGACGCAGCTTCGCCGCACTTAGAGCTGCACCCCGCGCGTAAGCGCGCCATCCACTACAAGATTCGCCCCGCTCACGAAGCTCGCCGCCGGACTCGCGACGAACGCGACCGCGTTCGCGATCTCCTGCGGTCGCGCCATGCGTCCGCTGGGATTCAACGCGAGTGCTTCCGCGAACAGCTTCGGATCGTTGTGTTCGATGTGATCCCACACGCCGCCTTCGAAATAGACGTTGCCCGGCGACACGGCGTTCGCGCGAATGCCCTTCGGCGCGAGGTGGTACGCGAGGCCTTGCATGTAGTGGATCAGCGCCGCCTTGAAGGTCCCGTAAGGGCCGGCGGCAAAGTCGATTTCACGGCCGGACACGCTCGATATCGCGATAATCGAGGCGGCCTTGCTCGCTTCCAGAAACGGCAGCGCGGCGTCGACCAGGTTGACCGTGCCCATCAGGTCGGTTTCGAATTCCTTGCGCCATGATTCGAGGTCGTTGCCGATCGAAAGCGCGCTCACATTGGCGACCACGATGTCGATGCCGCCCAGTTGCGCGGCGGCGTCGCGCGTCCAGACCTGCAACGCCGGACCGTTCGAAACGTCGACCGAGGCGCCGCATACCTTGACCGCACCGCGCGTAATCTGCACGATGCCGGCCACCGTCTGTTCGACGGCGGCGCCGTCACGCGCGCAGAGCGCGATGTCCGCGCCTTCGGCTGCCAGCGTTTGCGCGATCGCGCGGCCGATACCCTTGGTGCCGCCGGTGACGAGTGCCTTCAAACCTTTGAGTTTCAGATCCATGGTGGTGTCTCCTCAGGAAGCCGGTGCGAGATATTTCTTGCTGATCGCCGCGCCGACCGAATATTTCGGATCGACGAAATTGCCCAGCCGCACCTTGCCGCACTGACTGAGCATCATGTAGGCATCCCAGCGGTCGAAGCCGTATTCCTTTTCCATCCACAGCACCAGTTCGTGGTACGCGATGCGCGTCGCGTCTTCAAGCGGGCGCGCGCTGCCAATCGCCATCAGCAGCTCATCGGTTTCGAGGCGAGGCCATTCGATGTGCCAGCCCTTGATCAGATCGACGTGGATCGTGGTTGTGCTGGAGAATTCGACAGCGGTGCCACACACTTCGCCGTCGCCCTGGCAGGCGTGAGCGTCGCCGATAAAGAGCCGCGCACCGGCAGACCGTACCGGCAAATAGGTGATGCTGCCCGGGCCCATGTCGGGCACGTCCATATTTCCGCCATGGTTGTCCGGGGTGAGCGAATTGATCGAGTCGATTTCCGGCGACAGGCTCAGCGTGCCGATATGCGGCTTGTACGGCAGCGTGACGCGCTTGCTCCAGTAGACGCCTTCTTCGTCCACGTCGATCTTGCGGGTGATCTCGGGCAGCGGCTCATTGAGCGTTGCGGTGTAGTCCGTGCCGGTCAGCGCGCCGAAGCGCGGAATCAGGCAGCAGGTGCCGCGCGGATTGTCGCCGCGCGGCAACATCGATTCGATGTACACCGCAACCACGTCCCCCTTCTCGGCGCCTTCGATCATGATCGGGCCGCTTTGCGGATTCAGGAACGGTACCCGCAATTTCTGACTCGGCAGATCCTGTTCCGTGAGGATCTTGCCGTCGAATGCATCGCGTGTCTGAACCACGACCCGGTCGCCCGGCGCGATATTCATCACCGGCGCCGAGTACGGTCCGACGGTGTAGTGGAATGTGCCCTGACGGGCTTCGCTGAGTTCATGCGTCTCGCGGACCTGGCCGCGTGCGACGCCGCGCGTGTGCATGATCGATTGTTCGAGCCATGTCATCATGGTGTTTCCGCTCATAGGTGGGTTGTCGAAGTGAATGTGTGCAACGCCGGCGCCGCATCACACTGAAATTAGCGCTCTGACGTTGTTGGTTTCCATCTGATCCCCAGAACCCGCCGACACGACTTGCCCGCGCACCAGCACGACATAGTCGTCGGCTACCGCCTGCGCGAAATCGAAAAACTGCTCTACCAGCAGGATCGACAGCGATCCTTTCAGCGAACGGATCACCGCTTCGATCTCCATCACGATCGACGGCTGGATGCCCTCTGTCGGTTCGTCGAGAATCAGCAGCTTTGGATTGGTCAGAAGCGCACGGCCGATCGCAAGCTGCTGTTGCTGTCCGCCCGACAGATTGCCCGCAATGCGCCGGCGCATCGTCTTCAGCACAGGAAAGGTATGAAAGACGTCGTCGAAGGAAAATTGCTTGCCGTTGGCGGTCTGATTGCGCTCACCCGTGTAGGCGCCGATGCGCAGGTTTTCCTCGACACTGAGTCGCGGAAAGATCTCGCGTCCTTGCGGTACGTAGCCAAGGCCCGCGAGCGCGCGTCGATGCGACGGCGTGCGCGTCAGCGGCTGGCCCGCCAGTTCGATTTCGCCACCTTTGACCGGCAGCAACCCGACGAGGCACTTCAGCAAGGTCGTCTTGCCCACACCGTTACGGCCGAGCACGACGGTGCAGGCGCCTTCGGCCACGTTCAGCGACACGTCGCGCAACGTGTGGCTGCTGCCGTAAAACTGATTGAGTGCGGAAATCTTCAGCATGTTCACCGTCCGAGATAAACCTGAATCACGCGTGGATCGTTGCGCACGCTCTCCATCGATCCCTCACCGAGCAGCTGCCCCTCATGCAACACGCTGACGAGGTCCGCGATCTCGCCGACAAAATCCATGTCGTGCTCGATCACCACGACCGCCCGCTCGGGCGACTTGAGCCGCGCGATCAATTCGGCGGTACGCGCGGTTTCGTGGTCGGTCATGCCGGCAACCGGTTCGTCGAGCAGGATCACTTGCGGATCGGCGACGAGCAGCATGCCGATTTCGAGCCACTGCTTCTGACCGTGCGAGAGCGTGCCGGCCATCCGCTGCCCTTCGTAGGCGAGACCGATCGTCTCGAGCACTTCGTCGATGCGCCGGTTCTGTTGTGCACCGAGGCGCGAGCGAACCATCGCCGCATATCCGCGACCGTTGCGAATCGCGAGTTCGAGGTTTTCGCGAACCCGCAACGCCTCGAACACGCTCGGCTTCTGGAACTTGCGGCCGATGCCCAGGCGCGCGATGGACGTTTCGTCGAGCGTCGCGAGGTTCGTGACCTTGTTCAGAAAGACCTCGCCGCGGGCCGGGCGGGTCTTGCCCGTGATGACGTCCATCAAGGTCGTCTTGCCCGCACCATTCGGACCGATGATGGCGCGGATCTCGCCGTAACGGAACTCCATCGACAGATTGGTGATCGCCGCGAAGCCGGAAAACGTGACAGACAGGCCGCTGATATAGATGGCCGTAGCCCGTTGCGGGGTGGTCATTGGCCACCTCCCTTGCTTTCGCTGGCGGCGGCCTTGAGCGTGCCCCACACGCCGTTGCTGAAATAGACGACGATCACGAGCGTGACGGCGGCAAGAATGAACGGCCACACCGCCGGCAGTTGCGCGGTCAGCCAGAACTTGAGTCCGTTGACCACGATCGCGCCGACGATTGCGCCGATCAGGGTGCCGCGCCCGCCGATGGCCACCCACACGGCAATCTCGACGGACAGTTGCGGCGAAACGATAGTCGGGTTGACGATGCCGACCTGCGGCACGTACAGCATTCCGGCAAACGCGGCGAGGACCGCCGAGAGACACCATGCGAAAAGCTTCAGCGTATGCGTGCGGTAGCCCAGGAAGCGCATCCGCGCTTCGTCGTCGCGCACCGCGATTAGCGCCCGGCCGAAACTGGAGCGCGCGAGAAACCGCAAGCCGCAATAGGCCGCCACCAGCAGCAGGCACGAACATACCGCGAGGCCGATCTGCGTGGACGTATCGGCAAGCTTGCGGCCCGCGAGACTCGTGAATCCGGTCATGCCGTTGTTGCCGCCGAGGCCGACGTCGTTGATGAACAACAGCAGCATCAGCGCATACGTGAGCGCCTGCGTGATGATCGACAGATACACGCCGTTGATGCGCGAGCGGAACGTGACGAAGCCGAACGCGCCTGCAACCAGCACGGTGACGACGATCGTGACGAGGATTGTCACGTCGAGCCGCGAGAGCATCGTCCATGCGGCGGGAAACTCGTGCGCGCCCATGTATTGCATGAAGTCCGGCAATACGTGCGTCTCAGCATAGGCGCCGTTCAACAGATAGATGGCCATCATATAGCCGCCTATGCCGAAGAAGATACCGTGCCCGAGGCTCAGGATGCCCGCATAGCCCCAGACCAGATCGAGCGCCAGCGCGAGCAGCGCGAAACACATGATCTGTCCGATCAGGTTGATGCCGAACAACGACAGATGCAGCGCATTCGACTCCGGAATCACAAAATAGGCAAAAGGCAGATAGAGCGCCACCAGGACCAGCATCGGAACGATGCCGACCTCCACGGTCTGGCCCATCCATTTCGTTGCGAATGCCGACAGGGTGAATCTCCTGCTGGTACGCGGATCGGGAAACGTGTTCATACGCGGGTCTTCAATGCAAAGAGTCCTTGCGGGCGCTTCTGGATAATCAGCACGATGAGCAGAAGCACGGCGACCTTGGCGGCAACCGCTCCGTAGAACGGCTCGATAAACTGGTTGATTTCGCCGAGCGCGAGCGACGAGACGACTGTCCCGGCGAGACTGCCCGCACCGCCTAATACCACCACCATGAATGAGTCGACGACGAAGCCCGCGCCCATCGACGGATTGACGCTGGCGATCTGCGTCAACACCACGCCGGCCAGTCCCGCGAGGCCAGCGCCCAGGCCGAACGCGATGCGATCGACGCGCTCGGCGGGCACGCCGAGGCAGCGCGCCATGTCGCGCAGCTGCGTGGTGGCGCGCATCAGCAATCCGAGCTTCGTGAAGCGGACCACGGCAAAGGTTGCGAGGAAAATCAACACGGCGAGCACGATTGCAAACACGCGGTTATAGGTCACGAAAAAGCCGGGCGCGACCTGCATGCCGCCGTTGAGAAAGCCGGGCGTGATGAACTCGACGTTCTGCGAGCCAAATAGCACCTGAACCAGCTTGATCAACGCGATGCTGACCGCCCAGGTGGCGAGCAGGGTCTCCAGCGGCCGGCGATACAGAAACCGGATGACGAAGAATTCGAGCAACATGCCGCACGCTGCGCAGATCATGAACGCCGCGGGAATCGCAACGAAAATGTAGGCGTCGAACCAGCCCGGCAGATAGGCCTGCATGAAACGTTCGACGAGGTACGTCGCGTACGCGCCGATCATGATGAATTCGCCATGCGCGAGATTGATCACGCCCATCAGGCCGAACACGATCGACAGGCCGAGCGCCGTCAGCAACAACACGCCGGCGTAGCTCAAGCCGCTAAACAGAATCGACAAGCCCTTGCCGAGCGACAGCCACGTGTCCATATGGCGAATCGCGTCCTGCACTGCGGCCAGCACATCCGGATCCGAGCGCACGGAATCCTGCGCCGCAAAGTTCGCCAGCGCGGTGCGCGCGGTTTCGCTCGGCACCTCGGCGACGGCCTTGATCGCCGCCAGACGGTCGGCCTTCACATTGCTGTTCAGCCCGCGTTTAGCCAGAGCCAGCGTGAGAACGGTCGCGATATCCGGGTCGTGCTGCGCCTTGACCGCACGGGCGACAACAGCGGGATCGAGCAACGCAAAGAACTTGTCGACTTGCCGCGCAGCCGTCGCGCGAGTGTCCTGCTGCGGCGAGAAGAGGTCCATTTCCGCCGACGCCACCGCGAGCCTGCGCATCATCACGATGCTCGGCACATAGGGCGAATCCGCCAGCGCGTTAGCGCGCGGCTGAAGGGTCGCGGCGTCGAGCGCGGGGTTTCCCTGCAGCGTCGTCTGGCCGTCTGCGCCGCACACCAGCGCGCCGTTACGAATCGCATCGACGACCTGACGCGCCCACGCACGCTCACGCGCATCGTCCGACACGCCAGCTTCGACGAGTTGCTCCAGTGCAGCGGCCTTATCGCCGTTGGCCGCGCAGAACGACGTGAGCATCGCGGCGCGGGCCGGCGCTGCGCTTGCCGTAGTGGCCCAGACAAGCGCCAGACAAGCGATCGCGAAAAAGATCTGCCTGAAATTGATCATGGGTGTTTCCATTCGATCCTGCTACGGGGATCGGCATGCCTGCGTATGCCGATCCCACCACTGCCTGACTATTCGACAGGGGCTGTCAAGCCTTGCCGATGAACGGGCTGAATGGCACCGGCTTCTCGATGTCCTTGGACTTCCACATAATGTCGAAGCCCTGGGTCGCGTTGATCGAGCCGATCATGTCGCCGCGCCACAAGTACTGCGTGGAAGCGTCCATCTTCACCGTGTAACCCGCCGGATCGACCATCGATTGACCCGCGAGCGCCTTGCGCACAGCGTCCGTGCTGGTGGACTGCGCTTTCGCCACAGCCTGCGCCCACAGATTGATGCCGAGATAAGTCGACACCATGGGGTCGATCACCATGTCGGGGCGATGCTTCAGGTTATGGGCGCTGACGTAGTTCTTCCAGTCGCTCTTGAATTGGGTGTTCTGCGGCGTAACGACGTTCTGGAAGTAGCACCAGCAGCTGAGGTGGCCGACCAGCGGCTTCGTATCGAGACCTTCCAGATCGCTGTCGACCACATCGAGGCCAAGGATCGGAATATCGGTTGCGCGCACGCCCTGATTGATCGCTTCCTTGAACATCGCCGGAATCGAATCTCCGACAACCGTCATCACGACGATGGCCTGGCCGCCCGGTTGCGCGGCGAAGTCCTTGATGTCGCGCACGATGGTCTGGAAGTTCGACTGCCCGAATGGAACGTAGTGTTCGCGCCATGCCGACTCAGAAATGTTCTTGGTCTTCAGATAGCCCTTGAGCATCTTGTTGATCGTGCGTGGCCAGACGTAGTCGCTGCCGATCATATAGAAGCGCCTGGCGCCGCCGCCCTGCTCGCTCATCAGGTAATCGATCGCCGGGAGCACTGAGCTGCTCGGCGGCGAGTTCAGATAGACGACGTTCTTCGATTGCTCTTCGCCTTCGAAATGAAGCGGATAGAACAGCAGACTGTCCTGCGACTCGACCACCGGCAACACCGACTTGCGCGACACCGACGTCCAGCAGCCGAACAGCGCGGCGCATTTGTCGCGCAGGAGCAGTTGCTTCGAGAGCTGCGCATACATCGGCCAATCCGACGCCGGATCGACGACGACCCCCTGAAGCTTGCGCCCGAGCACGCCGCCTTTGGCGTTGATCTGATCGATCGTCATCAGTGCCGTATCTTTTAGCAGCGACTCGCCGTTGGCCATCGTGCCCGATTGCGAAAACAGCAAGCCGAGCTTGATCGGATCGCTGGCTCCCGCGGCAAACGCAGCCTTGGGTAGCGCAGTGCCCGCGGCGCTCACCAATCCGGAGCCGACTGCCGACAGGAAGGTACGTCTTTTCATTTGCTTCACTCCGACATGGATTAGAAATCGCAAACGCAAAAAGCCCGAAACCAGACAAGCTGGTTTCGGGCTTTTTTGGCCGGTGCCGCTCAAGACGCCTTTGTCTCGAACAGCAAAATGGATGCTATAGACCCCCGTGATACTCGGCGAGTCAGCGCATCTCTCTATGCAATGGCCATGCCAGATTTTGCAGTCAGTCGTGATGCGCGCCACAAAACCCTTTTGCGAGCGCATGCAAATTGATCAGTTGCGTTTCTGTCAAAGCGGAGGGCATCATAAATAACGCAGTCTACGCGGCTGACTGGCTCAGCACCGCACAAAGACAGTGCGCATACGCACCAGCCGCGTGCCGCGTGCACAAACAGCGCACTTCCCAAACGTAGTGACCATCGGTTCTGACGAATGACCCGTATTGATGCCGACCACACCTCGGACCCAATCAGAATTGGCGTGCTCTACTCACGCTCAGGCGTGACCGCAGCCGCGGAACTCACTCAACTGCAAGCCACCATGCTTGCGGTGGAGGAAATCAATCGCGCAGGCGGGGTGTCGGGCCGCGAGATCGAGCTCGTCTGTCTGGATCCGCAATGTCAGCCGCGGCGTTATGCCGACCTCGCCGAACAACTGATCCTCGAACACCGGGTTCGGGTCATCGTCGGCTGTTATATGTCCAGCACGCGCAAGGCGGTCATTCCGATTGTCGAACGGCACAATGCGCTGCTGTTCTATGCGACGCCGTATGAAGGCTTCGAATACAGCCGTAATGTCATCTATACGGGTGCGGCACCGAATCAGAACACACTGCCGCTCGCCGGGTTCATGCTCACGCAGTTCGGCTCACGCGTGAGCATGATCGGTTCAGACTATGTGTGCCCATACGAATCGAATCGGGTGATGAGCGATCTGATCCTCGAACGCGGCGGAGAAAAGGTGGACGAAACCTATCTGTCGCTCGATGCACCGTGGGAGAGTTATCTGCGCGTCGCAAAGCGGATCAAGCAACTGGCACCTGACTTCATTTTCTCCACCGTAGTCGGTGAAGGCATTCCGCATCTGTACCGCGCGTTCGCGCAGGTCGGGCTCGATCCGTACCGCACGCCTATCGCCAGCCACATGACCAGTGAAGCCGAAATCGCGGTCATGGGAAGCGACCTCGCACAAGGACACATCACCTCGGCCGCGTACTTCCAGAGTGTCGATACAGCAGCGAACCACGACGCCGTCGCCCGCTATCAAGCCCGCTTCGGCGATGATCAGCCGACCAACATGTGCTGGGAAGCCTCCTATTTCCAGATGCATCTGCTCGCGGATGCGATCCGCCGCGTCGGCTCCGACGACCCGACGCTGTTGCTGCGAGTGTTGCCCGGACTCGAGTTCGACGCGCCGCAAGGCCGCGTGCGTATCGACGAGCACAATAACCATACATACCTGCATCCGTTGATCGGCCGGGTCGACGCGCATGGCCGCTTCGACATAATCGGACGCGCGCCTGAACGCGTGAAGGCGGACCCCTACGTCGTCTCTCACAGCACGCCGGCGTGGACCGCGCAAGTGCATCCTGAACTCGCACGCGCGGGAGCGGTTCGATGAAGCGGACCGCGCAGACGCCGGCGATCCTGCGCGACCTGCGTTCGCTAAAAGTCGTTGTGATTCATCCGCAGGATCAGGATGGCGAAGAGTTGCTCGCGCAGCTTCAGCGCATCGGCTGTGACGTGCAGGTATGCTGGCCGCGCCTCGACAGCTTGCCTTCCGACACCGGCCTCGTCGTCATGGCAATGCGTCCCGAGGCGCTGTCGGTCGACTATCCGTGGCTCGGAAGCAGCATGTCGCCGCCGGTGATTCCCGTCGTGACCTACGAAAATCCGATCACCATCGAAGCGGTGCTGCGATTGAATGCGTTCGCTACGATCCCGTCGCCGGTCCGCTCGTTTGGCTTATTGACCGCCATCGCTGTCGCGCTCACGCAATTCAAGGCATCCCGCGCACGTGAGCGATACATCGAGCGGCTCGAGCAGAAGCAGGCGAAAGGTCGGGTGATCCAGCAGGCCACGCGGATCGTAATGGACTCGCGCGGCATGTCTGAAGAGGATGCGTATCAGCTGCTACGCTCAAAGGCCATGCTCAAACGCGAACAGATCGAGACGGTGGCCGGCGACATCGTCAAGGCACACGAAACCCTGAGTTTCTAACTTGGGCGCGGTGGCGTCGCGCAACCTCGCCATCCATGTATCGCAACGCGGTTGATCCGCAACGGTAACGAGGCCACCCGTTCTTCGAGCGGATAGAAGACGGGCCTCTAGCCAAAGGCATGAATAACTTCGTATTCGCTCTCATCCCGTCATTTCAAACTTGACGAAGCCCCGGTACGCCTCTGCAGTTCCGCCGTCGTGCGCTCCAGTTCATGTACGATTGTCGCCTCGTCTGGGAGCACCGTCTGGTATTCCGCAGCGAGAATCTTGTTCGGCAGGTTGTCCAGCGCGTAGTGTGCTTCAGCCGCTCCTTTTTCGGCGCAAAGGATCAGACCGACCGGTGGATTCTCCCCAGGCTTCATCCAGTGCTCGCGTGCGTAGTTCAGATAGAGATGCATCTGCCCGGCATCCGCATAACTGAAGCGACCGACCTTGAGATCGATGATGACCAGGCATCTCAAACGTCGATGGAAAAACACCAGATCGACCCTGAACCACGTGTCGTCGATTCTCAGGTGGCGCTGCAGGCCAATAAAAGCGAAGTCGTCGCCGAGCTCCAGCAGGAAATCCGCCAGATGCTGGATCAACGCCTCCTCAAGATCCGACTCCGAGTACTCGTCCTTGATGTCGAGAAACTCGAGTACGAACGGGTCGCGAATCGCCTCTTCTGGCGTGAGGCGATCACCCGGCTGGACATCCGCGGCTTTCCTGAGCAGGGCCGCCTTGTTCCGCGACAGCGCCAGGCGTTCGTAAAGCTGACTGCTGATCTGGCGGTCCAGCTGGCGCACCGACCAGCCTTCGCGCAGCGCTTCGGCTTCATAGAAGGCACGAAAGGCCGCCGTCTTCACTGAAAGCAGGCGCACATAGGCCGACCAGGACAAAGGAAAAGCCTGCGCGACGGCACCCGGTTCGGGACCGTTTCGCGCAGGGGGCCCGGAATGCGGAAGTCCGGCGGAAATTGCAGACGGCGCCGGGACAATCCGGGAAGACGGCGATTTTGCAGACAGCGTCTACAAAATCTGTTCAGTCGGCCAGGCAAGGTAAAAGGCCCGCATTTGCGCAAGATTGCGCCAGCCGAAACCACGGCCGACCCGCTGCGACAGGTCGGCGCCCAGACGCGTGATCAGTGCCTCGCCGTATGCGGCACGGCCCTCACCACCCTGCTCAAACTCGCCTAGCAGCGAAGCACATTACGCGAGGCCGGCTGCACACGGATCTTCGAAGAAAAGGTCAGTGGCGCGAAACGCGACAGGCCCGAGCTTGGCCGTCTGCTTGAGCATCTCCGCGCCAGCGACGTGGTGACGGTCACCCGCCTTGATCGGTTGGCCCGGTCTACGCGCGACCTGCTGGACATCGCGGAACGTATCAAGGACGCCGGGGCGGGTCTGCGATCGCTGGCTGAACCGTGGGCAGACACGACCACCCCGGCCGGTCGCATGGTCCTCACCGTGTTCGCCGGTATAGCGGATTTCGAGCGCTCCCTGATCGTGGAACGTACCAGCGCCCGACGGGTTGCCGCCAAAGCGCGCGGCGTGCGCTTTGGCCCAACTCCAACACTTGATGCTGGACGTATCGTCCACGCGCGCCAGCTTATCGAGCAAGACGGAAAGCCTGTAGCTGAGGTTGCCCGCCTGCTTGGGGTCCATCGGGCCACGCTTTACCGGGCGCTAGAACGATGACGAGAAAGCATTGAACGGACGAGCGACCAGCCATGCCGGCAACTGCTAGCGTACGATTTTTTCCGAATTCTGAGACGACCCCATCCAGGTCTACGTCTTGAACTCGTCAAGTTGATACAGCCTCCGCGGAGGTTTAGCATCCAGGCATTTTCGGCGTACGCAAAGGGCCGAGTCCTGTGCAATATAGAACCCGGCCCTTCGGTACTCAGACGCCTTAAATCTTTTTCTCTTACGCAATTCCTCCGCTATTTCGGACACCACGCCGGATCCGAAAATTTCGGCACATCCGCTTCCGTGAGCGTGGGCAGTTGCTTCATCTCCCGGAGCATCTTTACCACCGTTACCAATCCTTCGCGGTGCACGCATCCATCCAGCCACGCGTGCGGCTTGACGAATGCGTCGTACGCTTCCTGGGCATCCGACTGCTTCGCGCCCGTCGCGTTCATCAGAATGCGCTGTGCTTCGGTTGCGTTCGCAGGATCGTACAGCCAGTGCAGCGCATTGACCTGTGCACGCAGCATACGGCGCAGGACATCGCCATTCTTTTCTGCCCAATCGCGCCGAACCGTCTGCGTGCTCAGCATCAGGTGAGGAAACAGATCGGGCGCAAAAGCGAGCCGGTGAAAACCTTGACCGGCCAAGCGCGAGTCCGACGGCGGCGTGAACAAGCCCGCATCAATCAGACCTGCGGTCATGGCAGCCATGCGGCGATTCTGATTGCCCCCGATCACCCACTGCACATCCTTGTCCGGATCGAGGCCGCCATTGCGCAACATCTTTTTGGTCACATAGGTAAAGACGTCGATCTCGGATACGGCTCCGATCTTTTTTCCTTTCAATTGAGAGATCGATGTGATGTGTTGACCGCCGATCAGACTATAAGGATGTCTATCCGTACTGAGACCCACCGCAACCAGATCCGACTTCTTCTGAATCGCATAGACCAGCTGTGTGGAATCGGCAAATGCGATATCGATCGAACCGCCGATCAGCGATGTAACCGTGATGTTCGGATCGATCTGCATCGTCTTCACATCCAGACTCTGTTGGCTGTAAAAGTCCTTCTTGTCGGCCACATAGTTGGGCCAAAAAGCAGCACCGTAAGACGGAATGGCGTAGCGTACCGTCGCCATCCCTTCGCCCGCCGAGGCAGACATCGATGAAATGCCGATGACGATGGATGCAATGACTCCCGCACCCATCTTCAAAAACGCTCGATTATGCTTTTGCAATGTTGTCTCCCCACGAATTGCCCGATGGCTTAACCGTTGAATAGTCGACGTCGTTACTCGCCATCCTTGCGCCAAGGGGCAAGTGCCTCTTCCATTCGTCGAACGATCGAGGTAAGACCGACACCCAAAAGCATCAACACGAGGATCGGCACAAACATGGATGCCGTGTCGTACTGGTTGCCATACTTAACGATCAGTGCGCCCAATCCAGTCAAAGACGTAAAAAACTCTGCAACCACCATGGCGATAATTGCACGGCCGATTCCTAGCCGAAGCCCCGTCATCATGTAAGGTGCCGACGCCGGCAAGATGATTTTGAGGAACACTTGCCGTTCGTTGGCGGCAAACGCAGTACTGACATCAATCAGCGCCCGCGGCACGTTACGCACGCCCACCGCGGTGTTCATCAGCACTGGGAACATGGCCATCAGCGTCACAATGAAGAGTTTCGCCGCGTCGCCGAGGCCAAACCAGAGCACGACGAGCGGGATAAGCGCGACCAACGGCGTGGCATACAGCGCATTGACGAACCAGTCAGTCGCGGCGTCGAAATAACGGTAGCGGCCGATCAGCAGGCCCAGCGCAGCACCAATGACCGATGCCCCAACAAAACCGACCAACAGTGTCGTCAAGCTACTTCGAATCGCACCGAGCAACTCGCCATTGGCAATTAGCGTCCTCGCCGCCTCCAGGATCGCCGTGGGATATGACATGAAAAGCGGATTGACCTGCCTCCCAAAAAATTCCCACGCGATCAAGACAGCGATAATGGAAACGATGCGAATGATTTGCGACTTATCGAAATTGCGCTTCGGAGCCTCCATCAGTTCTATCTGCGGCTCTGCCTGTTCTTGATGAATCATTGCTTAACCTCTCGACCTCGAATCGAAGACCAAATTTCAGCGCGAATTGCCTGAAATACGGGATCGCCGCGTAACTCCGGCAGAAGTGGACGTGGATGTTGAAATGGAATCTCGATCACTTTTCGCACGCGGCCCGGCTTAGCTGCAAGGGTGACCACGCGGTCCGATAGATAAATGGCTTCATCGAGATCGTGTGTAACAAACAGCACGGTCGTGTGCGTTTCCTCGTGAATGCGCAGGAGTTCACACTGAAGCACTTCCCGGGTTTGTGCATCGAGCGCGGAGAATGGCTCATCCATCAATAGAATGGATGGCTCGATCGCAAGCGCACGAGCAATACCGACACGCTGCTGCATACCGCCCGATAACTGATTCGGATATTGCTCCGATGCGTGTCCGAGACCAACGAGTTCGAGCAGCGCCTGGACCTGAATCCGACGCTCTTCCTTCGGAACGCCCTTCAACTCCATCCCGAACTCAATATTTTTTCGTGACGTACGCCACGGCAACAAGTTAGCTTGCTGGAATACGAGACCGCGATCACGGCCCGGTCGCGTGACGGGCTTACCGTCGATCAGGACGTCGCCGCCATCCTGCCTCACCAGGCCCTGGATAATACGCAGAAGCGTGGTTTTTCCGCAGCCGCTCTCCCCAATCAAAGAGACTATCTCGCCCTGCTCGACACCGAAATCAACGCCGCCAAGAACATCGATAACTATATCTTCTTCGCGACTTTTCCCTCTGACACGAAAAGACTTTTTTACACTCCGTACTGCTAACTTTATCGCGTCCAACTTTCGTCTCCTCAGTAAATTTTGTTCACCGAATTTACAAACCACCTACAGTTTATTTCATCAGGGTTTGCCTCATAGAAAACGAAAGTAATGTAATTAGTTTGCGCGCAAAAAATCCCAATTTCATTTAATTTCCAGCCATCCCTGCGCTTCGCTGTTAGGTATTTTTAAATTCTTCGTTTACAATTTCCCGGCGATGCCTGCGGCCTCTGAGGGCCCAGCCCTTTTATCTGGTAGGCTATGAGATCAAAAAAATGAGCGTCATGAATCTAGATCTGGAGCTGTTACGGACGTTTGTCGCCATCGTTGAACAGGACTCTTTCGCCGCGGGCGCCGAATCGGTACACAGGACCCAGTCAGCCGTCACGCAGCAGATGCAACGACTGGAAGTGCAACTTGACAAAACCTTGTTCCATAAATCAGGACGCAAGAAAACACTGACGGAAGATGGTTTAAAGCTGCTCGAATACTCTCGTCGTCTGCTAGCACTGAACGATGAAGCGTGCTCAGCCATCGCAGGATCGACACTTACCGGTGAGGTTCGATTGGGCGCGCCCGCCGACGTCGCCGATTCGATCCTTCCCGACTTGTTACAACGCTTTTCCAAAACTCTCCCCAACATCCGAATTTCCATCGATGTACGTCGGACGGCATTTCTGATGCAAGCGATGAAACGCGGCGAAATCAACATGACGATTTCGGCGAAGGAGCACCCGGAGTATCGTCGTATCATTTTGCGAACCTCTCGTATGGTCTGGTTTTGCTCCGATAGTTACCACTTCGACAGAACTCAACCTCTCGATCTCATCGTCGCCGACGAACCGAGTTTTCTCCGAACGATAGCCCTCGATCACCTTAACGACGCCGGCATTAACTTCCGCATCAGATACATCGCACCTAGTCTTCCTGGCATTCGCGCCGCTGTGCTAGCCGGCATGGGCGTGACCGCACGCTCGGAAGAAGTCATGGGGCCTGAATTCCGGATCCTGGACGAGGCCGACGGTCTTCCCCGATTACCGGACATTACCTACAAGATGTATATCGGATCGTCTCCCAATCCGTTGGCCCGCCACTTATTCGATTCTTTGGAAAAGATGTTCAGTTAGGTTCCTTTGTCGAAACATCCGAACCCGATATAACAATCACGGTCGGCATGCAAAACGAGGCGACGCGCTTCCATAGCCGCCTGAAAATATTCCGGCCCCGGCCGGCATCTTCATTTTCGACGGGAGGACATAATCAGCGGACACCACAATAAAGGTGATCGACGCATCGGATTCCTGGTGCACGAACAAAGACATACCGGTATCTGCTCCGGTGGGAGAGGTGTTCGAAAATTACTGCTTCTTCTGCGTCTGTTCGAGGCCGAATTGCGAATGATCGATCTTCGCGATTTCACCGGGCGTCATGGTTTTGGACAGCATGTACTGCCACGGACGGTTGATATCGAAGTCTTTTTCGGAGAAAAGTTCCGCCTTGTCCATCGTGACGATGTTCTTCGACAAAAGCATCGCTTGCGTTTGCATGCGGGCATCGACATCGACGTAGGTTGCGAACACGACGGCCTGCTCGATCGAGCGGCCCACTATCGTATCGCCGTGACCACGCATCAAGATCACGGGATCGTTGCCGAGCGCTTTCGCTAGTGCGGCACCGCGTTTCATGTCCGTGATTTGCATACCCATGCCATCCTTGCCTCGGACATCGCGAATTTCAAACGTTTTGGTTTCCAGCGGCAAGAAGCCGGCTTGCGCGATCACAGGCTTGAGCGGAATATCGGTCAGACTGACCGGGATGACCGCTTGCGAGTGCGAGTGAATCACCGCGTTCACGTTCGGGTGTGCCTTGTAGATCTCGCCGTGGATATAGCGCTCGCCATTGAGCTTGCGGCCACGCGGATCGACCGGCTGGCTGTCAGACACGCGCACTTCAAGAATATCGTTCTTGCTGACCAGCGAAGGCGGCATTGCACGCGGCATTAGAAATATGTTCGGGTCTTTGGCTGAACGCACACTGACGTGGCCGAAACCGTCGAGCACATGCTCGTGGACTAGTACCTTGTACGCCTGAACGAGCTGCTCCTTCAGAGCGTCGTCGGGATCAGCCGGTTGCCGTGCGTAGGCGACTCCGACAATACCGAAGAGTATGACTGACGCGAATTTCAACGCACGAACCATTTATCGTCTCCTTACCCGCAATTCGATTCACACGTCCGGACGTTACTGACCGGACGCGTTACCGGAGCTACCCGCTATTAGAAGCGGTGTCTCACACCAATCATCGCACCCGTCTGCAATGCGCCCTCCGTAACGGTGTTGTACCCCGCAAGGCCGAGGCTGCTATTCGCCTTGTTCGCGACCATGGCCACGTTCAGATAGATGTCCGTTTGCTTGGAAAGCAGGTAGCTTCCGAGGATAGACACCATAATCGGCTGCCCGTGACCCGTGTTGCGATCGTCCACGTAATAAACGGCCGCGTTGATGTTCAGGAATGGCGTCGCCTGATAACGTGTAGCCAGCCAGTAGAGCGCTTCCGAAGTATTGACCGCCGCCCGCTGCGTATAGAGACGATATGCGGCGATGAGTTGAAACGGCTTGAAATCATACGAGACACCCACGCCATAACGCGAGATTCGTGTGTTCCGTGCCGCCACCGTATTGCCGTTCTGTGCGTCATAAAGCAGACCGATGTTCGCCGCGCCGTAATCGTAGGTCAGCATCAGGCTTTCTTCCTTGCCGATCTTATAGTCGCCAGCGACTGGACCCGCACCCGCGACCGAATCGTACCCGAAGCTGTACAGGTTCTTGATTCCTAGCTTGCCGCCACCAATTGCGAAGCTACCCTCATAGTTCACCGAGTTGTCCGCACGACCTACGATTGCCGAATCGAGAACGGAAGCCGACCAGGTCGCAGGCCCCACGGCGTCATATAGAACACCGAATTCGTAAACCGCAGTCTTGATACGACCGAATGTCAATTGACCGTATGTCGAGGACTTCAGGCCGACGAATGCAGAGCGACCGAAAAGACGCCCCCCGTTGTTGACTGTGCCTTTCGTAGCGTCGAATCCGTTTTCGAGGTTGACAACCGCCGCCAGACCGCCGCCGAGGTCCTCACGAGCAATAATGCCCCAACGCGACGTTGAAGCCCCGCCCGATTCCGCCGCGAACGTCGATGCACCACCGCCCGAACTCGTCAGGTTGTGATTCGTCCATTGAACACCTGCATCCACGATGCCATATAGCGTCACGCTGCTTTGGGCCATCGCAGCGGTACTCGCCAATGACGCCGCCGAGAGGGCGATCAGGGCTTTATTCATTATTTGTCTCCAAGCTTGTGTTTATAAGGAAAACCGGAAAGTGCTGCGCAGACGCGGCAAGACCTCCCTGAACGCCTTTCTTTTAGTGTCCAACGGGCACATCATCGAGCGACTTTTGGCGACTATCACCCCGGATCACGAACAGGAGGATGATTGCCGCAACCAGCAGCGGCATCGAGAAGTAGTAGATGATCTGGTGAATTTCCGTTCCGAGCGTCAGCAACCAACCCAGAACGAGCGGCCCCGTAATCGAACCGCAACGGGCGCCTGCGAGAATGAGTGCAGCCGAGAGCGCGCGAATCCGCGTGTCGTACAACTCATTGCTCAACGTAAAGAAGACCGGCATCACAGCGCCCGAGAAGAACGAGTAGCCGATGTCAAAGCCGAGGATTACCGGGACTGGTGCCCGATATTCGAACGACAGGCCAAAGCCAACGAAGCAGACTGCACTCAGCGCCGAGAACAACAGGATTGCCCACTTACGCGGAATTCTGTCCTGAAGCCACATGCCGAGAACTTGACCGATCGGCGTAGCGACCAGCACGATCATGGTGAATCTGAAGCTCGTGGTCAGCGTGAAACCCTGCTTCACGAAAATCGACGGCAGCCAATGGCCAACGCCGGTCACCTGCACGTTGTTTGCAAGCTGGAACAGTGCGAGCGCCCCGATCGTGACGGCCGAAAGACGCAGCAGCGTAAATTGCCTTCGCCAGGTAACTTTTTCTGCCTTGGCCGCGGCAGGCGGCGGCACGAGTTCAAGTTCGCGATAGCCCGATGAATCGGCAAGTCGGCGAACGATCAGACCGGCCTCTTCCGTGCGGCCTTGGGAGAGCAGAAAACGCACTGATTCCGGGATATAACGACGAACGAAAAAGATCATCAATGCCGGCAGAACACCCACCCACAAAAGCGCACGCCAACCGAATGCCGGAATGACCAGTGTCGCTACGATCGCGCACACCGTCCAGCCCGATGCATACGCAATCGATCCGGAACCAACGAAAATATGGCGGAGCCGCCGCGGTGCCATTTCAGACAACAGTGCGAACGCAGCCGGAAATTCGGCGGCCATGCCCAAGCCGGCGATAAAACGGGCGCAAAGCAGCGTGTTATACGTCGGAGCAAGTGCGGCGAGCAAAGTACCGAACGCATAGAAAAAGATTGCCCATTGCAGGATCGGTTTGCGGCCGATCTTGTCCGCCCACGGCGCGACCAGCAGCGCGCCGCAAAACAGCCCGAAATTCGTCACCGAGCCAATCACGCCGGCCTGCAAATGATCGATGGCAAACTCTTTGGAGAGCAGCGGAAGCGCAAACGAGATCGTTTGATTCTCGAAGCCATCCAGAATTTGCGCGACCATACAACCGATGAGCAAAATCCACAGCACGGGGTTCATCGGCGATTCATCGATGAACTCCACGTAGTTCATGCGTGTCGCCGCAGTCAGCCGCGTAACGCTTTTGTCCTTCTCTATCGACAGACTTGCCATCTATGTCTCCTGGCGGTCTATGCTTAGTAGACCTTGATGTGATGGATCGAATTCGACCCACCTATTTTCTTGCAACACATTTCGTCCAATACCAGCTCGGCCCTATTTGCTAACGAGCCATTCGCAATCTGATGCATCAATCAGGCACTTGAGGCCACTTTCCGCAATGGCGTCCCTCGATTCCTCAGACGCGATATAACGAATTACCGAGCGCGAAAGTTGGGCATTTCGACTCCATGTCGGCACCCCAACACCTACGCGGAACGACACCTGGAACTCTTCCGGAATAGGCGTGATGTGGGCGATGCCTGGCACCGGTAGCAGTTCGCTCAACTGCTGGAATGCCAGATCAGCCTCTTCACGGGCAACGACAGCACCGGTGCGCTCGCCGTCGCCGACGAACAGGCTCTTCGGAAGACATTCATCGGCAATACCGAGCTTTTGATAAAGCTGCGTTGTCAGGTACTTGCCGCTGGCGCTCGCCGAGTAGGCAATCTTTTCTGCCGCGAGAAAGGTTTCCTTCAAAGCGTCGGGTGTACTGACATCCGGTGCCTGCCGTCCTTCGCGCACAGCCAACGCGAGCGATGATTTGGCCACCAGTCGGGCGCTATCCTCAAGGATGAGACCTTGGTCGACGAACTCGCGCATATTGCATTCCGCGGCGATAACGAGATCCACGGCTTCGAACCGCTTTAAACGATTCGAAATCGACTTCTCGCCTGTTCCGATAGACGTCGTCAGCGTCACGACTTTTTTACCGATGAGCTTTTCCAGCTTTGGAACCAGAGCCTGATAGGCTGCAGTGAAAATTCCCGAGGTCATGACACGGAACGTGCCGGCCTCTTCCGCTCTCCGGTTCTCCACGCTGAATTCCTCGTGCTCCTGTTCAACCAGTGCCCACACTCGCCGGAAGGGTCCGCGTGATTTCAGCAATTCATTCCCAGCGTTGGCCGCCAACTCGTCGTTGATCCAAACGGGCTCGCCAAGCGTCGCGCTGATCGTCGCGCGCTGGGCGTTTTCCTCGAAGAGGAATGCGCCGACCACCATTTCCTCGATGCTCTCGCCCGTCACTGTCGCACCGTGCGCACACATCAGGACTGCCCGATTGCGGCCCAGTGTCTGCGCCAGGTACGCACCGCGTTCACGATCGTTGATCAGCCGCGGATCGTCGTAAGTCGGAATGCCTTCATGAAACAGCGTGCCCATCAGGTGAATCGGACGCAACTGACGACCACTGGTCGTGAAGGCCGTCGAGTACATGCCGTGATAGTGGACGACGGAATTCACATCGGGTCTGGCCGCGTATATCTCGAGGTGAATCGGATATTCGCGCGGAGGGTCGCCGGCACCTTCCAGCTTGTTCCCATCCAGATCCATGACCACGAAATCTTCCGATCCGGCTTCGAGTCCCAGCGAGTGCCTTGTGACCATGAAACGGTTACCCGGCAGCCGGACGCTGATATGGCCGAAACCTTCGATGAAACCGTGGCGATACAGGAATCTCCACGCTTTAAGGGCTTTCACAACCAACTCGTCCATGGGAAGCACTCTTAGTTTAGGGGGATGTGTTATTGCTTGACCTGTGCGAGCCAGGCGAGGAGCGCCTGATTGAACGCTTCGGATTGCTCCACGTTAGGAATGTGCCTGGCACCCTCGAAACCCACATAACACCCCGTGGGAAACAGGCTCGCCATGTAACGACTTTCTTCCGGTGTCGCCCTTGGGTCTTGAGTTCCGCATGCAACGAGAACCGGCGTCTGCACGGTATGCAATCGGTCGGTGAAGTTGAAATTGCCGATCGCACGAACACAGCCGATATAGCCCATCGGTGTACAGCACGCCACGGTGTCGCGAATCTGCTTCCAGCGGCGCGGTTTAGCCGCCTGATAACCGGCAGTGAGCCAGCGCGCCATCGTTTTGTCGCCGATCGGCTCCAGTGAGCCGGCCGCATTAATCGCCTCGATCATCGGGTCCCAGAACGTGGCTGCATCCGCCGGTGACTGCGACTGGGTATCGGAGAGCAACAGCGAATGCAACCGATCTCCATGTCGCAGGCCCAGCGACTGTCCAATCATCCCGCCGATCGACAGCCCGACGAAATGAATGCGCTCGATTCCAGTTTCGTCGAGAACTTCAACGACGTCATCCGCCAGCAAGTCGATTGAATACGGGGCCGGCGTCGGAGAACTACCACCGTGACCACGGAGATCCGTACGCAATACGCGATAACCAGCGGCGAGCAATGCCGGGATTTGCTCTGCCCATAGCCCCATATCGGCCGCAAGCGGGTGACATAGCATGACCACCTGTCCGTCTTCCGGACCGACAAGGTCATAACTGGTAACGCGATCGCGCGAACGAAGTAGCATGGCGTTTTACCTTGAAGAGCGTGTTAGCTGGCGTCGACGACGTCGAGTTCCATCGTTCCGACCTTGGAAATCGTGCCCTTCAGCTTGTCGCCGTGGAATAGCTGCGACACGCCTGCGGACGTCCCGGTCGTGATCACCGTGCCTGCCTTCAGCGTACGGTCCATGGTCAGGAAGCGAATGAGATCGCGGACACCGTTGATCATGTCTGCCGTGTGCGCATGCATCACCTGCTTGCCGTTCTGATCCACGTCGATGAACAGATCCTGCGGCTCGCCCACTTCATCCGTGGTCACGAACCACGGCCCGAGGCCGCAGAACGTATCGAATCCCTTGCGGATATTGCGCGTGTTGTGAACGCCATGACCCCACGGGTCACGCGTGCTGATGTCCCAGCAAATCGTGTAGGCATACACGTAGTCGAGTGCGCGTTCCGCACTGACATTCTTTGCATCGCGGCCGATGACGAGAGCGAGCTCGCATTCGTAATCGACATGTTTGGCGACTTTCGGCAAGACCACCGTGCCCCCAGGACCGACGAGTGACGACGTCGGCTTCAGAAACGCTTCGGCCATCAATTCATCGGCCGTCAGCTTCGACCGGTCATAGGCCTGCACGCGGCCGGTCATTTCAGTTTGGTGCGAACGGTAGTTCGCTGCAGCCGCCCAGATCGCCGGCGGATTGTCCGTAGGCGCAAGCAGCTTCACCGCCGACAACGGCACGGATTCACCTCGACGCGCGACGCCGAGTGCAATCTCTGCTTCCGGATTGTTCGCAAGTGCATCGATGATCTCGCTCATCGATGCACCTTGGCGCGTAACACCCGCAATCGCGAGGGCTTTGCTCAGCGGATAAACGACGTCGCCTTCGATCAGGCCTGCTTGGCCATCGTTATAACGGCAGATTTTCATATTTGGTAGTCAGGTTCAGGTTAGGCTCAGACTTTCCACTCGATCTCGGCATTCGGGCCATCGGCGTACGACTCGTTGACGTACGGCGTTTGATCCCATTGCGTCACCGGATCGAAGCCGTACAGCCAGTCGTTCTTGGCGTATTGGTGCGAGGAGCCGTGCTGATCGACTTGAGCCTTCTGCGCCTGCGTGTCCTTCATGTGCTTGAATCGCAGGTTGGTCAGCGAGAAACGCTGCACGCCGTGGACACGTGGAACGCGAACGCGACGGAAGTTCTCGAATGCTTCCTCGACCGAACAACCCGACGACAGCCAGCGGCCGAGAATGTAGGCATCTTCGAATGCCTGGCAGGCACCCTGGCCCGCGTTCGGCACCATGGCGTGAGCGGCGTCGCCGATCAGTTGGACACGGCCGAAGCCCCAGTTGTCGTTGATCGGGCGTGCGAAAAGGCCCCACTTCATGCAGTCGGTCACGAGGTCGAGCAACCGCTTCAGGCGCGGCTCCGGATTCGGGAAGCTGGCACGCATATCGTCCGGATTGCCCTTGCCGTTCCACGTTTCTTCAACCCAGTCGCCGGTGTCCTGCTGCGTGACGATATTGACCATCGTCTTGTTGCGGATGTAGTACGCGCGAATATGCGCACCGGGGCCGACCCATTCGATGTGGCCGTTCGGCGCCAGGATGTCTTCCGGCACGATGCTCGCGTCGAGCAGCGCACGCCATGCCATCTGGCCGGTATACGTCGGCTTGTCGTCGCCATAGAGCGTCTGGCGAAGAACCGACTTCACGCCGTCTGCACCTATCACATAGTTCGCTTCGACCACGTTGCCATTTTCGAACTTGAGTACAACGCAGTCTTCACGCACGTCAGCGCTCACCAGACGGTGGCCGAGATGGATGTGGGACTTGTCCACGGTCGATGCGAGTGCGTCGAGCAGATCGGCGCGGTGAAATGAGTAGTAAGGCGCGCCCCACTTTTCGGCGAGCTTGAAGCGGTCACGCGATTGAATGAACTCGCCCGTCTGCATCTGAAGCATGTACTCGCCCGGCGAACGGTGGCCCACTGCATCCACCGCTTCCCTGGCGCCTAGACCCCACAATGCCTTGACCGCTTGCGGGCTGCAGCTCACTGCTGCGCCGATTTCTCCCAACGCGGGCGCTGCTTCGAAAAGCTCGGCATCGACGCCGAAGGTCTTCAGCGCATTTGCAGTTGCTGTTCCCGCGAGCCCACCGCCGACAATTGCGATTCGGCATTTCGTTACCATGGCTTTTCCTTCAAGAGACGTCGTTAAGAATGTGAAGTGACTATATGGCGCGAACGACGACACAACAATTCAACAATTCAGCCGAATACATTAGCTTCGATGATGCTTTCAGATAAGAAATAAAGAACTGAAGGAAAATGGCCCGCGCACCTCGTCCGAAGTAGCTATAACGCCATTTTTCCTTGCGTTTTCCCCTATACGCATGACGTCAAACCGAGAGAAAATCGACGCCACGGCGTTATCTGTTGATTCACATCCGGATATACCCGATATAAGTACAAGTCCCTAGCCTGTTCGTAATTCCTTCGCAGGACTGGAAATTATTGATGTTGCGACCTTCGAGCGGCGCAAGGTAGACTCAAGCGCGATTAACTATCTCGTCAACCATCATGCCGACACAGCTCGACTGGTATCTTCATCTCAATCTGAAAACTCGCCATCTCCGGTTATTAGTCATGCTGGACGATCTCGGAAGCTTGAAAAAAGTCGCCGAGGCAACGCATGTGACATTGCCGGCGGTATCGAGAGCCCTAGCCGAGCTTGAAAGGGGATTGGGTCTCGAGCTATTTGTCCGTACCTCCCAAGGCATACGTGCAACCGAGTATGGTGAGTGTCTCGTTCGACATGCACGCAACATACTGACCGACGTGCAGCAAGTACGCGACGAACTCAATTCGCTGTACAACGGATCGGGTGGGAAGATTAATATCGGCGTGTACCCGGCATCGAGTTCCGTGCTTGTCCCCAAGGCATTACACCTGTTGAAGCAGCGCTCGCCGAACACGAACGCCCAGGTTATTGAAGGCACTCGCCCGCTTCTGCTGCCACAATTGTGGGAGGGAAAAATCGATCTGATAGTCGGGCGCTTGCCTGCCGTTCCACCGTCAAGCGGCTTCGATGAAAAAGCCCTGCTGGAAGAACGGCTTGTTCTCGTTACAGGCCCTCAACATCCGCTGGCAAAGCGCAAACATCTTCAATGGTCCGATTTACAAACGTATCCGTGGGTATTGCCTTCCCCCGCCTCGCAAATTCGCGAACCCTTTGAACGCATCCTTGAGATGCAAGGACTCGAATTCCCAAAGAACTATATCGAAACAATGTCGGTTCAAATCGCACGTTCCTACCTCTATGGCAGCGACGCGATTTCGGTGCTAGCGAATACAGCGGCGCGAGACAAATTTCAGCCGCTCGCTGTCCTGCCCTTGGCGCTTCCTCCGATGTTGCGAGCGACCGGCATCATGTGGAACCGGAATCGCCCTTTTAGTGCGGCGACAGAATTAATGATGGACTGCCTTGAAGGCGCGGCCGAAGCGATACGTGAGACGGCGCGATCGCAAGCTAATCCCGTTTTTTAAGGGGCTCGGCGTTGAACGCCGGTCTCCGGAAACTTCAACAGGCCGAACCACGCATTGGATCCGGCCCCGGGTAATCATTGCACCGGCTGGAACGCAGCAGGTGCTCAGCCAGTTTTATTTTAAGAACAGCATGGTTGAGAAAGGCACGCTCGTTTCAGGGGCATGGAACGCCGGCGTCGGTCGTGCAAGGCCCCATTGATCGCGACGCCCTTTCGGAAAACCCCACTCATCCGGACCCTTGAACTTGTAGCTCTCATCAACCTGCTCGACTTCAGCCGTGTATTCGACGATAAATCCGCCCGGCCCGACGAAATAACAGAAGACGTTGTCGCAAGGACCATGGCGACCAACGCCCCAGCCGATCGCGTGACCGGCTTCCGTCATGCTTCCGGCGGCGGACATCACCGAATCGATATCCTGCATTTCGAAAGCCAGGTGGTTGTACGAGCTCGACTCCGAAATGAACAGCGCGAGGCTGTGATGGTCCGAATTGCAGTTCAGAAACGTAATGGTTTTGCTTTGGTCGATCATGCGGAAGCCGAGCTTCTCAACAAAGAATTTTGCTTCGCGATCGGGACTATTCAACACAATGTGCGAGACCTTGCCCGGCCGATCGGCCTGGGTCTCGCAGTCAGCATGTTGCTTCGGTTCCGCCACTACCCGGAAAACGCGGCCCTCGTCCGGGTCGCGGAACGAAAACCCATAGCCGCCGCCGATGTCATCGAGAGGGCCGACCGTATCCGTCGTTTCCACGCCCGCATCGCGGAGTGATGCGAAGAGCGCATCAGCCTGTTCCCTCGATTCGATCGAAAGATCGATGCGCAGCAGTTGCGACTCCCGAAACCGATGCAGGGCAAGCGTATAAATGTCCCGCCCTGTGCCTCGCAGATAAACGCTATCGGGCGAGGCCGATACCACATTGAGACCCCAATCCTGTTCGTAAAAGCGTGCAGCTTCTTCGAGATTCGGCAATCCGAAGTGCACGCTACGAACACCGCTGATGCCTGTTTTCGTTGGCATTGTCTTACCTCCATTGTAAAAGTCGAGAGTCGGGCCCGGTGTTTCGGCCACCATCCTGCCGCTCCCATCACATCACTGCTTCACTTGACGCCGCGAGTTGTCCATCTACGAGTAGAAGTATGCCAACTGCAACGGCGCTCGACCATTGAGAAAATCTTTGCAATGCTTGCGCGATCACCTAAGCGGGCGCGAAGCTCGAGCGTGTTAAGAGCGGTCAGGGATTTGCGGCTTGACGCTGACGATTTCGGCATCGAGGCCTTCGATAGGGATCGAACCATCGCAATTTGCTAGCGTATGCGGGTAGTCGGCGATCGCTATCTTCAACGGGATGTTCTTATTCAGAATCCGCACCCCTCTTATGCATCAACAAGCGCCGTTGTTTCGTCGAATAGCTCATCGACGGACAGGCCGCGATTGATGAGTTTCTGGTCCAACGCCCAATCGATTGCGAGTTGCAGACCCTTTCGATTGGCCTCCAGTCCCGGCGCCGGAAGCGTCTGAAGCGCTTCTGCCGGCGCCTGTGCCCGGCTTTCCATCAGCATCCGGTAGATCTCACGGACGATATCCGGCCGCTCCTTCGAAACCCGTTCATGGACCACAAAAACGTGATTGATCGGAATGACCCCTTCGCGGTTGCACCATTGCCGTGATGCGGCGTGCGGATCGGGAATCAACGTACTGATGCGATCATCCTTCGGCATTTCCTGACCGAGGATTGCTGCGGCCAATTCGCCCTTGAGCATCATTTCAGGAAGCGACGATCCAGCCGGCAACCGTTCGCTGTTCGGCGGATCCTGATACTCGGAAAAATGACCTTCATCCACGGTCATCCACTGCACCTTGTCGATATCGACACCGTATTCGTGCTGAAGAATGCCGCGCACCCAGAGACCGGTTGTTTGCGCGTAGCTGCGGATGCCGACCTTCTTGCCTTCGATATCCTTCGGATTCAAGTGGCCGAATTCGCCGTTGAAGCCGATACAGTGATGTTGATGGCGCCCAAGAATCGGCATGGGCAGCATCACCCACGGCTTTCCAATGGCGCGCGCCTGAAGATAAGTGACGATCGCAAGCTCACCAGCGTCGAAGGCCCCATTGCGGACCATCGGTTTGAACCCATTGTGTGCAGCTTGCGGAGCCGTACTGCAGTCCAGATTGACGATATCCGAAGTCACACGCCCTTGCTTCAATGCGAGCGTGTTCGGATAGCCCGCCATATTTGTGCGTAGTGTTGATTGCATGCTCTATATCCGGTTTCAATTCCCATTGACGATCGTCCGTCGATCGCGCCCCATGACTTCATGAACGAGATTCTTCATGCCGAACATGATGCCGCGAAACACGACTCCCTTGATTGAGTAATACCGCTTCCAGGGTTAGAGGACCTGTTAACCATGTATGCGATGGTTCAGCACGAGCTGATTCATCTGCGCAGTCCTATCCGGCCGACACGCATATGTCGGGTCGGAGACCATCCGATTTGCGCCGGAGGCCGTGGGGGGGTGCTAAGGGAAGTTGATCCAGAAGCCGGACTTTATTGACGATGCCCGGCGATATATCGATGCTTCGGCCATGGAAGTGGAAGCCTCTGCGCATCTTCAGTGACGATGCGCAGAGGTTTACCCCGAGTTATCCCGTCTTTAAAATGATCAACACGGCTGAAGCGCATTGACGTGTGCACCTCACCCTTAGACCGCTAAGCGGCGTTCCGCACATCCTCAAGCCAGTTCAGAAGCACTTGATTGAATGCATCGGCCTGTTCGACGTTCGGAATGTGCTTAGCACCGTTAAATTCTTCGAAACGGCCGTTCACGAACAGTGCCGCGATCTTGTGACTTGCTTCAGGCGTCGCGCTAGGATCTTCGCTGCCACAACCAACGAGCACTGGCAACTTTACTTCGCCGAGACGCTCGGTGTAGTTGAAATTTGCGAGCGCTTGCGCGCAACCGATATAGCCCGCCACGGTGCAGCCCGCGACGGTCGCGCGAATCTGATTCCAGCGCAGCGGGTGCTTGTTACGATACTCCGCCGTCAGCCAGCGGCCCATCGTGTCATTGGCGAGCCCCTCTACGCTGCCGGCCTGCTTGAGCTTCTCGATTCGATTGCCCCAATGCGTAGCCGCATTTGGGAAGCTTTCGCTTTGCGTGTCGCAGAGAAATGCCGAATACAGACGATTCGGATAGCGCAGCGCCAACGACTGGCCGATCGCGCCGCCGATTGACAGGCCAACGAAGTGAAACCGCTCGACACCCAATGCGTCTGCGACTGCGATCACATCATCCGCCAGCGCGTCCATGGTATAGGGCCCTTCGGCTGCACGACTGCCACCATGCCCCCGCAAATCCGTACGAAGTACCCGATAATCCGCGGCCAACAACGCCGGCACCTGTTCTGCCCACAGTCCCATGTCCGCGGCCAGCGAATGCATGAACATCACGACCTGTCCGTCTTTTGGGCCAACGAAATCGTAGCTGATCGTGCGATCGACAAGCGGGAGCAACATTGCAATTTTCTCCTTGATCTAATGTCAGCGGCGCGCCTTCCGCCGACGGTGTATTTCTCAATCTGCAATAGCCAGCTAGAGATGATATAGCCGGCTTTAGGCGGCCGAAGGCCAAGGGCACTTACCTGGCGGCGAGCAGATCCGGCAGCTCGCCGACGCTAGCCTGTTGATCAAGGTTCAAAATGAAGTCGACGAGACGCTTTGCCTGCTCTTCGGGGATCGCCTGCTTCGAAAGCTTCATGAACTTGGCGACGACTTCCTCTTCGCTCGCGAAATCCCTTTCGTTACCCCGGCCCGCTTCAACCGTGCGCTTGAGGCTCGTGCCGTCCTTGAGCAACACTTCGACGTGCACCATATGACGGGACTTCGAACCGCGCGCCGTGATTTCCGCGTCGTGGCGCACTTCGACCTTTTCGGCAATACGCATACGATCGGGGTCGGCCACCATGTCTTCGGTGAACTGCGCAACGAAAACGTCGCCGTCGAGCAGCAGCGTCGCAACGCAGTACGGCAGGTTGAGCTGCGCCGACGTCAGGCCTTGTGGCACGTATTTCCAGCCTACGTGATCCATCGTCACTTGCGAACCGTGCACGATGACCTTCTCGACGTCTCCTGCACCAAACGGACGCTCCGCCTGCATTAGCCGGATTGCATCGAGCGTCGTGTGATTGCTGGCCACGCACGAATAGAATTTCAGTGCGATGCCCATCGTTTGCCACACCTGGCCGAGGCCCGCGGTCAGTTGCCCCTTGTCGAAACGATCGGTCGAGCGCGAGAGCGTCGTGCAGAAACCGCCATATTCGCTTTCGAGAACGTTGATGATCCCGGTAAAGCCCTTCGCTGCAAACAGCGCGCCGTAGAGACCGCTTTGTGAAGCACGACCGGCGTGCATCCGCTTGACCATCGCACCATACTGGGCCGCCATCAGACCGGATGCCTGCGTACCGGCGATGCCGAGTGCGTGGACGGTCTGGTCGGCGCTCAGGCCGAGCGCGCGGGCGGCGCCCGAAGCGGACGAGAATACGCCGACTGTCGCCCCCGAGTGCCAGCCTTGGGCGATGTGCTCCGGGCCCATACAAATGCCAACGCGCGGGCCGATTTCGTAACCGGCGACAGCCGCAGCCAGGAAACCACGGCCGGTGATGCCGGGCTTGCCTTCGGCGATAGCGATCAATGCTGGCAAAACGACGGCGCCCACGTGCAACACGCCTTGGCGATGCACGTCGTCCAGTTCGAAGCCTTGCACTTGCGAACCATTGACGAGGACAGCATGCGGGGCCGACAGCCGCTGATTCGTACCCCATACGCGACTTCCCTTCGACGTATCGACGGCCGCCAGACTATCTTGAAGAATGCGGCTCCACGGCAGCGACGCCGCATAGAGCGCACATCCAGCGGAGTCCAGAATCAGGAGCTTGATTCGCCGGATCACTTCCTCGGGAATCTGCTCATACTGAAGCGAAGAGACGAATTCTGCGATTCGGCGCGTTTGCGGATTGTCGTGGGTAGTATCAGCCATTCTATTGTCGAATCCTTGAAGTGTCTTGAGCACGGGTCTATTGAGACAGAGACGGTGCGATCGTGCCAGCAAAGCTTCCGCAATACTATTGAGTATTACGGTACCCACACTAAATGATCCTGTTAATCTGTTTTATAACCCGGCGTCCTGCGGATGGCCCGTAGTCGCGCATCTCCGATTAACCAATGTGTGTACCCGCGGTTCGCTAATTATCAATCGACATCGGCTGACTCAAGAGAGCATCATTCGATGAGCACTTTTCCAATAGCTCAACGAATCGGATATCCCGACATGACCGTAAAGATTCTACTGACTGGCGATATCAATCTCATGAATGTCGCCGATCCCGCAGTTCCCTTTCGTCAGGTCACTGCCGACCTCAAGGCAGCAGATTTCGTTTTCAGCAATCTCGAATGCTGTCTGTACGCACCCGATCATGGCGTGTCCGTCGATCTCAATCGCACCAATGAAGGCTTCTTCGCAAACCCGGCAACCGGTGTCGCTCTGCGCGAAGGCGGTGTCCAGGCCGTGGGTATCGCGAACAACGTCAATTACGGCGCCTCAGCGATCCTCTCCTCGATCGACAACCTCGCAAAACTCGGCATCCCTCGTACAGGCGCAGGCCGGAATGCAGACGATGCATGCGCACCCGTGATCGTCGAACGTAACGGTCAACGTATTGGTGTCATTCAACGCACTGCCGTCTATTGGACGACGAACCACGAAGCCTCGGCGGTGACGCCGGGTGTCGCGGTCCTGAAAGGCCATACGTCTTATCAGATCGCTTTCCATCGTCTTGGACCGGATCAACCGACGCCCAATCGCCCCGGCGTGCCTCCGCTCATCCATACGTGGGTCGATCCGAAATATCTGCGAATCCTCAAGGATCAAGTCGCCAAACTGCGCAAGCAAGTCGATATTGTGATCGTCTCGCTGCACTGGGGTCTGGACAAGGAAGTCCTCGAGTACATGACGGAACTGGCTCATGCATCGATTGATGCGGGTGCCGATCTCGTTATCGGCCACGGACCTCACTATTCGCTGCCAGTGGAAATCTACCAGGAACGGCCAATTTTCTACGGACTGGGAAGTTTTTCGTTCCACACGGGCCACGCCGGCAAGAAGCATGGCGATTGGGTCGGCATGATGGTCAACTTCACCGTCGATAAAAACGCCGATCCGCGTACGAGTTTCCGGTTTGTTCGTCATAACGACGACAACGAAACCTACCTGTGCGATCCGAAGGCCGAAACGGAGATGCTCGAAGAATTGCGTGCCCGAAGCGCAAAGCTTGGCGCAGGACTCGAAATAGAAGGTCAGGACGTCGTTCTTACTCCCTTGACCCAAGAATCCTGACCTGAAATCACAATGGCACTCACCGCTTCACAGACATTGGCGTCTTTCGCTGTCAATTTTCGCGATCGACCGATTCCCGACCATGTATTGACCTACGCGAAATATTGCCTGATCGATACCGTCTCCGCCGCCACTTACGGGGCTGAATTCTCGTGGAGCAAGGCCGTGATGGCATACGCTGCACGCTATGGAGTTGGCGGCACGAGCACGGTGCTTGGCAACGCCTCGATGCGTGTGCACGCCCCCATGGCTGCTTTGGCCAACGGGGCACTGGCGCACGCGTTCGAGATGGATAGCATTCGCGAGCCGAGCGCCGGCGTTCATGCAGGGGCTACCATTGCGCCCGCAGCGTTCGCCGTGGGCGAAGAATGTGAGGCAGATGGTCTTTCGGTCTTGAAGGCGTTCATTCTAGGTACGGAAGTCGCGTCGCGTATTGGCGTGGCCAGCCATCACAGTCCCGAAAAGATCGGTTTCCACGCGCCTGGCATGACCGGTCCCTTCGGTGCAGCGGTTGCCGCCGGCCTGTTGATGGGACTTGATGCCGAAGGACTCACCAACGCGTTGGGCCTCGCGGGTTCGCTGACTTGCGGCCTAATGACGTTCAGCAAGGCCAGGCACGGTTCGATGGTCAAACGTCTGCATCCTGGTCGTGCCGCTGAATCCGGCGTCCTGGCCGCACGTCTGGCCGATTCCGCGTTCGAGGGACCCGAAAGTATTCTTGACGGACCATTCGGATTCCTTGACGTCTACTGCCGAAATCTTCCCCAAGACGTCTGTTCATTGACCGCTAATCTGGGCGAAGATTGGGAAACAATGCGTACGGGTCTGAAGCGATATGCGTGCCACGCGAATGCTCAGACTGCGACTCAATCGGCGTACGATCTTCAAAGACGGGATAAATTCCAACCGCAAGAGGTTCATCACATTACTATTGAAGGCAATGAACGCCTGATCGGCCGGCATGATAATACGGAACCGCTCGATATCATGCAGGGGCAGTACAGCCTGCCGTTCTGTGTCGCGTTGGCACTGTATCGTGACCCGAACGACCCGCGATCGTTCAGCAGCGAATCCGTTAGTGATCCGGAAATCCGTGCACTGACCCGTAAGGTCAGGGTCACGACCATGCCGACCAAATCGGTTCGCCATACTCGCGTGACGATCCGTCTTCTCGATGGATCAGTATTGGTCAATGATTGCGAGGAATATAAGGGCATGCCGACCAATCCGGTTACCCTCGACGATGTCTCGATCAAGTTCAAGAGCCTGACGCGTTCACTCGGTGAGCGACGTTCGGATGTTCTTTTAGACCGTCTTATTACGCTGGAAAAACAGGATCGCCTGCCGTTTGCGTGAGTCACCACCCGTCCCAAAGGAACAAAAAATCTCATTGACGAGTATTTCCGAACAACACAGGAAGCTTGATGTGCGCGTACTCGTGTTTGACGCCGGGGCCGATGGCCTGACGCTGGCAATCGATCTGGGACGACACCGCATCGATGTTTTAATCGTCGAAAAGCAGCTTCGCGCCTCCAGGCTGCCGAAGATGTAACGCGGCCACCGACCTTCTATCTGATTCGTCCAGACTCACACATCTGTTGGCGTGGCGACGAGATGCCGAATTTCAGCAATACGCTCGTTGAAACGGACTGTGGCGACAATGCATTCGAAACCGAACCCAGCCGCCGATTCGAGATCACGCTCGGAGACGACGCCAGAACGCACGCGGCGACCGCGAATAGGTCCTTCATAGACTCAGGGGCCTCCCATCAACGTCGCAACAGGATCAATACATCAAAAAATCCCGTAGTTTCCTGGGCTTTTTTAATTAGTCTTTCACCGGAGCCGCAACATAAGATCGACGAGATCCGCCGTGAAGACGCCGACCGGACCCGCGTCGTCCATGCACATATCGGGCGACACGCATCGCATGCAGTTTTCATTGTTATGAATTACTAGGACGTATATGGATGCCGTCACGTCACGTTCGGTCCGGAGCAAAATTCAATTAATTCCGATGATCATCGCCGTACCTATGTTCCTTCAGGCCGTCGATACCTCGGTACTAGGAACAGCACTTCCCTCGATGGCCATATCTCTACGTACGGAGATTCTCCACCTCAACATGGCCGTCACCTCCTACCTGTTGAGCCTAACCGTTTTCTTGCCCGCCAGCGGGTGGATGGCAGATCGCTGGGGCGCCCGGCGTATCTTCTGTTGGGCGATCGGCATCTTTTCTCTGGCCAGCGCCTTGTGCGGACTGGCAACGTCTCTCGAGCAGATCGTCGCGTTTCGGATCTTGCAAGGCCTGGGTGGCGCCATGATGATGCCCGTGGGCCGTTTGATTCTCCTTCGAAGTGTCCCTCCGGCTCAAATGGTAGCGGCCATGACCTGGTTCACGATTCCCGGCGCCGCTGGCCGCGTCTCCGGACCACTGATCGGCGGCATACTCGCCACCTTCACCTCCTGGCGATGGATTTTCTATCTCAACATCCCGTTTGGCTTACTGGGTATTTTGCTGTCGCTCAAATATGTGCCGCCAATCAAGGAAGATGTCGATGAAAAATTCGATATATCGGGATTCCTTCTGATGGGATTGTCCTTGGCCGGAATCATATGCGGCCTCGAAACAGTCGGTCGCAATTTCGTTTCCGTGTCCGTTACATGGGCAATGATTGGCGTGGGCTTTCTTTCCTTCGCGGCTTATGTGATACACAACCGCCGCGATGCAACCAACGCGATCATTCCGCTCGGAATCTTCAAGATCAAAACGTTTTCCCTGATGACGTTGGGCGGTATGCCCGTCCGAATCGCGGTAGGATCTACGCCGATTCTGATTCCGTTGTGGATGCAGATTGGATGTGGAATGTCACCGGTCGAGTCGGGACTGATGGGTGCCGCGCTTTCGGCTGGGCTGTTCGGGGTCCGGATGGTGATGGAACGATCCGCCAAGGCGATTGGATTCCGCTCGATCATGCTAACTTCAACCGTGCTGATGGCGGGCATGTTCGCCGGTTACGGTCTGTTCACCAAGCAGACGTCGCATTGGATCATGTTCGTCATCTTCTGCCTTAGCGGCATATTCCAGTCCATGACGATGATCTCGATAAATACACTGACGTTCACGGACGTTCCCAAGCATTTCTCAGGCAAGGCCACGGCGCTCTCGACCATGCTGCAACAAGTGTCGATGAGTTTTGGTGTGGCCTTCGCGTCACTGTGCATGACGTTCACGGCACGTTTTCACGGCCACTCGCCGCAGAATCTGGTGACCGCCGACTTCCCGCCTACCTTCTTCATCATGGGCGCATTCACGCTCGTCGCGTTGTTTTCTTTTGGCCGCCTTGATCGCAGGAAGGGCAGAGAATTCGCGCAATCGAAGCACGAGCCGCAGATCGAAGAATAATCATATGCAGGCACTTTCACGTTAGCGGAAAGACGTGGATAGCGACCTTTTAGCCAAGTATATGGCTTGAACTCGTCAAGCTAACACAGCCATAACGTGATCTACAGATGCATTTGCGCATCCGGAGGCTGCCTGCAGCGAGTTTCCCGATTACCCTGGTGCGTGGAGTTGGCGCCCGGAGCGTCTATCGGCCGGCAGATTTTGATGCAGCTCCCCAGTTGCGTTCGCTGCTACTACCAAAGCTGCATTTAGTGCCTCGCCGTCTCAAAGCTTGTGTAACCTGGAGGCCGCCCATGGCTCATGGGCCGGGCGCCGGACCAAGTCTGCAGGGCGAAGTGAGCCGGCTTCTATCCGACAGCCCCTACCTCAGCTGATTGACCGGTCGACCCACTTGCGAGCCGGCGACTTTTTGGAAGCGTGGTTTGATGAAAAGAAACTTGAACTGAAAGCCAGCACCGAGGCCGGGTGGACTCGCACGGTTCGTAATTTACTGTTACCGCAGCTTGCAAACCTTTTGCTCATTGAACGCACCCGCGAAAGTATCGTTTCATGGCTTAGGTCTCTCGACGTAGGCCGCAAGAGACCTATGTCGAATAAGCGCCTGGCGAGCATCCAAACGGTTCTGCGACAAGCGCTCGCGATCGCGGTAGAAAGAAAGCTGGTTGATGTCAATCCACTGGCGTCATACACATACTCTCGAAAGATCTCAGTCCGCGTCAGCACGTTCGATCTGGAGGCACTTGCTGTTAAAGATCGCGTCGATCCATTTTCTACTGAAGAGCAAACCACTCTCATCTATGCCGCCGAACCTCAAATGCGCAATTACATACAGTTTGCACTTTGGACAGGCTTGCGCACTAGCGAACTCGTTGCACTCAACTGGGGCGACGTCGACTGGCAAGCCGGGACCGTACGCGTCTGGAAAGCGATGACAGCCGAGGCAAAGAGCAAAGGGCAGCGGAAACGACAAAAACGACGGCTGGCCGGCGCGAAGTAAAGTTACTGCGTCCTGCGCTTGAGGCTCTAGCCGCACAGAAGCGACACACCTAGCAAGCCAATGAAGCCATTTTCCACAACGCGCGCACCAACGAGCGGTGGGCTGGGCACACGAAAAGTTTGGGACGTTGGCTGTCTGTAGCACGTAAGGCAAAAATCCGTTATCGAATCCGTATCAGACTCGTGGATGCCGGAAGCAGATCGCGGTGCAGGCAGTCGCGCAGTCGCAATGTTCTCAACTCCGACCACGCCGGCGACAGAATCGCCTGCGACGCAATAGTGGCGTGAGCGTGTCATTCTTGCGGGGTACTGCGGGGTAATGTAGGGGCAAGAACAGCTTGAAGGAAATCAGTCGTGTGGAGGAACTCGATTGGCTTCCGGAAAAGTAACCAAATAGCTTCCGCTTTGGCCGGATTCTGAGGTAAAAATGGGCCGCGGCGCCGGGCTTTTTACTGAAATAACTTCCAAGATCGACAACTTTCAACCATAAGTCTTCCATCGTCGCAAAAGGTCGTCAACCATCGTTGCGGCTGGCCCCATGGGTGTCTGTGGCCGTTCCCAAGCAAGAACCTCCACGCCAGGCGTCTCAAGATCGGCCATTGCCGCCGTTCGGATGTTCACGCTGGCATGCCCGCCTTCCGCAGTACAGCGGTCGTTCGACAGCGGCCATCGCGAAACGACCGCTGTGACATCAACGAATGCGTACTTTCGACCCGAAGCTGACGCTCACTGCCGTGCACTTCGAACGTCCTCTTCCAAACTGATAATGCCTTCGCCGATCCTCACATGCGCGCTCTCCGCCTGAAGAGCGGGCACGAAGCGGATGTTCTATTTGCTGGAAACGCACATTCGCGATCTCAAATGGCATGAGTTTCGACCAAAGTGCCCTTAACCAAACCCTCAACCTGCGCGCCGCGAAATTCAATAGACTAGGTGGTTACCCTAGTGTGAAATATGAAGCATTGCCGCAGAGAACGCGCGCCTCACTTTACGCCAACAAGGGTCGCCCATGTATTTCATAGTTAAAGCCGCTAGCATCGTCGCCTTCCTGATTCCGGCGATCACCTTCGCCCATTCGATTGAGCCTCTCACACGCGAACAAGTCCGCAAGGAACTCATGCAGCTCGAAAATGCAGGCTACAACCCGCTCAGCAATTGCACGGGCGATTGCCCCGGTAGCCTGCGACGCGCCGAAGCGACTCTGACGCGGCACCAGAACGATGCAAGTGCCGCCTACGGCCCCAACTTCGATGGCACCGAGCAGTCGGGCAGATGACCAAACGACGCGGAATCTCCGTCGCTGACAGCGGGTCAGGCGGAAAGCCCCGCAGTCCATAGCACATCGCGCGAGGCCGGTCACCCTTCCCCGTCACGCATTACCGGGCGATATCGCCGGACTGAGCGCTTCTATTCCAGCGTGCACCATAGCCAGTCGGGTCCGCGGCCGCCCTACGCGCCGCGACCCGAAACTCCGCAGCCTGGATCTCGCCATCCGGGAAATCCGCCCAGGCAGTCGGGCCGTAGCCAGCATTTTCAGCCCGCACGAGTTCCGCGCGGACTTGCGCGCGGGTGAGCGTCTGCTGGGTTCCTTGCGCGAACGAGATGACCGGCACAGCAAGGGCCAGCGCTCCGACTACTCTGACGAGCGATTTCATGGAAACACCTCCCCCAGCATTGCGTGATTGCACTACGACACGGGCTTGCGCGTAGTTTGAATCACAGTCTAGCAGCACTCGATAGTTAGGGGATTTACCAATCTATCAGACGCGCTTTGCATGCAATGCAGCCATCGGGGCAAGACCACCAGAAGTTAATTGCGTCGGATCTCCAACGGAACAATTAGAAAACGGTTCAGTGTGTGTAACGCGGTCAGTGCAGCGCATCGCGCCTTGCGAGCGGCTTGAACAGGCGACTCCACGCAAGACTGACCACGATCGTCGCCAGACCGCCGGCAACGACCGAGCCGATGACGCCCAGACCCGTCGCGGTGACGCCGGACTCGAATTCCCCGAGTTGATTGCTCGCGCCGATGAACAACGTATTCACCGCCGCCACGCGTCCTCGCATGCGATCGGGCGTTTCGAGTTGAATCAGGGTTTGCCGCACGATCACGCTGATCGTGTCCGCGCCCCCCGATATCGCCAGCAAGAACAGCGACACCGGAAACCATCGAGAAAGTCCAAACCCGACAATGGACAGGCCATATATCGCCACCGCGATCAAAAGCTTCCTGCCAACACCGCTGACGATGGCCCGTCGGGCGAGGAACAGCCCGACGCACAACGCGCCCACTGCCGGTGCGGAGCGCAGCAATCCCAGTCCTTGCGGTCCGACATGCAGGACTTGCCTGGCATAGACGGGCAGCAGCGCGGTCGCGCCACCGAACAGGACAGCGAAGAGATCGAGCGAGATGGCCCCAAGCAACAGAGGATTGCTCCAGATGAAGCGCAAGCCCGCGAGTATCGAATCGGCGGTGACGGGCTCACGCGGCGGCGGCGTGTGGTCATACCGAACCAAAGCGTACATCACGGCGCTCATGCAGAACAGCACCGCGCTGCTCAGATACACCGTGACCACGCTGACAGCGAACAAGATCCCGCCCAAGGCGGGTCCGGCGATGACGGATATCTGCTGAACCACCGTGCTCAGCGCCATCGAACGTGCCAGAAGCTTCGGCGGAACGAGCATCGGCAAGAGCGCCTGCTGGCCGGCCATCTGAAACGGCCTGATCGCGCCGAGCGCAAGGGAAAGCGCAAGCAGCGCGTCTCGCGTGATGCTGTGACTGGCGGTGGAGATCGAAAGCAGTGTCGCGGCTAAGGCCTGTAGCGCAAGACATGCAGCGACCATTCGCCCGCGATGCAACCGGTCGGCGCAATGACCCGCAATGAGCGTCGTCGCAAGGCCCGGCACGAACTGGAAAAGTCCCACCAGCCCGAGATCCCACGCACTCGATGTCAGGTCGTACATATGCCAGCTGATCGCCAGCATCAACATCTGCTGAGCGGTGATGGAACCCATGCGCGCGATCAGAAAGCGCGTGAGCGGCGCGTGACGCAGCAAGGAACTCACGTCGTCGGCGCCCGTCTGCATGGCGGGAGATGGGGTATCGCGTGAAGGCGTCATGACGAGATTGCTGACGTCGCTTGCGCCGCGTCGTCGTTGTGCGCGCTTGCGTTGACCTTGGGCGCCCACTTTCGTCGCAGCAGCACGATGGTGCTGGTGGCGCCGAGCAGCAGGAACGCAAAGATCGCCAGCATGGGCAGCGTGTAGCTGTGCCCGACATGAAGCAGCCAGCCCGACAAGCTTGCGGAAACGCCCCCTGCAAGACTGGTGGCGACTTGCTGCAAACCCGTGTTCAGCCCGACCGCCTGCTTGGGAATAAGCGTCAGCTTGACCAGCGCAAGATTGTTCGCGGTAACCAGGCCTAGCAACGAAAGCGAAGCGACGTTCCAGAACAAGGCCATGTGCGGCGAGCGCGCATAGGCGCCGAGCACTACCGTCGTGCCGCCCACGAACCCGACCACCATGAACGATTTGCGCACCAACACGGCATCGTGCCCACGCGCGATCAAACGGTCGGCGGCCCAACCGGCAATCGCCGCCACAACAGCAATGCCCGCGAAACTTACGAACGTGAAAAGCCCCGATTCCCCGAGCGTCAATCCACGCTGCTCGACGAGATAAGCCGGCATCCACGTCATGCAGTAAAACGCGAAATAGCTGTAGCAGAAGTTGGTGATCAAGCCGCCCCACACCACCGGACTCGACAGCAGATTCGTCAACGGCACCGAAGCCGCCCTTCTCTTCGATGCAGCCAGTTCCACTTTCGATGGGAAGTCGCTCCTCACCATCGCGAGCCACGGCATCAGCCAGAGCAATCCGGCCAGACCCGTGACGATGAACATTGCCTTCCATGAACTTACCGAAATGAGCCAAGCTGCGATCGGTGCGCCGAGCGCGGGCCCCATCTTTCCGCCGATGGAATAGATCCCGAGCGCCGTGCCTTTTTGCGTTTCATCGAAGTGATCGGCAAGGTAGCGATAAGTTGCCGGAACGGCCACGGATTCCGCGACGCCGATCATGAGCCGTACCACGATCAACGCGGCAAGCGTGGTGACGACGCCCGTCGCAGTCGCCGCGAGACACCACATCAGAAAGCAGATCGCATAAGGCCACTTCACGCCGTAGCGATCGACGAGCCAGCCCATCGGCATCTGAAGCAAGCCGTATGACCAGAACATCGCAGAGCCGAGCCAGCCACGCTCGACATACGTCAGCGCGAACTCCTGCACGAAGTGATGGTCCGCGAACGCAGCGGACATGCTTGTGCGATCGACGTGCGAGATCATCAGCCCGAGCGCGAGCAGCACCAGCACGCCCCAGCGGTTGCCGCATTGATGCCGGGTGATCGCCACGATGTTCTGGTCTCCAATATTCGTCTTACGTCGCACTTCAACCCAGGCTGCCGGTCACATCATCGAACAGCTCATCGACGGACAAGCGTCGCGGAATGATCTTCTGATCGAGTGCCCAATCGACTGCGAGCTGCAGGCCTTTCCGGTTCGCCTCCAGCCCGATCGGAGGGAACGCCGCCGGAACGGTCTCCGCAGCTTCGCGGCTCTCGACCACCATGCGATACAACTCCCGCACGATATCCGGCCGCTCCTTCGACAACCTTTCATGCACCACGAACATGTGGTTGATCGGCACGACGCCGGAGCGCGCGAACCAGTCTTTCGCGGCGGCTTGCGCATCGGGCACGAGAGTGCGCACGCGCGCGTCCTTCGGCATGTCCTCGCCGAGCAAGGCGGCCGTCAGTTCTCCATCGAGCATCATCTGCGGAATCGATGAACCCGCTGGCAAGCGCTGGCAATTCGACGGATCGCTGTATTCGGCAAGATGGCCGTCGCCGAGTGTCATCCACGTGACCTTGTCGAGATCGACGCCGTATTCGTGGCGCAGAATGCCGCGAATCCACAGCGCGGTCGTCTGCGTGTAGGTGCGCACGCCGACCTTTTTTCCTTCGATATCCTTAGGATCAAGATGACCGAAGTCGATGTTGTAGCCGGCGCAGTGATGCTGAAAACGGCCCGAGATCGGCGCAGGCAGCAAGACATAGGGCTTGCCGTAGGCTTTCGCCTGAAGGAAGGTGACGATCGCCAGTTCGCCGGCGTCGAACTGGCTCTCGCGCACCATCGCCTTGAAGCCGTTGTGCGCAGGTGTCGGCCCACAGAAGTCGAGGTTAACGAGCTCCGAGTTCACGCGGCCGTCCCGCATCGCCTTCGTCACGGCATATTCGGCAAGATTGATGCGCAGCGTCGGCGCTTCGGTCTGCGTCGTTGTCATGGTGTGTGCTCCTTGTTGCTTATGTCGTTGGATGTCAAAGCCGCACTTCGATCAGGCAAGGACCGGCTTCGCGCGTCGAATCGGTCAGCGCCTTGTGGAAGCCTTCGGCCGTCTCGACGGCCACCGCCGGCACGCCCATGCTCTGCGCCATCGCGAGCCAGTCGATACGCGGCTTGTCGATATCGATCATCGATAACGCGCGTTCGCCCGGCGCGCCCGCGCCCATGTTGGCGTACTCGGCCTTAAGAATCGCATAACTGTTGTTGGCGAAGATGATCGTCGTGACGTTCAATCCTTCGCGCGCCTGCGTCCAGAGCGACTGGATGGTGTACATCGCGCTGCCGTCGCCAACCATGCAGAACACGCGACGGTCTGGGCAAGCCAGCGCCGCGCCGGTCGCCACAGGCGTCGCATAGCCGATCGAACCGCCCATGTTGTTGATGAGATCGTGTGGACGCGCGCCCATCGTGAGGCTCATCGACTCGCGCCCTGTCGTCAGCGATTCATCGACGACGATGCAGTGCTCCGGCAACGCCGCCGCCAGCGCATGCGCGATGCTCACAGGATTGAGCGCGCCCGTCGGAACCGGCGTCTCGATCCGCTGCTGCAGGAGCGGTGTCATGTCAGGCGCGCCGAGCGCCTGCAGCAGCAGGTCGAACGCGAGTTCACTGTCTTCATCGGCATCGACGAGCGGATGCACGAGCGTGCCTTCCGCCTTGAGCAGACTCGGCTTGTCCGGATACGCGAAGAACGCGACAGGTTCCCGCGTCTCTACGGTAATGATGTGCTTGAAGTCCTTGAGGAACGCCGCTGCCTGTGCGACCGCATACGGAATGCGCGCGAGCGGCACGCGGCCCGCGCCCCGCTCGATGCGCGCCGTGAAGAACTGCGAGCCCAGCAACGCGCCGGTTGCGGCTGCGATGCGGCCCGCCTTCTCGAGCGCTGCGCCGCGCGTGGCCTTGTTCGCCAGAACGATGAGCGCCGGCTCGCCCGAGCGAAGCACGCGCGCAACGTGCTCGATGCGTTCGGCGCTCGGCCCTCTGCGTGCTTCCACGCCAGCCGGTACCGAAGCAGGCGATGCATCGACTTGCTGCCACGATGTGTCGCCGGGGAGAATCAGCGTGGCGATCTGACCCGGATGTTCGCTCGCCTTGGCGACGGCCTGAGCCGCATCCCACGCAATCGTGTTCGACGATTCCGCGCGCCGCACCCAATGACTCAGCGGCCGCGCGAGACCTTCGATGTCCGACGTCAGCGGCGGATCGTACTTGAGATGCGACACCGAATGCTCGCCCACCACGTTGACCATGCCCGACGACGCGCGCTTCGCGTTATGGATGTTCGCGAGACCGTTCGCAAGTCCAGGACCGAGATGCAGCAGCGTGGACGCCGGCGTGTCCTTCATGCGATACCAGCCGTCGGCCGCGCCGGTGGCCACACCTTCAAACAGACAGAGCACGCTGCGCATCTTCGGATTGTTGCCGAGCGCGGCGAGGAAATGCATCTCCGACGTGCCTGGATTGGCGAAGCAGATATCGACGCCCTGCCCGACCAGCGTCGCGACGAGACTTTCGGCGCCGTTCATCAGTAACCTGCCAGTTCGCGCGCGAGACCGACCACGCCATAGGTGCGTGCCGGCGCCGACATCAGGAAGCGATAACCCTCTTCCTGCAACCGCCGATGATTCTTCGCGGTCACATGCGGATTGCCGACTACCACGTTGTGCTTGTGGCAGGTCTCGACAATCTGACGCATCGCGGCAACTACTTCGGGATGTTCGTACTGACGCGGAAACCCCAGTTCCTGACTCAGATCGCCCTCGCCGATCAGGATGAAGCCGATGCCCGGCACGTTGGCGAGCATGTCGTCGAGGTTCTCGATTGCCTGGGTGCTTTCGCACATCAGGCCGACAAGGATCTCGCCTTGCGGCGCGAGCGGCCAGACATCGGCTTTCTCGTAGTATTCCTGCATCGACAGGCCCCAGTAGCGCGCGGCATTGGCAGGGCCATCGCCTCGCGCGCCTTTCGGCTCGTACAGCGGTGCGTTCCTGGGACGCGCATAGCGGCATGAAGCGACGGCGTTGTACGCCTGCTCGACTGTCGCCACGTGCGGCCAGATCACGCCATAAGCGCCGCGATCGAGAACTTGCTTCGCGAAGCTCTGATTCATCTCCGCACCGTTCGCGGGAATGCGCGCGAGCGGCGTCACTTTCGGCGCGAACGAGCCGGATTCGGCGATCTGCTTGCGGCTCAACATGTACTGGAGTGCATCGCCGAGAGCGGACACGTCGTACGGGTTGTGCTCCATCTCGAAGACGAGGCCGTCATAAGGCGCATCGCTCATTTCGATGGCGGTCTGTTTGTCGAGTTTCGCAAACGCAGCGTGGGCCGCCTTACCCGATTCGAAGGCGCGGATGATGCCGTTCAGGCGAGTGTTTGACATGTCTACCTCTCTTATTGGCTCAAGGCCGGATAGAGCTTCTGCGCGGTCTTGCCGAAGATCCATGCACGGTCTTCAACGCTTAAGCAGGCAAGGCCTTGCTGAGCGGTCGCGAGAATCTCGCTCAATGTGCCGGTCGACGTCGGGAAGTTCGAACCCCAGGCGAGACGTTGCGCGCCGAATGCCTCGACCACGCGTGGGAAGAACGTCTCCGCACTCGCCTTCTCTTTCTTCACATCGCCGAAGATGCGCGGCGTGAGCTTCATGTAGACGTTCGGCAGATCGCGCAGCGCGAAGAGTCCGGCGGCATTCGCATACGGCGGGCCGTCGAGGACGTCGGGACGCGCGAGATGATCGAGGATGATGTTCACCGTCGGAAACCTTTCCGCGAGCATGCGCACCTGCGGCAAGCCGACCGGTCCCGTCTGGATGCACATTGGAAGCTTTAGTTCCGCGAGCATTTCCCACGCCTTGAACGAGCTGGGGTTATCGAGTTCGCTCGGATCGAAGTCCTTGGTGGAACCGCCGGTGAAGATCCGCAATCCCGCCAGGCCTTTGTCGGCCCATCCTTTGATGACGGCGGCGACGTCGTCGGCCAGCATGTCCACGGAACCCACGGCGATGAGCCGGTCCTTGTACTGATTGCAGCCGTCCACTACGTAGCGGTTATCGAAGCCGTAAGTCGTCGACGAATGCACGACAGCCGCCTTCGCAACGCCCGCTTCGTCCATCGCCTCGATCAGCGCTTCGACGGTATTCGGGCGTTCCTGCGACCAGTCCGAGCGCTTGCCGAATAACGGCGCGGGCGGATAACGCTTCTCGTCGTCCGAGATGATGTGAGGATGAATGTCGATAATGTTCATTACAGTCCTTTCGCCTTGAGGTGCTTGTCCAGGCGCGGATAGACGCGCCGCACGTTGCCCTCGAAGATGGCCTGCCGGTCCGCATCGCTGAGTGCTTCGCATGCATCGATGTAGCGTTTCGTATCGTCGAAATACTGGTCGGTGTTCGGATCGCGACCACGCACCGCGCCGATCATTTCCGAGCCGAACAGCACGTTGCTCGTAGGCACGACCTTGGTCAGCAGTTCCACGCCCGGATGGTGATAGACGCAGGTATCGAAGAAGATGTTGTTCAACAAACCTTCGAGCGGACGCTTGGCGATCTCCAGCGACATGCCGCGATAGCGTCCCCAGTGATACGGCACCGCGCCACCGCCATGCGGAATCACAAGGCGCAGAGTCGGGAAGTCCTTGAACAGATCGCCTTGCAGCAACTGCATGAACACGGACGTGTCCGCATTCAGATAGTGAGCGCCCGTGCCGTGATGACACGGATTGCACGATGCCGCCACATGGATCATCGCGGGCACATCGAGATCGCACAGTGCTTCGTAGACCGGATACCACTCGCGGTCCGTCATCGGCCTGCCGGTCCAGAAGCCGCCGGTCGGGTCCGGATTCAGATTGCAGCCGACGAAACCCATTTCCTCGACACAACGGCGCAACTCGGGAACCGAGTTCTTCGGCGGCGCCAGCGGCGATTGCGGCAACTGGCACACGGGCACGAAGTTGTCCGGATAAAGATCGCAGACGCGGCGCACGAGATCGTTCGATACCTCGGCCCATTCCAGGCTCGTTCGCTCGTTGCCGAGGTGATGGCTCATGAGGCCGGCGATCGGCGAAAACAGCGTGAGGTCGCCGCCGCGTTCCTGTTGCAAACGCAGTTGACCGTTGCCGACGCCTTCGCGGATTTCGTCATCGGAGACGTGCGCGCCGGAAAGCGGCGGCGCATTCGCCGGATCGTCGGCGGACGCGATCTGCCTGGCGCGCCAGTCGCGGAAGGAAGCGGGGACGGTCGTGAAGTGTCCGTGGCAATCGATGATCATGTTCTATGGCTTCCGTGCAAGTTTAGACGCGTGGATCGACGAACAGCTCATTCATGGGCATGCGCCGCGGCGTGAGGCCCTGCTTGAACGCAGTCGCTTCGAGCGCTTCGATGGTCTTGCGGTTTTCTTCGATGCCGTAGGGCAGCGGATCGCGACCGACGATCTTTTGCAGCTCGATGTACTTCTTGTTCTTCTTGTCGTTCAATTCGCCTGCATTGAGTTTGGCGAGCCAGTCTTTCTTCGCTTTGTCAAAAGCGTCATAGATCGACTTCGCGACCCACGGATGCTCGGCCAGCACCGAGTCCTTCACCACGATCGTGCCGTGCATGGGATACACGCCGGTGCGGGCGTAGTACTCCGCTTCCAGCTCCGCCGCATTCGGGAACATGTCCGGGTAATCCGCTTCGACTTCCTTCCAGCCGCCGGTGGGATCACCGGTGCGGCCAATGCCCGCGTTGCCGTGGAAACCCGCGACCAGCTCGCCGTTAGCCATCATCTCCGCGAGCGACGTGCCCTTCGGTGCATGGATCACGTTCGGCGGCAGTTCGAGTTGAGTGACGTGTTCTTCGTCGTCGACGACCCAGGTCACTTTCGACGGATCGAGGCCGAATTCATCAATCAGAACCTGCCGCGTCCACGCGCCAGTGGTCACCGAGTAGGCGCGCACGCCGACCTTCTTGCCTTCGAGATCCTTGGGCGTCTTGATGCCCGCGTCCGGGCGCACCAGCAAACCGGAGTGGTGAAAGCGGCGCACGACGAAGATCGGCAGCGCGACGAACGGCGCGCCATAGGCACGGGCGATGATGTAGGTGGTCGGCGCAAGCTCGCACACATCGAATTCGACATCGCGAACCATGCGGCGAAACGCGCCGATCTGCGGCTGAACGGTGATGAACTCCGCGTCGACACCCTCGATCGGGATCGAACCGTCGCGAATAGCCGAGGTATGCGGATGCTCTGCGATCGCGAGCTTGAGATGGACCTTCTTAATCACTTGAGTCTCCTTGGAGGAATGATCGTGCGGCTACACGAGTTCGTTTCATTGACGACATGATCTTTCGAGATGTGCTATGTCGTCTATTGAATTAACATGCCGGAGGCTCAACCATTCGGTAAAGGTGAAAGCACATTTAATATGGATATCTAATGATCCAGAATATAAAAAAATGAAGGCGGCATCGCAACTTTGGTGCTTCTTAGGTTTTGCCGCTCTGCAACTGTTGGGCGGCCTCTTCCAGACAGGCCACCATCAGTTGCGCGCTCGGTGTCAGACCGCGGTTTCGGTTCCAGAGCACGCCCGACGGACGCAATAGCCGGGGCAAAGTCAATGGCAGCGCATGCAAGGGTTGCGCGGCATCGTTCGCCGGTGTGCCGACCATGACGGCAATGGAATCCGAAATCTGCAGGTGAGCTCGGGTCACATGAACGGAAAGCGTCTCGATGTAGTTGTTCGTCAGCGGTACGTCATGCGCTCTCAGTGTGCGTTCGAGCGAATCCCTCAGAATCGAGCCTTGCGGAGGCAAGATCCAGGGATAAGGATGGAGATCTGACCAGGTCAGGTTTTTGCGCCGGGCCAACGGATGTTGCCGCCCGGTCATCAAGGTGACGGGTTCTTCGAGCAGCGCTTTTTCCTCGAAACTTCCAAGCGTGTCCGGCGCGGGCAAGCGCCCGACTATCAGGTCGAGACGTCCTTGCCACAACTCGGGCAGCAGTGCGCCGCGCGTGCCTTCGACTACTCTCACGTTCGTTCCCGGCGACTTTATCTTCAACAGGTTGAGCGCCTGTGGCAACAGAGCGGAAGCCGAAGCCGGCAGCATGCCGATGTGTACCTTTCCCTCCGTGCCCGAACTCAGCGCTTTCATTTCATCACGCGCCTGATGCAGGATCGTCAGCATCTCCCGTGCATGACGTATGAGGCATTCGCCATGCGGCGTGGGCACGAGCCCTTGCGCCGTGCGCGAAAAAAGCGTGAGCCCGAGTCCACGCTCCAACTCGGCCAGTGACTTCGATACCGCCGGCATCGTGACATGGGTGACTTCCGCCACCTGCGTCAGATTGCGATAGATATCGATAGTCACGATCAGGCGAAGATGTCTCGCCTTGAGATTTACCTGCAAATAGCCGTCGAGCCCCGTCACGATATGTCTCCTGCTTTCAGTCCTTCGGTTTGAGCGCGTGCAACGTCATGCCCAGCGATATCGCGGTGAAATAGCCGATCGTGACAAGCAGTTCCGCGATGACCGCCCGGCCCAGCACTGCGTCGTACCTGGCAAAACGCACATCGTCAATCGACCCGCCTGCCAGGATGTCGCTCACCGCATCACACACCACGCCGAAGCGCCCATGTTCACCCTCGGGTCTGCGCTTGTCCAGGATGGCGGCAACGACCGCCTCGGGAACCCCGGACTTCAGCGCATGCCGGTGATGGTTCGCGATCACGTACGGTGCGTTCCAGAATACCGCCGTGGCAAGAATCGCGACTTCGGTTTCCGCCTCGCTAAGCACGGGCGAATGATCGACATGAGTGCCGATGATTTCCATCCCCTCGGCCAGACGCGGGTTATGCAGCCAGATATTGAACGGGGTCGGAATCCGCCCGCGACCTTCACCCAACTGCGCGATGACTCGCTTCTGTTCTTCGGTTGCTTGCTGCGCGTCGACGCGCGCCAGTCGATCTTGCGTCATTCGTCATGTCCTTCCGTTAAAAAATCAATTTCCGCCGAGCCCGGGCAACCACTGTCCGAGGAAGCTGTCCGGCCAGGGAATATGAAGAATCCGATCGAAGACAACGTAGAGAAAGACGGTCACGCACCCGGCGAGAATCAGGCTGAGCTTCCATGGCTCGCGCCCTTCGACGCGCATATAGCCGGCGATCATCAACGGCACGGTCGGCAACATGCCGATCAGCGACATGCAGGCCAGAAACGCGAGGAACCAGCTGAAGAAACGAGCGGCGCGCGCCAGCACGGTCCTATTGGGCAACTTCTCGTCGTGATCGCTCGATACATCCATGTGCACGCCGCTCGTCGTACCCGCCACGCCGTGAGCCGGAATCACGAAGACCTTGTACGCGAGACTGACCGTCCCGGCGATGACAAGAATGCTCGCCACGACCGTCGGCCCGATTCTCGCCATGAGAAGCCAGCTTTGCGAACTCACCAGCATATAAAGCCCGACGCTGATGAAAAAGACATGGACGAGATCCTCGCGTTTGAGGACGATCGAACCGCTCGGTTTGAACTGTGCGACTCCGCCACTACGCAATGCCGTGAAAAGCGGCTTGAAAAAGACCAGCGCGGCGAGACTTAAAAGCACGATGACTACCGGGCGCGACAACCAGGCGGTGTCGTAGCGCACGAACGAAATCGACATATACCGCTCCATCAGCACGCCGAGCACGAGTCCGAGAATCAACGGTGGACGGGCCCATTTGAGCCGCTTCATCGTCCATCCGATGACGCCTGCAATCAGCAGCACGAAGAGGTCGCCCCAACTCCGCGATCCCTGAAACGCGCCGACATAGATGACCGGCATGATCACGGGGAGAATCAGCGTGTAGCGCAGCGTCGAAACCTTCGCGAACTGTCCGCTAAGGAGAAAGCAAAGCCCCGCGCCGAAGATGTTGGCGAGCGCGATCGACCAGACCATCGAATAGGTGAAGTCGAGGTGCCTGGTCAGCATGTCGGGGCCGGGGATGAAGCCGTGCACCATCATCGCGCCGAGCAGAATGGCTTGTGCCGCGCCGCCGGGCACGCCGAACGAGAGCATCGGCACGAGGCTGCCGCCCTCTCGGGCGTTATTGGCCGCTTCCGGCGCGATCACGCCGCGCACGTCGCCCTTGGTGAACGATTGCTTCGCGCCCTTGGCCGTCTGCAACGCGTGGCCGTACGCGATCCAGTCCGTCACCGCGCCGGTGATGCCCGGCACCGCACCGAGAATCGCGCCGAGGCCGCCGCAACGCAGAACCAGGAACCAGTTCCGAAAGCTGTCTTTGACGCCCTGAACCATGCCCTGCCGCGAGGTGAACTGCACATTCTCCGCGATAGCCGCGCGCCGGATGGCCAGCTCGCACAACTCGGGCAACGCGAAGATGCCGAGGATGATCGGCACCAGCGGGATACCGTCCTGCAAGTAGAGAATGTCGCCGGTCCAGCGCATCTGCCCGGTGGCGACGTTCGTGCCGATCATCCCGACCAGAATGCCGAAGCACGCCGCGACGACGCCGCGCAGCGGCGCATTGCCCGACAGCGCCGACACCATCGACACGCCGAACACGGTGAGCGACAACATCTCCGGTGTGCCGATCGACAGCACGAACGGGCGCACCAGCGGCAGCGACACCGCCAGAACGACCGCGCCGATCAGTCCGCCCATTAGCGACGACATGTAGCATGCGCTCAACGCTCGCGATGCCTCGCCGCGTTTGGTCATCGGCAGGCCGTCGAGCACCGTTGCCTGAGATGCCGCATGACCCGGTACGCCGAAGAGCACGGCCGGAATCACATCCGATGTGGTGATGACCGATGCCATCCCGAGCAGCATCGCGAACGCGGCATACGGATCCATGGTGTACGTGAACGGCACCAGCAGCGCGAAACCCGTCAGTCCGCCGATTCCCGGCAGCAATCCGATCGCGAGTCCAACCGTCACGCCGAATACCAGAAAGATGATCCGGTTGAACTGCAAGAGCGTCGACAGCGCATGTCCGGCCGCCGTCAACGTTGCATCATTGAAGAACTCCATGTCTCATCCTGATGGAATGGCGAGCATCGCAGGCTCACCTGTTTTAGGTCCGACGCTAAACTTCCGCGGGATGCGGGACGCTCACCCAGCCAGCATCGGATACAGCGCTTTTGCGGTACGCCCCCAGATCCAGGCGCGCTCTTCGTCGCTCAAGCCCGCGAAGCAGGCGTTGCCTTGCTCGATGAGCGTCTTCAACGGTCCCGCCGACGCCGGATAATTCGAGCCGAAAGCGAGGTGATCCGCGCCGAACACTTCCACGAGGCTGGCAAAGAACGGCTCCGCGCCACCCGGCGCCGACTGTGCGAGATCGAACGTACGCGGCGTGATCTTCATGTAGACGTTCTCGTACTTCGCGAGCGCAAACAGCCCGGCGCAACTCGCATACGGCGGGCCTTCTTCCAGATTCGGCCGACCGCAGTGATCGAGCGCGATCTTCACCGACGGGAAACGCTCGGCCAGTTCCGCCACCATCGACAAACCGTCCGGTGTCGTCTGAACCGCCATGGTCATGCCGAGTTCGGCGCAGCGTTCCCAGATCGGGAACGTCGCCGGGTTGACGAGCCAGCTTCCATCGCTTTGATGCGTGGCGCCGCCGGTGAAGAGCCGGATTCCGCCCATGCCCCGCGCGAGCCACTCGTCGAAGGTCGTCAACGCGTCCGGCGCCAGCAGGTCGAACGAATAGACACCGGTGAAGCGGTCCGGATGCTGCGCCACGCAGTCGGCGACGTATGAATTGTCGGTGCCATAAGTCGTCGACGAATGCACGATCGCGGCTTTCGATACGCCGGCTTCGTCCATCTCGGCGATCAGATGCTCGAAGGTGATGGGCCGGGTCGCCGACCACTTGGACCGATGTCCGTGCTGAGGCGCGATCGGATAGCGCTCCGTGTCGGCCGAGATGATGTGCGGATGAATGTCGATGATTTCGGGCGTCATGTTGGCTTTACCGTTTGGTGATGGTGTTCTTTCCTGCGCTGCTCAATGCGAACCGAAGATGAGCTTGCGCGCATCCGCAATCTGCGGCTCGGGCGTGGCATACAGCCTGGCGACGATCTGCTCCACTGCGCTTCCATCGATGGCATCGAGCGGATAGCCCGACTGCTTCATCGCGTCGATGAAATCCGGATCGGCGATGGTCTTCGCGAACGCATCGCGAAGCGCGTTCAAACGATCCTGCGGCACGTCCTTCGGCACGGCGATGGGGCGTCCTGCCTGAAACGGAAGAATGAACAGATTGAAGAGCGCCTTCACATCCGGCTGCGTGATGTAGGACGAGAGGTTCGGGACATCGACGTAACCTGCGGGGCTGTTCCAGCCGAGATGCAGCAGCACCTTCATCTTTCCGCTCTTCAATAGCTGCACCGGCTCGCCTTGTTGAAGGCCATCGATGGTGGACGCCCAGCCATCGACTTCACCGCGCTGCATCGCAAGATAGACTTCTCCGCGCCCCGTGTAGCCCGGCACGATGCTCATCTTCGCACCGATATATTCGTCGAGAAGCGCGGGCAAGGTGCGATCCTCGTTGGCAAATCCGGTCGCGCCGATATACATCTTCTTCTTGCTCAGATCACCCGCCGTGGTCACGCCGGATCGCGTCATCGAAACCAGACAGTATTCGACCTTGTTGAGGCTTCCGATCCATCTGACCTTGCGCGGATCGAAGCGGTTTTGTCTTTCGTCGAGCAACGGAATATAGAGGTTGTTTCGCTGAAGGAACCCGATGACGGTGCCATCGCTCGGCTGCCGCGACTGGAGCGACGCCGCCGCGACCATGCCGCCCGCGCCCACCACGTTCATCACGATAGCTTTGGGATGGCCCGGAACGTACTTGACGAAGTAGCGCGAGAACTGACGCGCGACGATGTCCGTCACCGTTCCCGCGTCCGCGCTGACCACGAGCGTCAATACTTTCCCTCGATAGAAGTCTTCCACCGATTGATTCGACGCCGGGGCCGCACAGGCCGTCGCGGCGAAGCCGAACAGCGCCGCGCAAGTGCAGATCGCGGTCCTGAGATTCATCATCGTGCTCGTCTCCGTGTAGATGCGCGGAACCGTCCGTACGGTTCGCGTCGTCGCTCGTGATTGCTGAAGTGGTGAGCGCAATTTGATTGTGCCAGCGCGTCGAACGAGGCGGATTGAGAAAATCAGCAGCGGGGTTGAGCGAATGGTTAGGGTGCGAGCATTCGCCCTTTCGCGCCTGGAGCGGGGACGTCAGCGCGTTTTCTGTACTTCTTGCGCGAGGCGCAGGGCCGTCTCTTCGAGGCACGAGATCATGAGTTGCGCGCTCGGCGTGAGCGTGCGGACGCGATTCCAGAGTACGCCGGCGGGCCGCAGCAGGCGGGGCAGATTCAGCGGCAGCGTATGGAGCGGCTGTGAATGGCTGGTCTCGCGCGCGGACGTATCGGCCATGATGGCGATGCAGTCGGATACCTGCAAGTGCGCGCGGATGACGTGCAGTGACAGCGTCTCGATGTAGTTATTCGTCAGCGGCACGCCGTGCGCCTCTAGCGCGCGTTCCAGCGGATCGCGCAGGATCGAGCCGGGAGGCGGGAGTATCCACGGATAGGGCAGCAGATCCGACCATTCCACGGTCTTCTTGCGCGCCAGCGGATGCTGCCGCCCGGTCACGAGCATCACGGGTTCTTCGAGCAGTTCTTTCTCCTCGAAGCTTCCGAGCGCATCCGGAGGCGGCAGGCGGCCTACGACGAGATCGAGGTGACCTTGCCACAGATCGGGCAGCAGCGACGCCGTGGATCCTTCGACGATCTTCACGTTGGTGCCCGGCGAGCGCTGCTTGAGCAGCTTCAATGCATTCGTCAGGAGAATGGATGCGGAAACCGGCAACACGCCGATCTCGACCTTGCCCTCGGTCCCCGCGCTCAGCGCTTTCAATTCGTCTTGCGCCTGATGCAGGACGTGCAGCATTGCTCGCGCATGGCGCGTCAGGCATTCGCCGTAGGGCGTGGGGATCAGCCCTTGCCCTGTGCGTGTAAAAAGCGTGAGACCGAGCCCGCGTTCGAGTTCGGCTAGCGACTTCGAGACAGCGGGCAATGTGACGTGCGTGACTTCCGCGACCTGGCTCAGATTGCGATACGTGACGATGGACACCAGCAACCGCAAGTGCCGAGCCTTGAGGTTGATCTGCAGATACCAATCGAGTTCCGCCGACACGTCGCACCCTCTTCCGGTATGAGTGAATGGTTAAGTCTTCGGCCATTTTACTCAATCGACCGGTTGCAGATGCGCGGGCAAAATCCGCGATTGTGCGCTTCGGCTCATCGCCCGCGCCGAAGTCTGGCCACAAAGCATGCGTTGCGATTCGTCCGCGCCAAATCCCACAACTATCTGCCGGCTTGACCGGCGTTCGGAGACATGCAGATGACGTACGACTCGACCCGCCGCAGCTTTCTGCGCAGAGCGGGAGCCCTCGGCATGAGTGTGGCGATGGGCGGACTCGCCGCGCCTCACCTCGCCAACGCCGCCTCGACCGAAATCCGCATCGTGAGCAATCCAGGGCTGGAAAACGCAACGCTGAACGCCTTGATGGATGAACTCGGCTACTTCAGGACCTTCGGCGTCAACGCGCGAATCATCCAGGTGCCCGGCCCGACCGGGCCGTTCGATGCCATCGCGCGTGGCGCCGCCGACGTCTGCATGGTGTCCGGCTACAACCTCGTGCTGACGCGCATCGAGCAGGGCGCGCCGGTGAAGATCATCGGCGCTGGCATGAAGAAGTGCGCACTGACGATTTTCGCCAGGCCCGAAGGCGCGAAAACACTCGCCGATCTGAAGGGGAAAACCGTCGCGGTCGGGCCGAAGCTCGGCTTGCTGCATACCCTCATCCTGCAACTGATGAAGGAAAAAGACATCGACGCTTCGACCATCGACTTCGTCGATCATGGCAGCAACGACCAATGCTTCGATGCAGTCGCGAGCGGTGCAGCCGATGCCTGCTGCGCCAGCATCTCCCATCTCAACGACGATGCGGGTCCGAACGTTATCGGCGAAGGGAATTTGTGGCAGGCGCTGCCGAACTGTGTGTTTCAAACGGCGTACGCATCGGATTCGGCGCTCGGCGCAAAGCACGAAGGATTGGTCTCCGTCATGGCCGCTTACGGCGCGCTCTACGACTATCTGATGTCGCCCGCGTCGCATGACGCGTTCTTCGACGCACGCAAACGCGCCCAGAAGAAATTCGACGTTGCATCGGCCCAGGCGATCTGGGAGTTCAATCAGACGCAGCGGCCATATTCGAGGGATCTGTCGCTGACTGAGAAAGACATTGGATATCTGCAGGATATGGATATCGGCGTGGGAAGCCTGAAACGGAAGCAAGCGTTCAGCGCAGTGGCCGATATGTCGGCGGCAGGCACCGCCGCGAAACTGGTTCGATAGACTATTTATGGGGAAGCATGCGCTTCCCCCTTGCCTCGCTCAGAACGTGTGACGGATACCCGCAATGACGGAGATCTGCGAACTGCCTGCGGGAGGCGTCGGCACTGGAGAAAGCGTGGTCGCTGCGAGCGCCAGATTGCCGGAATTGTGGATGTGCTCACCGGTCACATAGAGCAACGTACGCTTGGAAAGCAGGTATTCGCCGCGCAAGACCTCGATCAGCGCCTTGTTGGGGGAATGCTCGTATTTGAGTTGCGCCAACATGCCGTCGATGTGGAAGAACGGCGTCACCGGTACCGTGCCCGTGACCCACAGCAGGTTGCTTCGCGGCGTGGCGATGCCTTCGTTCACGCGCCTGATCCAGCCCACGCCGAACTTCGCCTTGTGAATCATGAAGTAACCACCTAGCGTGAAGCGGCTGTCCGTGAGATCCGGCGATGTCAGTCCGCCCCAAGTCGCAGACGTACCGCCATAGTTGCGCTCGTAGGAAGTCGCGAGACCCCAGGTATGCCCTTCGTACTTGAGCAGCGCCGAATACTCCCTGCACTGATTCGAAGGGCTCGTCTGGCCCGGGCAATTCGTGGCGACGCTGCTGTTGCCCGCGACCGCATCGCGGCCGAAGCTGTAGTTGACGCCGCCTTCGAAGTCGCCCAGGAAGTAGCGATAGCTGACGGCGTTATCGGCGCGTGCGTTGGCAATCCCGTTGTCGAGTGTCGTGAGACCTTGTGCACCCGTTCCGAACGGATTGATGAAAGAGATGCCGTAGAAGCGCATCGTGTACTGGCGGCCGAACGTCAGGCGGCCGTATTTCCCGTCGATACCCACATACGACTGCCGGCCGAAGAGGCGGCCGCCTTGCCGTGATGCGCCGGTCGTCGGACTGAATCCGCCTTGCAGATCGAAGATTGCCTTCACTCCGTCTCCCAGGTCCTCGCTTCCCCTGATTCCGAAGTACGACGTGGCGGTTCCGTCGCCGGTGCGCCATCCGTTGGCGGTCGTGTTCTTGCCGGTGGCGACGTTGTTGACGAACTCGACGCCCTGATCCATCAAACCGTAAAGCGTCACAGAGCTGGCGCCGACGGGCTTGGGGGGCGGTGCGTCTTCTTCTATGTCTTGCGCCCATGCGGGTGAAGCGCCAAGAAGTGCGGCACAGACGCACATCGCGGTCCGGTATTTCATTTCTCGTGTCTCCGTCATGTCGCTCACTGAGGCGAGAAAGCGGTGTAGAGACCGCCGCGCGCCTGTGAGTTTTTCGATTTGTTATTGCAGTGTTCAAATTCTGCCAGCGCGATGCCATCTGCAAGTTGAATAAAGCCGCATTCCGGTTGAGGAAATGGTTAATGCCGCCGCGAACGCGCCACGACTCGGTCGATCGAAACCAAGGCAATAAGGGCGCTTCGGGCGCCCTGATGATCGTGACTTTGGAACGGGGTTGCGACGCCGGTGACCCACTTCTTCAGGAACCGCATGACGGGTTCGTGAGCGGAACCGACGTCGAGATGTCCGGTTGTCCGCACCGGGAAAGGACCGTTACTGGCCGCGTGCTGCCCGATGCGCTTCCCCCTGTCGCCCCAAAGTGTTGCAGGCCGAGCTGCTGCAGGCTGCGCTTTGGCCCTGACGGGATGAGTTTGGCGCCCTGGTGAATGTCGTTCAGGGAGAGGCTGCAACTATCTGGAGGTCGCTTCATTTAACCTTGAGTTTTCTGGGGCGCCTCCGGAATCACCATGAATATTTATTGGCCGTCATGTGCGTAGCCGTCCGCCTTCGTATCGACACTCACGCGGATGAGCACCCCGCTGGACCCGGTAATACCGCCGCCCTGGAAGGTAAGAGAGCCTTCTTTCTTGTAAAAAGTTTCAATACGATAAGCGTCCTTTCCAAAATAGAACGGAATAAATGCCTTGCCTGTAGTGTAAGAGTGAGTGTCATTCGGAACACCGATCAAGTCTTCGACTTCCCTCTGCCCCATACCAATCCGAAGTTTTGCAAATTTGCTGTTCTTCGCAGGTGCACCGACAATTTCACCGTCCGCTTTTCCGACATGGACCCTCTGGATGCTTCGGCCATCGGCGGTTGAAGTTGGCTGCTGCGTTTTTTGTGCCGTAGATGAGCTAGATACCGAAGCCGTCGGCGTAGTCTGCGGTTGTGATGGTTCTGGTGCAACTAGATCCATTGGATTGGTTAAAGTAGCTATCCAATCAATCTGGTGGCCGGTGATGAGCAAGCGTAAAGGTCTGGAGGGGATGTTCGATGGACGGAATTTCGATCGCGAGATAATTGTTCTCTGTGTGCGCTGGTACCTTCGCTACAAGCTCAGCCTGCGCGATCTGGTCGAGATGATGACCGAACGCGGCCTGTCGCTGGCGCACACGACAATTATGCGTTGGGTAAAGCGCTTTACGCCAGAGTTCGTCAAGCGCTGGAATCGGTTTGGTATCCCCACGGGCCGGTCCTGGCGGGTTGACGAGACCTATCTGAAGATTCGGGGCAAGTGGGTTTATCTTTACCGGGCGGTAGATCGGACCGGCCAGACGGTGGACTTCATGCTCAGAGCAAAGCGAGACGTGGCTGCGGCTAAAGCCTTTTTCACCAGGGCCGTCAAGCATCAGGACCAGCCGCCGGAGACGATCACACTGGATGGGTATGCTGCCACGCACCGGGCGGTGCGTGAGATGAAGGCTGATGGCCTGCTGCCTGAGGACACGAAGGTCCGGAGCTCGAAGTACCTGAACAACCTGATCGAACAGGATCATCGAAACATCAAGTCCAGAACAAACGTGATGCTCGGCTTCAAACGTTTCAGGAGTGCCGCGACCACGATTTCAGGCATCGAATTGATGCATCGCATTCGCAAGGGGCAGTTCGACCTCTGTGCTCTCGGGATCAAGAATACCGCTGCGCCCTCCATCTGGAACGCCGCCCTCTTCAATAAATAAGGTATCCATATTTATGGAAGACATCTCCGCCCCACCGGCTATTTTCACCAGAGCCGGGACGTTGCCCTTCACCTCAATTCGGCGCGCCCAGGTAATGGCCCTTTCGCTCTTTGTTGAATGGGCCCAGGCAAGAGCGAGTTCTTCGGTAATCGGGCCAGGATGGGTCATGGCATCTGCGAAGCGAGCGAAGTCCATCAGGATCGGGCCAGAAATCTTAAGATCGAAACCGAGGGAATGCCTCTGTGGCAGATACGTCTTCGCCTGCGACATCATCGTATCAGTTGGTTTTACGGAATTCTTCATGACGTTCTCGCCTGCTGATCCGCCGTCTTCTGTGCCACAAAGCGCATGCCCGGTTGTTGTGCGGCGATACATATCGCTCGAGCATCCGCCGCGTCAGTCTTGTTGTTTTGAACGATTGGGCGAATGAATTTGGCATGCAGCAGAATGACTTCATGACGGCGCGTCTCGTCGCGTCGGGCGTATGTTCAAGGCCGCGCTGCCCCTGACCAGGCTGTAATCCCGTACTTCAAGCAGTTAATCGCATACAGGACCGGTTCTCGCTCGTTACTAGCCGGCAGCTCGAGTGCACTGCGCCCGGATAACCACGTCGGCCGTTCCGCGACTGCAGACCCCGACCAGAGGCCCAACGTTCCACAGGCTACGCAGCCGGACGCGCCCCTTCCCACGCACGCTGTAGCAGTGCCCTGAGAGGCTCTTCCTCGATCGGTCGCGGATTCCAGTACGGATTCGACAATGCCACCTTGCATGCGTGCTCGAGATCGGATTCGCCTAGTCCGATTTCGCGAAGACCTCGCGGAATTCCAAGTTCTTCGTTGAGCTGGTAAAGGCCGTCAGGCGCTGAATTCACATTCAACGCCCTGGCGATTCGAGCCATGGCCTCAACCGCAACGCTGCTGTTGTAGGCGAGAGAATGAGGCAAAACGATTGCGTGCGTTTCGGCATGAGGGAGGTTGAATGTTCCGCCCAAGGTGTGGCACAGCTTGTGATGCAGAGCCATGCCAACATTGCCGAGTACCATTCCGCACAACCACGCACCATAGAGACATTCGCTGCGCGCCGCCTTATCCTTGCTGTCCCTCTTCACTCCGCGCAGTCCGCTGGCGAGCGAACGAATGCCCTCCTCCGCCATCATCGACATGACGGGATTTCCGTCCTTTGCGTATAGCCCCTCGGCCGCATGCGCGATCGCGTTGAGACCGCTGACAATCGACAGGCGAACCGGAAGCCCGATGGTCAACTCGGGGTCGTACAGGACTGTCTTTGGGATGACCCTTGTATCCCGGCCCGTTTTCTTCAGACCGTTTTCGGTTATGCCGTAAATGGGAGTCATCTCGGACCCAGCATAAGTTGTCGGGATCGCGATAATCGGCAACGAGGATTCGAGCGCAATCGCCTTGCCGAGCCCGATAGTCGAACCACCGCCAATCGCCACTGCGCAGTCGGCGCCGACCGACTTCGCGTGTTCGCGTGCGCGGCGCGCGTTCTCGATCGGCACATGCATCTGCGCGCCGTCGAACACCCCGGCGCTCGAAGGCCCCAGGAGAGCGGAAATGACTTCGGCCTGAGCCTTTTGCTCGGGGGTGCAGAGAACCAGCGCCCGGCGGGCGCCCAGTGCCTCCACTTCCTGTTGAATCAGCTTCATGCTCCCAGCACCGAACACGACTCTCGACGCCTGCGTGGTATAGGTGAACTCGTACATGAGATTGGCTTCCTGTGTCGTCAAACGGTACGAACCCGCTTAGATGTAGTCCACCTGGTGGCGAGCGATACGAGCGTCACCCACGATTTCCTTCACTCGGAGATGCTCAGGGTGAGACGCATAGGCGTCGAGCTGCTCTTGGCTTTCGAACTCCGTGTACAGGACTACGTCGCAGGCGTAATCCACGGCACTCACATCCAGCCCGACCTCTAGCCTGGTAAGCCCGGGAATCTTGCCGCTCAGACTCTCAAACGCCGTTTTTACGAGCATCGCCGATTCCTTCTTTTGCTGGGGCGTCTCGCCGCGAACTTTCCACATCACGATATGCTTGACCATATTTATTTCCATGAGTAATGCTGATGACCAGGCCAAATGTTCGAGATGCAATCTCATGACTCAAGTGTGCATGTCAGCCGGGGCCCCGCGACGCGCGATGCCCCACTGACTTCTAAATCTGGTCTGCCGTAGAAAAGAGCGCTTACGCCTTGTTCTTGTTGTACACGTCGACGAACACGGCTGCGAGCAGAACGATGCCTTTGATGACCTGCTGATAGTCCACGCCGATGCCCATGATGGACATGCCGTTGTTCATCACGCCCATGATGAATGCGCCCACGACCGCACCGACCACTTTGCCGACACCACCGGAGGCTGAGGCGCCGCCGATGAAACATGCTGCGATGACGTCGAGCTCGAATCCGGTACCCGCCTTCGGTGTTCCGCTATTCAGACGGGCGGCGAAAATCAGCCCGGCCAGCGCGGCCAGCACACCCATGTTCACAAAAGTCAGGAAACTCACTGCCGGCACGCTGACGCCCGACAATCTCGCTGCCTTCGCATTACCGCCCACCGCGTAGATACGACGACCGATCGTCGTGCGATTCATGATGAATGTGTACACGCCAATCAGCACCCCCATGATGACGAGCACGGTAGGCAAGCCGCGATAGGATGCGAGCAGGTAGCAGAAGAACACGATCAACGCCGTCAGAACGACATTCTTCGTCACGAACATCGAAAACGAACCGCTCTCGACTCCATGTTTCGCCGCACCGGCACGCTGGCGGAGCTCGATCGCAAAGAAAAGCGCGCCGACAAGCACGCCGAGGAGAATCGACGTGATGTGAAGCGACTGTCCGTGAAAGAAGTCAGGGATGAAACCCGAACTCACGGCGCCGAATGCGTCGGGAAACGGCCCGATGGACTGGCCTTGCAGAACAAGGTTTGTCATGCCCCGGAAAACCAGCATGCCGGCCAGCGTCACGATGAACGATGGCATCCGCCAGAACGCGATCCAGTAGCCTTGCACAGCGCCCATCAGCGCGCCTGCCGCGATACAGATGATGGTCGCCCAGACGTAATTGACCTCAAACTGCACCATCAGTACTGCCGCCAACGCGCCCACCAGGCCGGCCGTCGAGCCGACGGAGAGATCGATGTGGCCTGAAACGATCACCATGAGCATGCCAAGTGCCATGATGACGATGTAGCTGTTCTGAAGCACCAGATTGGTCAGGTTGAGCGGCTGCATCAGTACGCCGCTCGTTGAAATCTGGAAGAACACCATGATGATGACAAGCGAAAGAAGCAGACCATATTCGCTGCCAATACGCTTGACCACACCAAAGACTTCGCTTTTCTTAACCTCGGCGCCTTCGGCGGCCACCGGAGAGAGTGCCTTACGCATTTTCGATGCCTCCATTTCGCATGATCGCTCGCATGATTTTTTCCTGCGAGACGTCTTCTGCGGTGAATTCGCCGACAAACCGGCCTTCGTTCATGACATAAACGCGGTCACACATGCCAAGAAGTTCAGGCATTTCCGAGGAAATCATGACCACACACTTGCCTGCTGCAACCGCATGATTGATGATGTTGTAAATTTCGTACTTTGCTCCGACGTCGATGCCTCGCGTGGGCTCGTCGAGAATCAGCACCTCGGGTTCGGAGAACAACCACTTGCTCAGCACGACCTTCTGCTGATTCCCACCCGAGAGATTACCGACGACGTGGGTCACACCTTGAGCGCGAATTCGGAGTTTCTTGAGAAAGTCGGTCGCGACCGTGATTTCCTCGTGTTCGTCCACGATCCCAAGCTTTGATATGCCGGACAGGTTCGCCAGCGTGATGTTTCGCTTGATGTTGTCGTCGAGTAGCAGTCCGTTGCCCTTGCGGTCTTCGGTCACGTAGGCGATGCCCGCGTTGATAGCCTTCTGCACCGATGAAACATCGACCTGCTTTCCGTGCATCAATACCTCACCGGTAATGTCCTGACCGTACGTGCGGCCGAACACGCTCATGGCGAGCTCCGTGCGCCCCGATCCCATCAATCCGGCGATTCCAACGATCTCGCCCTTGCGCGCCTTCAGGTTCACGCCTTTGATCACTGCACGGTCGCGCTGTGTCGGATGCTGGACACGCCAGTCCCTGACTTCGAAGATCACTTCGCCGACATCGGGCGTACGCGGCGGGTAACGGTCGGACATCTCGCGGCCGACCATCGCCTTGATGATGCGGTCTTCGCTCACACTGTCGATGCTGCAATCGAGCGCGTCGACCGTCGAACCATCGCGAATGACGGTGATACCATCTGCGACGCGCGAGATTTCGTTCAACTTGTGCGAGATGATGATTGACGTCACGCCACGCGCTTTCAGTTCCAGCAACAGCGTAAGAAGCGTGTCGCTGTCCTTCTCGTTCAGGCTGGCTGTCGGCTCGTCGAGAATGAGCAGGCGAACTTCTTTCGAGAGCGCCTTCGCGATTTCAATCAGTTGCTGCTTGCCAATCCCGAGCGTGCCGACCGGCGCGTCCGGCGAGTCATTAAGACCTACCTTCGCCAACAGGCCCTTGGCTTTCGCTCGCGACACCTGCCAGTCGATGACGCCGCGCTTCGACTGCTCGTTGCCAAGAAAGATGTTCTCGGTAATCGAGAGCATCGGTACGAGGGCCAGTTCCTGATGAATGATGATGATGCCGACCGCCTCGCTATCGGAAATATCGGCGAATGTCCGTTCCTGACCGTCGTAAAGGACGTCGCCAGAATAAGAGCCGTGCGGATAGACGCCGCTGAGGATCTTCATCAAGGTCGATTTGCCCGCGCCATTTTCTCCGCAGATGGCGTGAATCTCTCCCTGACGTACCCTCAGATTGACGTTATTCAGGGCTTTGACAGCGCCAAAGCTTTTCTGAATTCCGCGCATCTCCAGAATGGTATCCATGGTCAAATTCCTCTAGTTGGTCACGCTCGGGAGCGTGCCTGCGAGAAGCGGGGCTCGGTTAAGGGCCCTGCCACGCTGACGTTCGGACGCGTTACTTGACTTGAGCCTGAGTGTAGTAACCGCTCGTGACCAGCTCCGCCTGGTAATTAGCCTTGTCGACGAGGATGGGCTTCACGAGATAGGTCGGAACGATCTTCGCCCCGTTGTTGTAGCTCTTCGTGTCGTTGACGGGAACCTGCTTGCCGCTGAGCGCGTTGTCGACCATTTCGGCTGTCACGCCGGCGAGCTTGCGGGTATCCTTGAACACGGTCGAAGTCTGGTCGCCACGAATAATGTTCTTGACGTTCTGGATGTCAGCGTCCTGGCCAGTGACAACCGGCATGACTTGCTGAGCCGAGCCGTATCCCACGCCCTTTAGCGACGAGATCACGCCGATTGCAATCGCGTCATTGGGCGTCCAGACCGCGTCGAGGTGGTCCTTGCCGTAGAAAGCACTCAGCAGGTTGTCCATCCGGGACTGAGCCGTCGCGCCATCCCAGTTGCGTGTCGCGACTTTATCGAAAGCAATCTGTTTGCTCCGCACCACGAACTTGCCGCTGTCGATGTAAGGCTTGAGCACCGACATGCCGCCCGCGTAGACCATATGCGCGTTGTTATCGTCCGACGAACCACCAAATACTTCGATGTTGAGCGGGACCTTGCTGCCGGCTTTCTGCCACACGCTGACGATGCTTTGTCCTTGAAGCACGCCGACGCCGTAGTTGTCGAAAGTTGCGTAGTAGTCGACGTCTTTGGTCTGGCTGATCAGGCGGTCGTACGAGATGACCTTGATGCCTTTCTTGTGGGCGAGTGCAAGCGCATCGGAAAACGTCTTGCCGTCGATAGGCGCGATGACCAGCGCTTTCACACCCTTCGCGAGCATGTTCTCGACCTGGTTCACCTGCGTCGGAACATCGTAGTTAGCGTATTGCAGGTCGGCCGTATAGCCCTTCGCCTTCAGCGCGTCGACCATGCTTTTCCCGTCGGTAATCCAGCGGGATTCGGTCTTGTCGGGCAGCGAAATGCCAATGACACCCTTATCCTCGGCAAAAGCAGCATCGGACATTGCCGAGAACGCAGCCGAAGCGGCGAGGATGATCGCAACACTCTTCAGAATCTTCATGATTTCGTCTCCTATTTAGGAATGCGTATTTGTGATTCCGGTGAGCAACGTACGGAATCCCAGGCCGACGCCCAAGGGCGTCAGCCGTTCAAACTCTTAACCAATAGCGACCTCTGAACCGGCTTCTTTGGAGGAAGCGAACATGGCCTCGATCACGCGACTGATGTTGTAGGCCTGCGTGGCCGGCACGACCGACTGTGTGCCGTTGCGCAACGCGTCGAAGAATGCGTTCGACTCGCGGTCGAAGTACACCGGGTTGCCGATTTCAGCGATATCGGGCGAATACTCGGTTTTCTTCGTTGCCCAGATTTCCGGGAAGCTGGTCTCTTGCCACTCGGTCCAGCCTTCGGGATGCTCACCTTTGCCTGCGTCATAAATCTTGTAGCTAGCGGGCAGCGAGCGGGATGACATGATGCCTTCTGTCCCGTAGGCGGTGATGTCCCAGCTTTCTGTCCACGGCAGGACGTCCCACGACATGAAGTCGACGGTGACGATCTTGTCTTCGTAGTTCAGCACCGCGCCTGCTGCGTCTTCGCGCGATTCGTCGCCGTGGAAATTCGGGAACTTCGTGATGCGGGCGTTCACGGAACGCGGTAAGCCGAAGTGCAAAAGGATGCGGTCGATCAGGTGGCAGCCGATCACGAACACCGCACCGCCGATATCGCCTGGCTGAGTCATGTGCGGCGTGCCTGCCTCGTCGTGCGAACAGCCGCCGTGAGCCCGCACCTGCACGACTTTCCCGAGACGACCGCTCTTGAGCGCGGCCTGCATCGCATCGACCGAAGGGGCGAAACGCCAGCAATAACCGACTTGCACGAGGCCGCCGGTACGCTCTACCGCGTCAACGATGCGTTTCGCGTCGACCGAGCTGCGACCCGCGGGCTTCTCGCACAACACTGCCTTGCCTGCTTCGAGCGCCTCGATGGTCAGGTCGGCCATCTTCTCGCTCTTGGAGTGGACGAGCACGACATGAACGTTCTCGTCCGCCAGAATGTCTTCCTTCGAGCGGGCCTCGAGACCGAGCGCGTCGACGAATGGCGTGAGCAGCGGGCTTGCATCCCAGGCACCGAGCATCTTCGCGTCGGTGCGACGCTGGATTGCCTTGACTCGCCCGGATGTGTGCGGGTGCGTAATGCCAAGGCAGGCGACACCGAGCGTTTCGTTGCGACCGATCTTTCGCGTCATGACTTATCTCCTCCGGATTTCCAGTTACACCTTGACGGCTTTGCCCGACAATGCGGACGCGAGCGCGCAGTCGGCGAGGTGCAGCGCCTTCAGGCCGTCCTGCACGGAGGTCGGCAAAGGCGACTCCGCGCTCAGTGCGTCGACGAAGGCTTCGAGTTCGGCCTTGTACGCCGCCTCGTAGCGTTCGAGGAAAAAATTGAGCAGCGGCTCGCGGACGTCGGTTGCTTCCCTGGTCCAGCGACGGATCGTCGAAGGGCGAAGATTTTCCTGCAGAAGCATGCCCTTTGAACCCGACACTTCCATCCGCTGGTCGTAGCCATACACGGCTTCGCGACAACAGTTGATGTGGCATTGTTTGCCCGACGCCGTCCGCAACTGCACCATTACCGTATCGAAGTCGGTCAGCTTCTCAAGTGACTCATCGACGAGACGGCTGGCGATCGCCATTACTTGGACCGGCTCTTCGCCGAGCAGCCAGCGAGCCATGTCCAGATCGTGGATTACCATGTCGCGGAAGATGCCGCCCGAGTGCTCGACATAGTCACGCGGGGGCATGCCCGGGTCGCGGCTCGAAATGATCACCTGGCGCACTTCGCCTACGTCGCCGGCGTCAATCGCTTTGCGGAACGCTTGCGACGTCGGGTCGAAACGTCGATTGAATGCGAGCATGACGCGCCCACCGAGTCGCTCAACTTCGTTGGCGGCGGCGAGTGATTTGTCCATGTCGAGATCGATCGGCTTTTCGCACAGCACAGCCTTGCCACGCTTGACCGCTTCGAGCATGAACGTGATGTGCGTGTCCGTGGGCGTGCCGATGACGACTGCGTCGATGTCCTTTCTCTCGAGAACGGCTGCAGGGTCTGTCGAGGCTTCGCACCCGAGACGGGTAGCCAACGACGTGGCTGCGCTTTCCACCGGGTCGGCGACCACGACCAGCTGTGCGTTGGGGCTCGCAGCGACGTTGCCAGCATGAATACGACCAATGCGGCCGGCACCGAGTACGGCGATTCGAATCATGTGAGTCTCCAGAGATACTTTGTCGGTTAAGGTCAAGAGGTTCAGACGGAAGCTGTACTTTTTGCAGAGAACTGCGCAATGGTCGTGTCGTAGGCGCGCTTTGCCATCTCGTCGAGCGGGAATTTCCGGTGCACTTCGGAGATGAGTTCCACGCCGTAGTACGGGAGCGTGCAGCCTGCCTGCTCCAGTGCATCCACAAACGCGGGGCAGTCGCCTGCACCTTCGCCACAAAGCTGGCGGTTGAAGGTCGAGTCGTCGAATAGCGAGCCCTTGACCTGCGTACCCACGTCGTCCATTTCCACACCCTTGATGAAGCGCGCCGGAATTCGGGCGACCTCGCTATACGGGCTGCCGCCGCGCGCTACGTGCCAGTGGTCGACCATCAGGCCGCCGTTGGGCTGGTTTGCACCTTCAGCAACCTTCAGCGCCTCTGCGATGTTCCGGATCGGAGAGAACGGCATGAATTCGATTGCGACCGTCGCGTCAACCGCCGCCACGTCCTGGCAAAGTTTCGCGAATTCATCGGTCATGCGCGGAAAGTCGGCCGGATTTTTGTCGAATGGGCTCGCGCCGATCTTCAGATTGCGCATGCCCAGTTCGCCGCCCAGGTCGATGAAACGGCGACGGCAGTCGTCCGACGCGGCCCGTGCCTCTCCGTCGAAGTACCAGTCCATCAGGATTTCGAGTTCGAAGTACTTCATGCCCGTATCGTCCAGAATCTTCCTGACGCCGGACACCCCGTACTTCCCGATGCTGTACTCAAGGTCATCGAGAATGAGGCCGATGCCACTCCAGCCCGCACGCGACGCCGCTTCGCAACGATCGCGCAGTGGGAACGGGCTGATTTCGTTCGGCGCACACGGATAAACGTCGCCAGCGAGGGTCCAGTACGCAGCCAGTAGTTCTTTCTTCGCGCTCATAGGTATACTCCTGTGTCTCTCAATGTGATCGGTTATCTGACGGCGCACTGTGCGCGCCGAGCGATTACGTGCTTTCTCGCGTGGGCTGGCCGGCCGTCGCGAGCGTGAAGTCCCACGACACGGACCAGAACGGCGAAGACAATCCAACGCGCTCACCGGCTCGTGGGTCGTCGATCTTGTTGAAATTGGCGATCAGTTCACGCTTGACGCCGAAGACCGCGTCTTCAGGCAGATACGGGCAATCGGGCGTAAAGATGTGAGTGATGACCGGGTCAAAGCCACGTGCGGTAACGATGAAATGCAGGTGCGCCGCGCGATTCGGATGCCGGCCCATGGCGCCGAGGAGTTTCCCAACCGGGCCGTCCGACGGAATCGGATAATGACGCGGCTTGACGGACTTGAACCAGTAGCGGCCTTCAGCATCCGACGTGAAGACGCCGCGCAGATTCGAATCGGGTTGAATACCCTTCTGCTGCACGTCATAGAAGCCGTCGTCGTTGGTCTGCCACACTTCGAGCTTCGCGTTCGGAATCGGGTTTCCATCGATATCGGTTACACGGCCTTCGACCACCAGGGGCTCACCCTTTCCGTCCAGGCAAATGTTCGCGCCGTTCGGATAGTCGGGTGCGTTGGCGATGTAGAAGGGACCCAGAATCGTGTTCGGCGTAGCACCGCTCGGACGACGATGGTTGATTGCGTCAACGAGCATCGAAACGCCGAGAATGTCCGACAGCAGGATGTATTCTTGACGCCAGTCCGTGCACATTTGACCCGTCTCGGTCAGGAAGCGGATGGCGGTGAACCACTCTTCATGCGTCGGCTCGATTTCCTTGACCGCTGCATGAAGATGCTTGACCAGAACCGACATCACCTGGCGCAGGCGAGCATCGGCGTCTTCGCCCATACGCGCGTTGACGACTTCCGCGGAGCGGGCTTCACTGAAATACGGCGACGTGGACTGAACTGTAGAGGTTGCGCTTTGCATCGAGTGTCTCCATCAATCTTTTTCTGCAGCTTTGAGACGAGTCTATATTCGCCTTGGCTGGCAAAACAGAGCTAGAAAGGGAAAGTCTTTCGCGCTGAGTGGGAAGAAGCCGCGACAACGAGGAGCACAAGGCTCACGCCGTCCAATGCCGCTCGTAGTCGTTCTGCTGGAAGCGCTCCACGAGCGCGTCGATGAACACCCGCACTTTCACGGGAAGATGCGCGCGGGTCTGAAACGCGATGTTCATGTTCAGGCGGGGAAGATCCCAGTCGTCGAGCACCGGCACAAGGCGACCGGATTTGACATCGTCGTAGATGATGTATTTGGGCTGCACCAGGATGCCCATGTTGTCGAGCGCGGCGACGCGCAATATCTGACCGTCATTCGACTCGACCAATGGCTTCACCCTGACCACGACGTTCTCGCCCCCACGCGTGAACGAGAGCTCGCGTGGATTGTCGGCGAGCTGATAGTTCAGCAGCCTGTGCTTCGCGAGCTCTGCCGGGAATCGCGGGCGGCCGTTCGCTTCGATGTAGCCGGGTGAAGCAGCCAGAATCCGGCGTGTCGATGCCAATCTTCTAATCGTGATGTTGCTGTCCGGCTCGAGGACTTTCGTGCGAATGGCAACGTCGATGCCGTTCTCGATGATGTCGTAGTAACGGTTAGCCGCCACCACCTCCACCGTGATGTCGGGATAACGCGCCGTGAAATCAGGAAGCATCGGCGCGATGTGCAGCATGCAAAATGACAAAGAGGCTGTGACGCGCAGCACGCCGCTGGGTCGCACCACCGCCTCCTTGATGACAGCCTCAGCTTCGCCGAGGTCCGCGAGTATGGATTTGCAGCGCCGGTGGAACTCGGCGCCCGCCTCTGTCAGATAGAGATTGCGGGTGGTCCTGCGTACGAGTTGAACTCCAAGTCTCGCCTCCAACGAAATCAGATACCGGCTCGCCGCCGAGATAGACAGGTCGACAACCTCAGCGGCGCGGCTAATACTGCCGGACTCGGCTACTTCGACAAACAGCTGCATCTCCTTGAACTGATCCATTCCCTGGCACCGTGACGTCTTTGTCTCCGCCCGTATCCGAACCGGATACAGGAGCACGCGCGACTTCGCTGAGTCGTTCTTTCTGTCGCACTGACGCCATCATAGGGCGATGAATCTATCTGAGGACGACAAAAACACATCAATAATCTATCAGTTCGGCACTGCGTCAGTACCGTGGCGCCACGCATGTCTGGCAAGCGCTCGCGCGAACTCGGCCGGCTCCCAGCCCTCGCTAAGAGCCCGGAGCATCATCTG
>NZ_JBWCCT010000010.1:0-229559 GCF_056279605.1 Paraburkholderia sp. TE9906
GCTGCCCGCCGCCTCACACATCGATCCCGTTCGCTAGCAGCCGATCCTCTCGCGCGTCAACAAAATCCGCGACGGTGTAGATCCAATGCTTACGCCACAACTGCGGAGCGTGTCTGCATGCGTGTCAGTACGCACCGCCGCATGAATTCGCCGTCAACGTGCCGCGCTCGATGGCGCAAGTCCGCGTGACCACTTACACGGATTACGCGTGGCCGTCCGCCTTCGGTGCGCTGTACAAGCGCAACGGGCTGGTGCTTGCGCTCGCGCTGGTGCTCGGCTTCACACTGTTCATGACGTTGGGGCTGGCCGCGAACGGCACGCTCTGGGGAACCGTGAACGGCAGCTTCTACGCGATCTTCCCGCATAACCTGCTGGTCGCGCTATTCGCGCCGGTGTTCGTCTTCGCGGCGCTCGCACTCGGTGTCGGCGTGCGCCGCTTCTGGCGGCAGGAGGAGGTTGGTTCGCCTTCCGGCGCCGCATTGAGTGAGGCCGCGCATAACGTGTTGTCGCTCAAGTACCTGGACGGCGGGCACGGAGAAGGATGCAACAACGCGGACGACGCCTTCACGCATGCGCGCAGACGCTTTCATCACCTGACGTTTTACGGCTTCATGCTGTGTTTTGCCGCTACGTCGGTGGCGACGTTGTATCACTATGTGATGGGATGGTCCGCACCGTATGACTTCGTCAGCTTGCCGAAGTTGCTGGGCATGTCGGGCGGAATTCTACTGGCGGTGGGCACGGCTGGGCTCTTCGTGCTCAATCTGCGACGCCATCCGCTGCAGCAGGACCCCGCACAGCGTCCGATGGATCGCGGCTTCATCGCGTTGCTGTTCCTTACCGCTGCGAGCGGCCTCGTGTTGATGCTGACGAGAGGCACTGCCGCGCTTCCGTTGGCCCTGTGCGTCCACCTCGGTTGCGTGATGGCGCTGTTCGCGACGATGCCCTACGGCAAGTTTGCGCATGGCATTTTCCGGTGCGCGGCATTGCTGAAATGGGCGATCGAACGGTGTCAGCCGAACCGGCTGCAACTTGGGGATGATTGACGGGGCGCGCAGGAATCACCGCATGGATATGCTCAAGCGCGAGGACGCGAGCGCCGCAACCTCACGAGGCCGTTTGTGCTTCGTTGCGCGTTGCGTTGCCACTCGATGACCCACCGTGCGAATGTCACGTGCCGGCCGGACCATAAGGCCATGCTACGCAGCTTTCACGAACGCTCGGCCTCGCCGTTTACCGCAGTCTCGACAGTCACGCGTTCGATAGCCTTGAACGTTGCGAGGCGCGCCGGATCGGCGCTCGCCGATGTAATCAGACGCCAGTCGCGCTCGATGGGCGTCCAGTGTTGCTGACGTGCGCGGCCTAGCTTGTCATCATCGGCGAGCACGAAGATTTGCGCCGCCCGTTTGATGATGCAGTCTTTCAGATAGGCCTGCTCCGCGCTGGCTTCACACAAGCCGAACTCGGCAACCACGCCATCGGCGCCAAGGAACGCCTTGTCCACGCTCAGCCGGCTGAGCGTCAGCTCGGCAAGCGGTCCGAGCGTGCTCATGCTCGAACTGCGCAGGTCGCCGCCGATCAGCGTCAGGTGCACGCCCGGCGCACTGGCGAGCGTCATGACAGCGAGCAGGTTGTTGGTCACGACGCGCAGATCAAGCCGTGAGACCAGGTGCCGGGCCAGCGCGGCACACGTCGTGCCGCCGTCGAGCAGCACGGTATCGCCGTCATGCACGTGGGCCGCCGCGGCCTTGGCAATCGCTTCCTTCTGTTCGCGCTGCGTCGACTTGCGTTCCTCGAGCGACGCTTCCGGCTCGTGCGAGCCGATCAGCGCCGTCGCGCCGCCGTAAGTGCGCACCAGCCGGCGCTGGTTGGCGAGCGTCGTGAGGTCGCGCCGGATCGTCGCTTCCGATACGCCGAGAGCGACCCCGAGCTCTTCCACGTTGGCGTCGCGGGTCAGGATGAGATCGAGGATCGCGCGGTGGCGTTCGGACGCTTTCATGTTTTTCGTCATGCGTGAACAAGGCTGCCGATGTTACACCACGGCGCCGCGCACCACGCGAGGCAATCACCCGCGGCGCGTCGCGAGTTCGGCGCCTTGGCGCAGTGCTTCGAGCAAACTGCCTTCGTCGGCGATGCCCTTGCCCGCGATGTCGAACGCCGTGCCGTGATCCACCGACGTGCGGATCACTTCGAGCCCGACCGTCACGTTCACGCCGGCTTCGAGTCCGAGCACCTTGACCGGGCCGTGACCCTGGTCGTGATACATCGCGACGACGAGATCGAAGTCGCCGCGGCCGGCGCGGAAAAACAGCGTATCGGCGGGCAGGGGGCCGGTCACGTCGAGGCCGCGCTCCTGCAATACCTTGACCGCCGGAATGATCTTTTCCTCTTCCTCACCGTAGCCGAACAGGCCGTTTTCGCCCGCGTGCGGGTTGATGCCGCACACGCCGATGCGCGGTCGCTCGATGCCGGCCTTGATCAGCGTGTCGTTGCCGCGCTCGATCGTGCGTTGCACGAGACCGGGTTCGATCTTGCGGATCGCGTCGATGATGCCGATGTGGGTCGTCACGTGAATCACGCGCAGTTGCGGCGCGACCAGCATCATCGAGACTTCGTCGACGCCCGTCAGGTGCGCGAGCATTTCCGTGTGACCCGGAAACTTGTGGCCACCCGCGTGCAGCGCTTCCTTGTTCAGCGGCGCCGTGCAGATCGCGTCGATCTGTTTGGCCTCGGCCAGTTCGACTGCGCGCGCGATATAGCGGTACGCTGCATCGCCCGCGACGGCCGACAGCTTGCCGAACGGCATGTCGGCAGGAATCAGGCCGAGGTCGATACAGTCGATCGTTCCCTGTTCGTAACGCGCTTCGGACGCTTCCTTGATGCGCCGGATCTTCGCGCTGCCGCCGACAATCACGTTCGCCTGTTCGAGCCGGCCCGCGTCACCGATCACGAGCGGACGGCATTGCTGATAGACGGTGTCGTGAGTCAGGCTCTTGACGACGATTTCGGGACCGACGCCGGCGGCGTCGCCCATCGTGATGCCGATGACAGGAAGATAGTTGCTCATGATGTTTTGCCCGAATCCTTGATTGCGTTTGTCTTGCGTACTCGATCGCATGAAGTGCCGCGATCAGATTGAATGGTGTGGGACTGCGCCGGCGCCGGCTTCTTCGTGAAGATAGTTCCATGCCGCGTACAGCGCGTGATCCGTGCCGAACGCCCCCGCTTTCGTGACGACCCGCAGGTGTTGCGGAACGTTTGCACCGACCGGGCGCCCGACCGCAACCCCCGCTTCGATTTCCGCGAGCAGCTCCAGACCGCCGATGCCGACCGTGCCGAGCATTGCCCGCGCCGTTTCACCGCCGGTCGCGACGAGGCCGCCCAACGCGGCAAAATGCGGCTTCGCGAGCGCGGCCAGCGCGGAAGAAAGCAGGGCGCCCTCGGCGGCGTCGAATGCGTCGTCGCGGCCGATGCGCAGCAGCAGATCAGCGCGTTCGCCCAGCGTCGCGGCGATGCGCGCCTGCCAGGCGGGCCAGTCCGCGTGGCGCTCCTGTTGACGCAGCACGGCGGGCGGCACGATCAGTTCATGCACGTGGCCGCGTTCGCGCAGCATCGCGCATTGGCGTTCAGAGACGGCCGACAGACTGCCCACGAGGATCAGCACCGGCGCATCGTGCGCATCGTGCGTGGCGTGCGTCGTTCGTTCGTGCCGCGCGTGGCCGTCGAACAGGCCCGGCAGGCTCGCCATTTCGCGCGCAAGGCCGCCCGAGCCGACCCAGAACAGCGGGGTATCCATGCGTGTCGTGACCTGCGCGAGCGTGAGCAGGTCATCACCCGTTTCCGCGTCGACGATCAGCGCTTGCGTGCCGCTTGCCGCAGTTGCCGCGATCCGCCTGGCCAGTGCGTCGCCGCCCTGGCGCAATGCATCCAGATCGAGATGGGCGCTCGACAGGCCGGCTTCGGCCAGCATGATGCGCGGCTCGGCCGGGCGACCGGCGTGTTCGAGCTTCCACGTATCCGTCGTGTCGAGCGGCTTGCCATGCACGATCACATGACCGCCGCGCAACGTGCGGCCGGTGGCGGGGAACGCCGGCGCGACGATGGCGAGACCGGCGAGCGGCTGCAAGGCGGCGACTTCGGCGGCCCAATTGCCGCGCAGTGTCGAATCGATTTTCTTGTACAGGCGCCGGCCCGGCGCGTGCAGCGTGCTCCAGACTTGGGCCGTGCGCACGCCTGCTGCCGCTGGTGTGAGGCGGCGCGTGTCGGTATCGGCGGCGATCACGTCGGCATCGAGCGAATCGACGGCGTCGAGCGTGACCACCGTGCGATATCCCGCGCTCGCGAAGCCGATGGCGCAATCGGCCGCGCCGGACAGATCGTCCGCGATGATCAGCATGCTCATCGTGCAAGTTCCCCTGCCTTGCGGCGTTCAGGTATCCGTTTGGCGACGGCCGCGGTGAGGAGCGGCGAAAGTATCGCGGTCACCACCACGCAGGCGGCAACGAGGAGTGTCGCGCTTTTCGCCGCTTCCGCGTAGACCGGATTGGCCGCGGCGATGAGCGCCGGCACCGCCGCCGCGTTGCCCGCTGTATTGGCGGCCGCCGTGCCGGCTACGCCGGTGCCGCCCGTCAGGCGGTCCACCAGGTAAAGCGGAATGCCGGTCACGATGACAACGGCAATGCCGAGTCCGATGCCGAGCAAGCCGGCTTGCCAGACCTTGTGCAAATCGAGACTCGCGCCGAGCGCCAGCGCGAAGAACGGAATCATCACCGGCACGGCCCTGCTGAGGAAGTCGCGCATCTCGCGATCGAGATTGCCGAGCAACATGCCGACAGCGAGCGGCAGGATGCTGCCGACCAGCGTCGGCCACGGGAACGCGGACAGGCCTGCGACACCCAGCGTGACCATGGTGAGAAACGGTCCCGACTCGAGCGACATGATCGTGTAGGCGCCGACGTCTTCCGAGCGGCCGTACTGGCCCATCAATGCCATGTAGAGTCCGCCGTTCGTGTCGTTCATCGCGGCGACGACGGCGAGCGTCGAGATGCCTGCGAACAGCCCCGACGAGATCGGCTGTTCGCCGAGAAAGTGGCCCAGTACGACACCGGCCACGACCGCCGCGCCGACTTTCGTTGCGAGCAAGGCGCCGCCTTTCTTGAGCAGATAGGGGGTGGCCTTGACATCGATGCTCGCGCCCATGCACACGTAGAACACGGCGAGGATCGGCAGCGCGCCGGTGAACAACGCGTTGGTGAACGAACCGAAGAACTTCGGCATGCCGGGCAGAAAAGTCGCCACCAGCGATCCGAGTAGCAGCGGCACGATCATCATCCCGCCGGGTACGCGCTCGATTGCGCGCTTTATATGTATTTGGGCCATGCGAGTCTCCTGATTGATCGGCAGAATGATCGAATCAGTCACTATTTTGATTGAATCGATCAAATTGGATGGTACCTCTTCGCTCGGGAATGCGCAAATCGAGCATTGTTTTGATCGATTCGCGCAGTGCGGTGATTTCAGGAGGAGCGGACCTGGCATCGGCGAGGGCGCCGGTTTTCTTCGGTCGCGGATGTCCGCACGCGTTGCCCGGCGTTGCAGGCAATGAGGCACCGGGAGGAGGTAGATCGTGCTGCAGGGAAGCCGAACTAGTGAGGCGGGCGCGTCATTCGTGAGACTCAAAAATCCAAATTGATGGCCTGCCTGGACTTGGATGATGGTCCATCGCTAAGGCCTGAAACCGGCCAGAAGACGCTTTTGAAATATCGTGTCGGCTTCGTTCGTGGCGTGCATTAACCGCGTAGAACATGGTGAACGATACCTTCTGCAAGCTGCCGTGGCTCGTCGAACATGGTCGCAAGCTCAAACAACATGACAAACAGGCAGGCGTACGAAATTTTTGGATACCTGTCGATGAGTCGCACGATGGCCGGAGCGAATCGCTCCATGATCGGTCTTCGCGTTACCACCCAGGTCACGCCGACGCCGAGGATCATTCCTGCCAGAACGTCGCTCGGATAGTGCAAGCCTAGATAAACGCGCGGAATACTGATAAGGAAGATGCAGTGCAGCAGCGCGACCACGCCCATCCATCTGGAGACGAGAAATATTCCCATCGCGACCGCCGCCCAGATCATGGCATGGTCGCTAGGAAACGAACTCCAGGTTCGAAGAACCGCTTCCGGAGCGGCCGCTATCGGAAACGTCAGGCCGAGGCTCGGGTCGTAGAGGGGGCGTTGGCGGAAGGGCAAACCGTAAGCGAGAACCCTGCCGATGAAGAGTGCCAGCAAACCGCCCAGCACGGTGGCAACAACCATCTCCCGTTGCCACTGCCGACGCTCCCTTGTGTCGAACCAGATGGCACACAGCATGGCTAGTGGCAGCACACCCTTGAACAGGTAGAAGTCCGCAGCGAGCCTGACTGCGTGGTTGAAAGACTCCGAGTGCATCGCATGGTGTGTGACGACGGTCAGTATTGACGAGTCGAAGCTGTTCATGATTTGGCCTTGGCGGGGCATGTTGATTTACGAATCGCCTACGTGTCGGTGGAGGCGGCCAGTTGCAACGGAACGCGAACTGAACGGTATGCTTGCACTTCGCAATTCGTTAATATGTTTGCGAGCGTACATCCGTTCATAAAATTGTCACCTGCGGGTTTTTCTCCGTGACATCGTTGGGAACCCCCGGTTACAGGCGGCACCGCTCATCCTTGGCGTTGGCATGCCAGATCTGCGGCGCGCCAAGAGGGCGGCCGGTTTGGAAGCGGCTATGTTCTGAACCACAAGCCGCCGCATGATCAGTCGGCGTCGTAGGGTAGTGCGCGACAATCGCCAGGCACCTTGATATCGACGCGGGCCGCGCTCGCGCGGCGGACAAATCCGCAGAGTGCCACGCAAGCAATTTGTAATAGACGCGGCAGTCGCGCGAAGGGCTGCAATGTCTTCGACGTCGTATCCAGAGCGCGCCCCGGCGGCCCCTCCCTCACAAATCAATCTGCCAGGCATATCAGTCGCGCTTCCGACACGCTGCGTCTCCTCACATTCAATCGCATTGCCGGAGCCCGGCAAGTTGTGTATCGCGAACTCGGATATTCAAACTTCGCGCCTTTGAGAAATGTCTGCACATCTACCGCGAATTTTCTGTAAGCGTGACGTAGCACGCTTCTGAAAAAGTGCTGCTCACTCCCGCGAGGCGACCGCCGCAAGTGAGGGAATACCCTCTCATCGTCTTGCTTGAACGCCCGCAAAGTCGTGTGCTACAGTAAAAATTGTTACCGGTAACTAAAATCCGGCAAATCAAAGCCCGATCACTTCAGAAACCCCCTCTCTGATGAGCATTATTCAAAACCCTGTTCTGCGCGGCTTCAATCCAGATCCCTGTGTGTGTCGCGGTAAAGACGCGTGGTACATCGCCGTATCGACGTTCGAATGGTATCCGGGCGTTCTGATCTACGAATCGAAAGACTTCGTCAACTGGGAGCTCAAGGCCACGCCACTGGACCGACTTTCGCAGCTGAACCTCATTGGCGAACAACCTTCCGGCGGCATCTGGGCGCCAGCCTTGTCGTATCACGATGGCCTCTACTGGCTCGTCTATACCGACACGAAGGCATGGAAAGGCGAACAGAAGATTTCGCCGCTGCGCGACATGCACAACTATCTCGTGACGGCCCCTGACATTACCGGCCCGTGGTCGGAGCCAGTGCATCTCGTGTCAGGCGGATACGACCCGTCGCTGTTTCACGATGAAACGGGCAAGAAGTGGCTGGCGTATATTCGCCGCGATTTCAGGGGCATCCACGCGGATCTTTTCGCGGGCATCATTCTGCGCGAGTACTCGGTGGAGGAGCAGAGGCTGGTCGGCGAAGAGCGTGTCATCTACAAAGGAGCGAATCTGAAGACCGATTACTTCATGAAGTGCCAGATCTACGAAGCCCCGCATCTGATGAAGAAGGGAGAGTGGTATTACCTCATCACCGCGGAAGGCGGGACGGGCTATACCCATGCGACCTGCGTGTCCAGGTCGCGCAATATTTTCGGGCCCTACGAGTTTCATCCAGAAACGCCCATGCTGACCTCGCGCGAGGCAAGCGGACGAATCCAGCGTACCGGTCACGGCAATCTGGTCGAAGGTCCGCATGGCCAGTGGTATATGACGTACCTCGGTTCCCGGCCGATCGACGCGCAGACGAAGCGCTCACCGCTAGGCCGGGAGACCTGTATTGCGTCGATTGAGTGGCGCAACGAATGGCCTTGTCTCAGCGGCGCGGGTGTGATTCCATCGGAGTCCTTCACGGTCGATTCCGACGTCGAGCAGAACCTCGATAGCAGCTGGCATATCGATTTCAACCACTGCGCCACGCTGCCTCTGGAACTGCAGAGTCTGCGAGCGCCGAAGAGCGACACCTGGTGCAACCTGAAGGAACGCCCCGGCTACCTGCGCATACGTGGCCAGGAGTCGCCGACGTCGCGCTTTCATCAAAGCCTGTTGGCGTGCCGCGTGCGTGACTGGCAATTCGAAGTCGAAACGACGCTGGAGTTCTCGCCCAGCTCGTATCTGCACATGGCCGGACTGATGGCGCGATACGACGAGAGCACGTTCCACTACCTGTTCATCACCCGCGACGACGACGGTACGAAAATCCTCTCCTACATGGAGATGGATGCGGGCAGCTTCGCCTATGACAATCGCCTTGCCGTCCTGCCGGAAGGCTGCGAGACCAGCTTGCGGGTGCGCGTGGAGAACACGAAACTGCGCTTCTCCTATCGCTCGGACGAGGGCGCCTGGATAGAGGTCGGCGTGGAAAAGGATTTCACCAGGCTAAGCGATGAATATGCGACTCCCATTGGTTTCACGGGGGCTTTCGTGGGGATCACGGTCAACGACATGCTCGGCTTCCGTGAGCCGGCTGACTTTAGACTTTTCTCGTATCGCCAGTTGCCGGGGTAGGGATTGAGTCCCCGCAATTTTGCAATGAGCCCGTGAACCTCGCATCGGCGGCTTCGTGCCGATCTGCGAGGTCGCCAGTCAGGGACAGTCGTGTGGGCAACCCATAGCACGGCGTCGACGAATTCCCTGTTACCGGCTGCTTGTCCGGGCGTGACTTCCTGCCGTGTCCGGCAGCACCTGCGCAGTGCGCTCGGGTCTTTCACCTCACAGAAACCTTTGAACCATTCCGGCTGCGAAAAATACGAGAACGTGAACAGCTTCACGAAAACTTGACGAGCCTTTGCACCGTCACTCGTTGTCACCGGACCAATTGAAGGCTTTGCTATTTTTGCGGCAATCACGCATTAACGTTCCAAAATACAATCAAGGAGACGAAGTGACACGCAAAATCATCGGTCTGAGATGGTGGATCATCGGGACCATCATGCTCGCTTCATGCCTGAATTTCCTGACCCGAAGCACGCTTGCGGTCACCGCTCCAACGCTCACCACGCAGTTGCACTTGACCGCGCAGCAATACTCTTATGTGCTGAGTGCCTTTACCGCCACGAACGCTTTGCAGCCAATCACCGGTTATGTCATCGATGTGATCGGGCTGAAGTCGGGCTTTGCGCTCTTCTGCTTCGCGTGGTCGGTCATCACCATGTCTCATGGTTTGGTCCACTCGTGGCAGGGCCTGGCAGTGGCGCGGGGGCTTCTCGGCTTGCCCGAGGGGGCGGTCCATCCTGCGGGGATGAAGGCCACATCGCAGTGGTTCCCCGCGAAGGAGCGGGGCCTCGCGGGCGGCATCTATAACATTGGTGCGTCGTTGGGTTCGATGCTCGCGCCGCCGCTCGTCGTCTGGGCAACGCTGTTCTACAACTGGCAATTCGCCTTCGTGCTCACTGGTGGACTCGGCTTCATATGGTTGGCCCTGTGGCTGTGGCTCTATGACTCGCCGGAGAAGCACCGCGCCATTTCCTCTCGCGAGAAGGAATACATACTTTCCGGTCAGGAAAAGCATTTGCAGGCGAGCGCGGCACGACCGTCCATCTATTCAATCATCAGTCAACGCAATTTCTGGGGCATCGCCTTGCCGCGATTCCTCGCTGATCCGACGTGGATCACGCTCAGCTTCTGGCTTCCGCTCTATCTGAGTACGGTACGGCATATGGATCTGAAGCAGATCGCCCTGTTTGCATGGCTACCATTCCTTGCAGCGGATATCGGCAGCGTTTTTGGCGGGGCACTCGTCGCAGCACTGCTTAAATATACCGGGATGAGTGTGGTCAACGCCCGACGGTGCGTCTTCACCTTCGGTGCTGCGATGATGTTGCCCGTGCCGCTCGTCGGATTTGTTGAGCATCCCTTGACGGCCATCGCGCTGCTATGTCTGGGCGGTTTTGCTCACCAGACGTTATCGGTGACTGTTATCACCATGTCGAGCGACCTGTTTCGAAAAAACGAGGTTGCAACCGTGACTGGTTGCGTGGGGACCGTGAGCGCCATCGGTCAATTCTGCTTTACGTTGGTCGTTGGAGCAGTGGTCAGTCATGTTGGCTACAAGCCGATTTTCATTCTTCTGGCCGTATTTGATCTGGTGGGTGCGGCTGTGCTGTGGACGTTTGTTCGCGTCAAACTAGACCAGATCATTCCACCAGCGCACGCGCCGGAAACCAGTCCGGCGCTTCTGAAGCAGTAGGCGTAGTCGACCAGTGAGAGCCTGGCGTAACAACCTTTACCTCTACATAAGGGCTGGACATGGATTTTTTGAGCGTCACCGGAAATCAGATCATCGATGCTAAAGGAGAGAGGGTCCGCCTCAGAGGAACCTGTCCGGGCGGCTGGATGAATATGGAGGACTTCATTAACGGCTACCCGGGAGCGGAACATACACTCCGCGCCGAAATGAAGTCAGTTTTGGGCGTCGCCAAGGCAGAATTCTTTTTCGAGCGTCTGCTCGATCATTTCTTTAACGAGAGCGACGTCATCTACCTCAAGCGTATGGGCGCGACAGTAGTCCGCCTTCCGCTGAATTTCCGTCACTTCGAGGATGAGAGTGCGCCCTTTCAATACAATGAAAAGGGCTTTGCCCGTCTGAATCAGGTGCTCAAATGGTGCGAGAGGCACGGTGTTTATGCCATTCTCGATTTGCACGCAGTTGCCGGATGGCAAAACGTCCATTGGCACTCGGACAACGCCTCCCGCATCAATCTGTTTTGGGAGAGCGCGCATTATCAGGACCGCTTCATCGCGCTGTGGCAGGAGTTTGCGCGCCGCTATCGGGACGAAGCGGTGGTTGCCGGCTACAACCTGATGAACGAACCGTGCGTCAATAACTACAGGGGGGATCAGCCGTGGAACATCTACAGGAACTACCAGCCTGACTGGGCGCGCTTTAATGCGCTTTACAAGCGGGCGGTTACGGCGGTACGCGAGATAGACGCGAAGCACATTATCTTTCTCGAAGGCGACTGCTACTCACAGCTGTTCGCGGGCATGGACGCGCCGTTTGCCGATAATCTCGTGTATAGCAGCCACAACTATACGTCGTGCGGATTCGGGCCGGGCTCCTATCCCGGCGTTATCCAGTCACAGTCCGCCAGGACGGAGGAATTGACCGAATTCTGGGATCTTGCGCGACAGGAGCGAACATTCCTCGATCACGAGGGTACGGTGTTCACGCAAAAGCACGGTGTGCCGCTCTGGGTTGGGGAATTCGGCTCTGCTTACAACGGTGCAACGGAAGAAATTCCTGACCGGTTGCGCGCGATGGATGATCAGATCTCCATTCTTGAGCGCCACGGTGCCCATTGGACGACATGGAACTACAAGGACGTCGGAGTCATGGGCATGCTCACGGTCGATCCGGATTCCCCGTACATGCAGCTTGTTGGCGATCTCATTCGCAAGAAGGAAATGATCGGTACCGATGACTGGATGCACTGGTTGCCAATGACGCCAGTCAAGGACGCGGCTGTCCAGCTGGCCGACCAGATTCGGGCCATCATCGGCGATGAAGAGCAGTCACAGGCGTACACCCGTCGTTGTCTCAGCCAAAATCTGATGTGCTTCTTCGTCGGTGGCCTGATGCAGCCGGCTTACGCGAAACTATTCAAGGGACTCTCGGAAAGTCAGATTGACCATATCTTGATGTCCTTTTCGCGTGAGCAATGCAGGCCGAACGAGGGGCTCACCCCTATCTTGAAGAAATATATGGCGTACCCCGCCTGATGTGGCTGTCCCGGCGTCGATGTGGTTCGACGCCGCTAGTATTGCAGCAAGTACAAGGCTCAGATGTCGTGCGGTCCTCCTGTGATTTCACGCGCCGCTACCGGGATTATTTCAGCGCCTTAAAAAACGACGATACCAGTACGCTATCGCGCCGCTCCCGCAAGCAGCACACGTGAATGTGTGTGCTAACCGGATCTCCGTCGATCCGCAACGGCCGCAGCCTGTCATCGGGAACGTATTCGGATTGCGACACCGTCCCCACACCCAACCCACGCGCAACGGCCTCGCGCAACGCTTCACGGCTGCCTATCTCCATTGCCGTGCGCGGATTCAATCCCGCATCGATAAAGGCGGTTTCGAGCGCCTTGCGCGTTGTCGAGCCGGGTTCGCGCATCAATAGCGGCTCGGCAGCGAGTTCGTCGAGGGTGATCGTGTCGCGAGAGGCGAGCTTGTGTGCGCAATTGACGAACGCTATGACCGGATATCGCGCATACGGTTGCATGTGATAACGCTCGTCGTCGAACACGCTGGCAATCACACCGACATCGCACGCATAGTCGTTCAGGTCGTGTAACACGGCCTCCGAATTGCCGAGCGTAACGGCGAGATGCATATGCGGATATAGCGCGTGATACGACTCGATCATTTCCGTCACGTGAAACGGGCCGACCGCGCCGATCTTCAGCGAGCCATGCTTGAGCGTGCCACTGTCGTGCAGCATCGAATTGGCGTCGGCTTCGAGGCCGCTGATCTGCCGCGCGATCGGCAACAGGTCCATGCCGACTGCCGATAACTCGACACGCCGGCCACGCCGGTGGAACAGTTCGATCCCGTGTTCTTCCTCGAGCGCCTGAATCTGCGACGTGATCGTCGTCTGACTGATCGACAGTGCGCGCGCCGCGGCCGTGAAGCCGCCGTGCTGGACGACTGCGATAAAGCTGCGCAACTGAACGAGTGTCATAGGCGGATAGGCGAATTCATCGCAAATATTGTCCCAGGCGATCCATCGAAAAAATCGGTTGAAACCCAGTAATTAATCGGGTGATTCGATCATAGGTGCGTCATGTGACAAAACTAAGCTGTGTTCATCGACACCTCGCCACTTTTCGGGTCATGAACACGATGCAGCTATCCCCCTTTCAAACCGCCTACTCATACGGGCGCACGTATCGCGGCCCCGTCACGACCGCAATTTTCGACTGGGCCGGCACCGTGCTCGACTTCGGCTGCATGGCGCCAGTCGATGCATTTCGTCAGTGCTTCGCGTCGGCCGGCGTGCCGATCTCCGAAGCCGAGGCGCGCGCGCCGATGGGTGCGGCCAAACGCGAACACATCGTCGCGATTCTGCGGATGCCCGACGTGCAGTTGCGCTGGAAAGCGCGTCACGGCGCGCAATCGAATGATGGCGACGTCGACGCGCTGTACGCCGAATTCCTGCGCGTCGACGAGCGCAACGTAGCGCGCTATAGCGACCTGATTCCGGGCGCGCTCGATTCGCTGGCAGCGCTGCGCGCACGCGGCATCCGCATCGGCAGCACAACCGGCTATCCGCGCGAGGTGATGAACAACCTGCTGCCGATTGCGAGCGACAAAGGCTATCGCCCGGACCATTGCTGCACCGTCAGCGAAGTGTCGCGCGGACGCCCGTTTCCCGACATGTGCCTCGACAACGCGTTGGCGCTCGGTGCGCCCGACGTGCGCGCGTGCGTGGTCGTCGACGATAGCCCAACCGGTCTCGAATCCGGTCTCGCGGCCGGCATGTGGACCGTCGGCATTGCGGCGAGCGGCAACGAAGTGGGCCTCTCGCTGGCCGACTGGCAGTCGCTCGATGATGACGGCCGACGCACGCGGATCGAACCCGCGCGTCAGCGTCTCGCGCGAACTGGCGCGCACTACGTGATCGACAGTATTGCCGATCTGCTGCCAGTGATCGATGCGATCGAAATGCGTCTCGCCGCAGGAGAAAAAACGTGAAAACGTGGAGCTTTCATAACCCCGTGCGGCTGCGTCTCGGCGTCGATACGTTAAACGAAATCGGTACGCTGCTGAACGGCCGCAGTTACGCGGTCGTCACCTACCACGACGCGCCATTCCGCGCGGTGACGCAGCGGATCGAAGCGATTGCAGGTCCCGCGCTCGCGTGTATCGACAACGTCGAAGCGAATCCCTCCATTTCAATGCTGCGCGCCGCGTGCGCGCAACTCGCCGCATTGCCTCAATTGCCCGAGGTGCTGGTCGCGTTGGGCGGTGGCTCGGTGATGGATTCGGCGAAAGTGCTGGCCGCCGAACACGGCGAGTTCGAGCCAATGCTCGCGTATCTGACGCAAGGGCGCGAAACCGGCCGCCGCGCGTTGCCGATCATCGCCGTTCCTACCACGTCCGGCACGGGTAGCGAAGTCACGTCGTGGGCCACCGTGTGGGACCCGGAGAACGACCGCAAGCTGTCGTTGTCACGTGACGACCTGTACCCGGAGGCGGTGCTGGTCGATCCGCGCCTCGTGGTCGGCCTGCCGCGCGTGCAGACCGTGGCGAGCGGACTCGACGCGTTGTCGCATGCACTCGAAAGTCTGTGGAACGTGCATGCCAATCCGGTCACGCGCGGCCTCGCTGTCGAAGCCGCGCGCGAAATCATCGCCGCGCTGCCGCAAGTCGCCGCCGCGCCCACGAATCTCGACGCCCGTAGCCAGATGGCGCTCGGTGCGTTGCGGGCGGGTCTCGCGTTCTCGAATACGCGGACCGCGCTCGCACACAACATTTCGTATGCAATCACCCTCGGCCACGGCGTGCCGCACGGTCTTGCATGTTCGTTCTGTCTGCCCGCCGTGATGCAGGCTGCTATCGGCGCCGATCCGGCGTGCGACGCCGCGCTCGGAGCAATTTTCGGCTCGCTGGAACATGCGCCGCAACGTCTCACCGAATTCCTGCGACTGCTGGACGTCGATACGCACCCGGCCGCTTACGGTCTGGCGTCAGCCGAATGGACCGGCATTGTCGACGAAGCATTCGACGGCGCACGCGGTCGGAATTTCATTGGCTCGCGTGCCCGCTTTCCCTCTTTCGATTTCGAACCGATGTTGCTCAAGGAACCATCGTGAACTCTAGAAACACGACGCAAACCGACGCGCTCGCGCGTCTCGACAACATGCCGTGGACTCGCTTTCATACCTTGCTGATCGTCGCATTGGGCGTTGGCTGGGCGCTCGATTCGTTCGAGACCAATATCATCGGCAGCGTATTCGGCGTTTTGAAGATGCAGTGGCATTTGAGCGCCGGGCAGGGCTCCATCGCCGTCAGCGTGTGGGTGTTCGGGATGCTGGTGGGGGCGATCGGCTTCGGTTATCTGGCCGACCGGTTTGGCCGCAAGCGGCTCTTTCTCGCCACGTTGCTCTGGTACGCCGCGTTCAGCGTGATGACCGTGTTCTCATGGAACTTCGACTCGTTCCTGTTCTTTCGCGCGATGACCGCGTTGGCCGTAGGCGGCGAATATTCGGCCGTCACCGCGACGATGGGCGAATTCGTTCCAAAGCGGCATCGCGGCAAAACCGATTCGCTGATTCTGTCGGGCTTTCCGCTCGGTGCGCTGCTGTCGGCCGCTGTGTCGTATCTGGTGCTGAACAACCTGCCAGCCGACATATCGTGGCGGGTCGGCTTCGGTCTCGGAACGACGATGGCATTGCTGTTCTTCTGGATTCGCAGAGTGATTCCGGAGTCGCCGCGCTGGTTGCTGCAACAAGGCCGCGTGAAAGAAGCGGAAGCAGTCGTCGATCAGATTGTGAGCAGTGCTTCGCCGGAGCAGGCAGCGCAAGCGGGGCGACGTTATCCCTCGGTCGGATTCATGCCTGAACAGGCCGCGTTCTGGCGCAACGTGCGGGCGCTCTTTGGCGAATATCGAGGACGCTGCCTGGTGGCCAGCGCATTCAATTTCTCGCAGGCGGCCGTTGTATATGGGGTGCTTTCGCTGATGGCTCTGGTGATTCTGCCGTTCATGAAAGTGCCGGCCGGCGATATGCCGCTCTACTACATGTACGGCAACGCAGCGGCGCTGATGGGCGGCGTGACCGCCTCGGTACTGGTCGAGCGTTGGGGGCGGCGCGCATCGCTGTTCGTCAGCTACACGTTCACGACGTTGTCGATTCTCGTTATCTACGGCACAAGTTCGCTGCCCGGCATGGTGATCGGCTATTGCATGATCCAGTTCGGCGTGACATGGGCCTATATTTCCGGCTACGTCGTCTCGTCCGAAATTCTACCGACTCGTGTGCGGGCGACGGGGTTAGGTGTTTCCGTGGCCGTGGGACGCGTCGGCGCGGTCGTGGCACCGCTGATGCTGACGAATGCGTATGCGAGTTCGGGCACGCCGTCGTCGGCACTGATTGCGCTGCTGGTGCTAGCGTTGCCGGGGCCGATTGCGGCTGCGTACTGGTGGATTCGTGGGAACGAGACACGCAATGTCTCGCTGGAAACGGGGAGCGGGCAGGTTATTGCCGGTGCATTGCAGTAGGAAATCCGGATGAGGCGGTCGGTGAGCCAGCCGCTTCGCTCAACCGCCCCAGCCACGATGCCTTCGTCCTTGAACAACCTTAGCGGTACTGGCGGTATGAACCAGCCAAGACACCACCCTGAAATGGCCGTTGCCGCCACATTCGCACCTGGATCATCGCTTGTGCCGGCGAGGTCCGACACCTGCGTATAAGACAGCGGCCGCGACAGGGGCTGAATGAACGTGCACATGCGTTCGAGCGAACTCAGTTTCGCGGGCGAGTGATCGTTTGCAAAAAAACGCCGCGAGTCTTGTGAACTCGTGGCGTTTTTTCCGACAATTGTCAGTGCAATCCGGACGACGATGATTGATAGTCGATAATCAATCAGTAGTCCCAAAGCACAGGCACAAAACGGAAGCTTTCACCGTTCTTTGCAACGTGACCGATGGACGGGAACGCGACATGCGCTGCGGCCAGCAGAGCGCCGGTTTCGGCGGCTTCGTTGAGCAGCGCGATACGCACGTCCGCAGCGACGTCAGGATCGTGCTCGAAGCCATTTTGCCATTCGGGATTGTCGAAGTTGACTTCGAAAATCGCGTCGCCTACGAACGTCAGCTTCTCGCCGTTCGATGCGATGTCCACGACGCAGTGCCCCGGCGTGTGCCCACCCGTCACGCGTGCCGACACGCCCGCTGCGACTTCCACGGTCTGATCGAACTGCAGGATGTTTTCATCGTAGAGTTTTACGAACTTTGCAGCCGCTTTGCGAAGCGCGGGAGGAACCGTTTCCGGCATCACCGTCCTGCTGAAATCCGGATTTTTCCAGAACTCCACTTCCGCGGCCGCCACGTGAATCCGCACGTCCGGGCTCAGCCTGGCTTTGACGCCATCAACGGTCAGCCCACCGACGTGATCCATGTGCATATGCGTAATCACGATGTCGGTGATCGCAGCCAGGTCGATGCCCGCCGATTCCAGGCGCATCACCGACTGACCGGCGCGAGTGAAATATTCGAAACCATCGCCCACGCCCGAGTCGATCAGGATCAGGCGTTCGCCACTGCGCACGAGCGCGATATTCAGCGCCCAGTCGAACATGTCACGTTGCAGGAAACGACCGTCGAACCATTCGTTGCGGTCCGCTTCACTGACGTTAGTGGACATGGTGGAGGTCGGCAGCGGCAATACGCCATCGCTGATAAGCACGACGTCGACGTCACCCACGCGCACGGCGTAGCGGGATGGCACGAGTTCGCCTGAGCCTTCTTTGCCAAGGCTGACCGTAACCGGCTTCACATTGCGGGTTGTTTCGCTCATCTTCAATACTCCTGTTGATTAAGTGGGGTAAGCCGCACTGCGCGGCACGGTTCACGAGCACGACCACGAATTTCGCGCGTTTCGTTTTGCTCGCGTTTCGACCGACCGTATGAAAGATTCTAGTCAGCGGAGGCGAATGCCAGTAGCGCTGCGAATGTGTTCAGCATGTTGTCCGAACGACAACAATCGACGACGGACAGGCAATGAGATGCGACGCGAGTAACAGGCTTAGTGATTAGCGGTTCCGTAGGAAACTCTTCATCCATGAGGCGTCCACTCCATTAACGGATCTATCCGACGCCGTCAGCGCCTAGGCTACTTGGAGACGGTTTCATAAGGGCTGTCGGTGTGCCGGAGGGTATGCCAGCAGATCAGGCAGCAACCGAGTTTGGGGATGGCCTCGTGAATGTCAGCACGGCGCTCGAAACGAATACGGAAGCGCGGGAAGTGATGCAGCCAGGCATGCGTGCGTTCAACAACCCACCGATATTTGGCACGGGCGCTGCCATGTTCGGTGCGATGCTCGCGATGCCGCTCGGAGTCGTAGCCGCGATCGGCGTAGATCACGCACGGGTGTTGCAGTGGATGGCCGCGCAATCCCCTAGCCGGCGGAGTCGCGTCGATCAGCGGCGCCAATTGCTGACGTCGTTGACGTTCGCGCCTGTCGGGATTGCCGCGAGTGGAGTGCCGTAGGCGTCGGTGACGATGCGGAGCCAGGAACCTCCACGGGCACAGAAGACACCTGCCTGGAAGGGCAGCGCTGCGGATAGGTGCGACGAGGCCGCTTAGTTGTGAGAGAAGCACCACTATTTGCTTACACCTCTGGGACCATCGAACCGTCAAACCGCAGCGGAAAAAAGCGGCTCAATCAGAAGTGAAATGAACCGACGCGCCGCTTTTCGTCGTAGTCGCAACGTTGCGTGAGAAAAGCGATACGCCGCAAGTCAGAGCAGCTTGCCGGGATTCATCCGGCCTTTCGGATCAAGCGCGCGCTTGACTGCACGCATCATGTCGAGCTCGACATCGCTCTTGTAATGTGACAACTCTTCGCGATGCGCCCGGCCAATGCCATGCTCCGCACTGATGCTGCCGCCGTACTGCACCGCCATGCCATTGACGATCTTGCCGATGGCATCCACTCGCGCATCTCGATCGGCAATCTGTGCCCATACCGCATGCGGAAACAGCACGATCGAATGAATGTTGCCGTCGCCCACGTGGCCGACGTACAGAAAGCGCGCACCTTCCACGAGGGCGGCGTCGAGCAGCTTCGCCTCGGTCTGCGCAAGGCACTGCGGGATCTGCGAAATGGGCACGGAGATGTCGTGCGTCACGCTGACACCGAAGCGCACGTTGGCTTCGGACACGATATGCCGGATATGCCACAGCGCGGCGGACTGCGCTTCGCTCGCGGGCAGTGCGGCATCGAGCGCGATGCCGTCTTCGAGCGCGGCGCCGATCACGTTCTCGAGCATCGTTTGCAGCGGCGCATCGTGCGACGGGTCGGCGAGTTCGATCAGCACGACCCAGGGCGAACTGCCGTCGAGCGGATCGCGCGTGTCGGGCACTTCCTGATAGACGACCTCGAGCTGGCTGCGCGACATCAGCTCGAACGAGGTCAGCGCATCGCCGCAGGCGGCGCGGCAGCGCGCCAGCAGGTCGATGGCGGCATCGGCGGATTCGAGCGCGACCCAGGCGCTCGCGTGCACGCGCAGCGCAGGAAAGAGCTTCAGCACCGCCGCGGTGACGACGCCGAGCGTGCCTTCCGCGCCGATGAACATCTGCTTCATGTCATAGCCGGTGTTGTCCTTGCGCAGCCCGCGCAGGCCGTTCCAGATGCGCCCGTCGGGCAGCACGGCTTCGAGCCCGAGCACGAGCGCGCGCATGTTGCCGTAGCGCAGCACAGCGGTGCCGCCCGCATTGGTAGAGATGTTGCCGCCGATCTGGCACGAGCCCTCGCTCGCGAGCGAGAGCGGAAACAGACGATCGACGGACGCCGCCAGCTCCTGAATCTGCTGCAGCGTGCAGCCGGCTTCGACGGTGACGGTGTCGTTGCCGATGTCGATCTCGCGGACCTTCGCCATGCGCGCGAGGCTGATGATCACGGCGTCGCCCGCTTCGGACGGCGTCGCACCGCCCACGAGACCGGTATTGCCGCCTTGCGGCACCACGCAGATGTCGTGTTGGGCGCACAGCGCCATGACCTGCGCGATCTGTTCCGTGCTCGACGGTTTGACGATCGCGCGGGCCTTGCCATGGTAGCGGCCGCGCCAGTCGTTAAGCAGCGCATCTGCGTCGGCGGGGTCGATGAGGCCGGCCGGCCCCACGATGTCGCGCAGCGATTCGATCAGATTCATGATTGGACGGCTCTGGGAACAACGGTGACGTTCGGTTTGACGGCAGGCGCCGAAGCGCCCCGCGACGTGCCGGGCTGCGTACCGGCAATGCGCTCGTGCAGGGTGTCGATGCCCGTGCAACCGAGCAGGGTCATCGTGGTGACCATCTCCTCGTACAACAGCGCAAGGACATGATTGACGCCGGCCTCGCCGCGCGCGGCGAGCCCATAAAGCGGTGCGCGGCCGAGCAGCACACCGCGCGCCCCGAGCGCGACGGCCTTGACGATATCGGCACCGCGTCGCACGCCGGAATCGAGCAGGATGGGCAGCGAATCGCCGAGCGCGTCGGCCGCCGCCGGCAGCACTTCGATCGGCGCGTGCGCGCCTTCGAGCTGGCGGCCGCCATGGTTGGAGAGCACGATGCCGTCGGCGCCGTGTTGGCGCGCAAGACATGCGTCCTCGACGGACATGATGCCTTTGACGATGAGCGGTCCTTTCCAGTGCTTGCGCAGCCACCCCATGTCGGACCAGGCGAGCGAGAGATCCATCTGGCGCGCGAGCGCCGCCGCCTGACGTTGCAGGTCCGGCGCTTCGCCAAGACTCTTCGCGAGGTTGACGAGTTGCGGCGTGCCCTGGCGCGCCATCTGCAAGGCCCAGTGCGGATGACGCAGCAGGTCCAGGATCAGTTGAGGCGTGATCGGCAGGGGCAGGCGGTAGTTGTTGTGGATGTCGTGATCGCGCTTGCCGTGCACGGGCGTATCGACCGTGACGAGCAGTGCCGTGTAGCCCGCCTCGGACGCGCGCCGCATGATGCTCTCGGCGATGCGGCGGTCCTTCTGTACGTAGAGCTGCATCCATAGTTCGCCGTGCGGCGCGGCTTCGCGCACGTCTTCGAGCAGCGAAGTGGAGGCGCTCGACAGCGCGAACGGCACGCCGCGGGCCATGGCGGCGCGCGCGAGCAGCTCGTCGGCTTTCGGCCAGAAGAGCCCGTTGAGTCCGGTCGTCCCGACGGTCATCGGCGCCGCTGCCGCATAGCCGAAAAGCGGCGCGGCGGGCGAGACGCGCGAGACGTCCACCATCGCGCGCGGCGTGAAATGCACGTCGGCGAAGGCGGAGCGGTTGCGCGCCAGCGTGTGGCCGTCCTCGGCACCGCCGTCGAGATAGTCGAAGGCGATCTTCGCCAGCCGCCGGCGTGCAGCTTGCCGATAGTCGGCGACGTTGGCGAAGCCTCGCGTGGACGAATAGAGCAGACTCATCGCGGGATCGGTTGAAGACGGACCTGTTGAACGGCGCTCAACGCAACACCCATTCGTTGAAGCGTTCGATCGCGACGTCCTGATGCGCGGGCCAGTAAGCCGGGTCGATGCGCACACCGCGGCGCAAGTTCTCAGCGTAGGTCGGCAGGTTCTTCGCACGCTTCGCGTCGATGAACTGGAACGCGTCAGGATGCGTCGGGCCGACGGCGAGCGCGCTCGCGACCTCCGCCTGGCGTTTCGGGTCGGCACAGAACGCGACGAACTGGCGGCATGCATCGACGCTGTCGCCGCCCTTCAGAATGCCGAACCCTTGCGGGCCATAAATGTGGCCGCCCCAGGAAATGGCGAGCGGCGCGCCGGCGTCGATGGCGGGCAGCACACGCGCGAGCCAGCTCGCGGCCATGGCCACTTCGCCCGAGCGCAGGATCTGCTCGCACTGGGCGCCCGTCGTCCACCAGATGTCGATGTTCGGCTTCACACGATCGAGGCTCGCGAACGCCTTGTCGAGATCGCATGGATACACGCTGCTTGTCGGCGTGCCGGCTGCCATCAGTGACTGTTCGATGGTGTCGAACGGAAACTTGCGCAGCGCGCGCCGGCCGGGGAAGTTCTTCACGTCCCATAGATCGGCCCACGACGATGGCGCCTTGCCGCCCTTGATCGCATCGGTGCGGTAGGTCATCACCGTGGTGTAGACGTTGTGGCCGACCGCATAGGTGTCGACGAACTGCGCGGGAATCTTCGAGACCGTGGCGTTGCCTTCCAGCTTGACCGGTTCCAGGTACGTCTTGCCGTTGCGCGACAACAGGTACACCGCCGGGAAGCTCAGTTCGGCCATGTCCCACGTCTTCGCCCCGGTATCGACGATGCTCCTGATCTGCGCCGTCGGCTCCGCGCCCGACGCCACGCCCACCACCTCGATGCCGGTGGCCTGCTGGAATGGCTTGTAGAGCGTGCGGGTGTAGATGTCGGTGTAGACGCCGCCGGAATCGCGGACCACGAGGCGCCGGGCAGCGGCTTTCGCCGATGTCCAGATGGCCGGCATCGCGAGCCCGGCGGCGCCGGCTACGCCAAGACGGATGAAGTCGCGGCGCGAAGCGGCGGACGGCTTGTTTCGTTCGTTTGCCATCGAAGACTCTTTCTGCGAGAAGTGGAACCGGCGCGTGCCGCAAGGCAGTGCGCTGCGAGAAGGACGGGTGAGTGAACTGTCGAGGCACGTCCGTGGGACGTGCCTCGAAGGCTGCGTCCAATGTTCGGGCCGTGCGCGCGTTGGGCCAAACGAAATAAAAACACCAGGTGATTCGGAAAACTCATGATGCTCCGCACAAAGGACTCGACGTATCGCCGATCGCCTGCGCATCATACTGGCTGGCCTGTTGCAGCAGCCACAAGCGGAACTGTTCGAGCGGCTTGCTGTGGCTCAACTCGGTGGGATAGACGAGGTAGTACGCGGAATCGACCTTGGTGGTGGCTTCGAACGGCACGATGAGTCCGAGTTGCCCGAGCTGTCCGTTCACGAAGAACTTCGGCACCAGCGCGATGCCCAGCCCCGCTGCGGCCGCGTTGATTGCCATGGTGTGCAGTTCGTAGCGCACGCCATGCATCGTGCTGGCGTCTTCGACACCGAGGTCCGCGAACCATTGGGTCCAGCCGTCGGGGCGCGTGGTGGAATGTAGGAGCGGATAGGCGAGCAGTTCGTGCGCTTTCCTGATCGGCTGATCGAGCAGCGAAGCCTTGCAGACGGGCACCACTTCCTCGCCAAACAGATAGTCCGCCGCCGTGCCGGGCCAGGTCGGCTTGCCGTAGTGGATAGCCGCTTCGAAGTGCGAATCGGCAAACGAAAACGTCTCCGTGCGCACGCCCATGTTGACGCGCACGTCGGGCGTGCAGTCGTAGAAATGCTTGATGCGCGGAATCAGCCACTGCGACGCGAAGGTGGGCAGCACCGCGAGTTCCAGATAGCCGCCGCCGCTGCCGTGCGCAATGATGGACAACGTATCGCGGTCGAGCTGTTCGAGCGAGCGCCGCACCTGCGTGCCGTAGATTCGGCCGGCGCGCGTCAGCATCACGCGTTGCCTCGCGCGCACGAACAGCCGCACACCGAGATTCGATTCGAGCGTCGCGATCTGACGCGAGATCGCGCTCTCCGTGAGGAACAACTCTTTCGCCGCGTGAGTGAAGCTCTCATGCCGCGCGGCCGCTTCAAAAGCCAGCAGCGCACCCATGTTGGGGATCTTGAATTTGCGCATGGTGATTCTGAACATTCAGTACGTGGCAATTTAATCGCGCTTCACGTGCAATACAACGATTCAAAATAGTGTCGTCCACGCTGACGCGCGTGCACCGCCGGCAGTGTGACGAAATATCAACACCTCGTGAATATTCCTGGTTTGACGTCGCGCTCGCATTGACAGACAGTTGCGTGCGTGGCGGACGGCCCGTCGACTGACTGGATACCCTACGCGGAGAGAGGCGCTTGAACGATCAGATTACGCGGCCCCTCCGTGCATCCGCAATCACCAAATGGCAGATAAGTAGGATCACGTAATGAAGAAGCGCCTCCTGACGGTGGCCTCCGTGTCGTCACTCAACGAGAAGACTGACAGGGCTGTCGGAGCAGCCGACGCGAATGCTCAGGATGCCGACCTGTGGCGCTGGTTCACGCTCCTTGTGCAGGACCGGCGTTTGCGCTGGTGTCAGGCGCAGGACCGGTGGTTCGTCAGTGTCGACAACCGGCATGTCGCGACCGAATCATCGTTCGATCAAGCGATAAGAAGTGCGAAGGCACGCGTTCAAAAGCCGGGCCGCGACGGCCGTGCGGCGTGCCTATCGCCTTGAAACAGGCTTTGCGCGGCCGCGTGAGTCAGCCCACCAGATGGCCGTGCCGACAAAATCATAGATTGCCTAAGTTGCTGATTATGAAAAATAAGTTGCCAACAGGAAAACAAACTGATTGCATTGCGATCGTTGTGATTTTATTACAATTTTGACGCTCGTATGCTTTGTTCGAACGGGGATGCATGCCCCGACTCATGGGGTTCGCCTTGACTGCTGAAACCGAATTGATTGGTCGTTTTCGAACTCTGCTAGGCGATGACGCGGTCATTGCCGCCGCTGCGGAGATGGAAGGCTTCGTCGAAGACTTTCGCGGCCGTTATCGCGGCGCGGCGCTGTGTGTCGTGCATCCGTCGTCGACGGAACAGGTAGCGGCGGTGGTGCGCGCGTGTGCCGCCGAAGGCGTGCCGATGCTCGCGCAAGGCGGCAATACCAGCCTGTGCGGCGGCGCGGTTCCCGCTGCCGATGGGACGCCGCCCGTCATCATCAGTCTTGCGCGCATGCGCCGTATCCGCCGCATCGATGCAGCCAACGGCTCGATGGAAGTGGAAGCGGGCTGTGTGCTCGAAACCGTGCAGAACGCGGCGGCGCAAGTGGCGCGGCTCTATCCCGTCAGCCTGGGCGCCGAAGGGTCATGTCAGATCGGCGGCACGCTCTCGACGAATGCCGGAGGCACCAGCGTGCTGCGCTACGGCAACACACGCGAGAACGTGCTGGGCCTCGAAGTGGTGATGGCCGACGGCACGATCTGGAACGGCCTGCGCGCGCTGCGCAAGGACAACACGGGCATCGATCTGAAACAATTGTTCATTGGCGCGGAAGGCACGCTCGGCATCGTCACCGCTGCGACGCTCAAGCTGCATCCGCTGCCGACTCATCACGCGCTGGCCTGGTTCGCCCCGACCGATCCGCAAGCCGCGCAGCGAGTCCTCGGCCTGTTCCAGGCGAATTGCGGCGCTCGCCTGACGGCATTCGAATTGATGAACGCGCGGCAACTGCAACTGGTGGTCGAGCATGTGGCCGATCGCCGTCAGCCGCTCGAAGGCGCGCACGACTGGCACGTCCTCGTGGAACTCGCGGACACGCAAGGCGCGGCCGACATGGAAGCGGCCCTGCAGGCGACGCTGGAACAGGCGGTGGAAGCAGGGCTCGTGGAGGACGCGATCGTCGCGAGCAGCGACCGGCAGCGCGCGGCGTTGTGGGACATCCGTCACAGCGTGACCGAAGCCAACAAGAAGGCGGGCGTCGGCCTGACGACGGATTGCGCGGTGCCGGTCTCCGCGGTGTCCGCGTTCATCGAACAGGCCACGCAGGCAGCGCGCGCGCTCGACCCGCAAATCGACGTCGTCATCGTCGGCCATATGGGCGACGGCAACATTCATTTCATCCCGATGTACTCGTTCGATGCCTGGCGTGCGCTTGCCGATGCGGCTGCGACGGGCGCCGCGATGCGCCGCAGCGTGAACGACGCGGCGCATGCGCTCGGCGGCACGTTCAGCGCGGAGCACGGCATCGGCCAGACCGGCTTGCCGGAGATGGCGCACTACAAGTCCGGCGCCGAACTGTCGATCATGCGCGCCGTGAAAGCGGCGCTCGATCCGCGTAACCTCATGAACCCGGGGCGTCTCATCCCCGATCCGCTCCATTGAGCCGCTGCGCCAGCCTACCGCGGCTATCCGCTTAACGCAGGAGATCACCATGAAGCCGAAGTACAAGAACGACAGCGAGAAGACGATTCTCAACCCCGCTCGCCGCTCCGCGATCAAAGCCGTTGGCGCGGGCGTCGCGGCGACGGCCTTTCCGTTCATCTGGACGCCGTCGCGCGCGGCCAGCAAACGCATCGTCGTGCGTGACGACGGCGGCATCTACACGAAGGCCTATGGCGCCGTGTACTACAAGCCGTTCTTCGAGCAGACCGGCATCGAAGTGGTGGGCGTGCAGGCCAATGCCGAGCCGACCGCGCAGATCAAGAGCATGGTGGAGTCGGGAACCTATTCGTGGGATATGGCGAAGATCAGCCAGCCCGCCATCCTGCTGCTCACCTCGGGCGGCAAGGAGTATCTGGAAAAGCACAATCTCGAATCCGATCCGACCATCGCAAGGATTCCGAAGCAGTACATGTCGCCATACGGCGTGGGCACCAACGTCTATTCGACGGTGCTCGCCTATCGCACCGATGCGTTCAAGGGCCGCAAAGCGCCCAGTTCGTGGGCGGACCTGTGGAACGTGAAGGACTTCCCCGGCCGCCGGGCGTTGCGCAAGTATCCGTTCGATACACTCGAAGAATCGATGATGGCCGACGGCGCCACGACCAGTCAGGTGTATCCGATCAACTTCGACCGCGCGTTCGCGAGCCTCGACAAAATCTCGAAGCAGGTGGACGTATGGTGGAACACCGGCGCGCAGGTCGAGCAGATGCTGAACTCGGGCGAAGTCGCGATGGTCGCGACCTGGGCATCGCGCGCGCAGTCCGCGATGGCATCGGGCGCGCCGGTGGGCATTGTCTGGAATCAGAACATCTGGGGTTGCGACAACTGGTCGATTCTCAAGGGCACGCCGAACGCCGCCGCCTGCCGCGAGTTCATCAAGTTCGCCAGCGATCCCAGGCGTCAGGCCGCGCTGGTCGAATATTTCCCGGCCGGCCTCACGCAGCCGGAAGCCTTCAGCTACGTGAAACCGGAACAGGCCAGAAATTGCCCGACGTTCCCCGACAACATGAAGACCGGCGTGCAGATCAACGCGAAGTACTGGCAGGAGAATCAAAGCGCGGCGCTTGAGCGTTTCAACCGCTGGATTCTCACCTAACGGTCGGCATTGTTCATCAAGGAAGTGACCCGTATGGCTAGTATCAATCTCCAGATCTCCGGCCTCGGCAAGCGCTACGGCGATTTCGTCGCGCTGGCCCCGACCGACCTCGACGTCGAGCAAGGCGAGTTCCTCACGCTGCTCGGGCCGAGCGGCTCGGGCAAGACCACGCTGCTCAGTCTGATCGCGGGTCTGGCCCAGGCCGACAGCGGTTCGATCCGCATCAATGGCGTCGACGTCACCGACGGTGCGCCGTATGACCGCGACATCGGCATGGTGTTCCAGAACTACGCGCTGTTTCCGCACATGACCGTGGCCGACAATATCGCGTTCCCGCTGCAGATGCGCAAGGTCGATGCGGCGAGCGTGAAGAAGCGCGTGGCCGAAGCGTTGGAGATGGTGCATTTGCCGCATGTGGCGGGCCGCTATGCGCGCGAGCTCTCGGGCGGGCAGCAGCAGCGCATCGCGCTCGCGCGCTGCATGGTCTATCGGCCGTCGATCATTCTGATGGACGAGCCACTGGGCGCGCTCGACAAGAAGCTGCGCGACCACATGCAACTCGAGATCAAACGAATTCACCGTGAACTGGGCACGACGATCATCTACGTCACGCACGACCAGGAAGAGGCGATGACGATGTCGGACCGCATCTGCCTGATGAACGCCGGCTCGATTGCCCAGCTCGGCACGCCCGCGGAGCTGTATTTCCGCCCGAAGAGCGTATTCGTCGCGGACTTCCTCGGCGAATCCAACCTGCTCGATGCGCGCGTCACGGAGCGCCAGGGCGACCAGGTACGCGTCGCGATACAGGGCATGGACAAGGGCGCGGCCATGGTCTACGACCCGCAGGTGCAGTCGGGCAAGGACATCAAACTCATGCTGCGCCCGCAGAATCTGCGCGTGAATGCCCATGACGGTTCGGGCGCCGGCGTCGAATCGATGTCGGCGGAGCTGACCGACATCATGGTCACCGGCGGCATGACCCGGCTCTACATGCAGCGTCGGCAGCATGACGCGGATGCGTCGGCGCTGATCGCCTCGTTCCCGACCCAACGCCTCGGCGCGCAGTACGAGATCGGTCAGACGCTCACGCTGTCGTGGTCGGCCGCCGACGCCGTCGCGATTGCGGGGTAAGCACATGAACCACTCCGCCATTGCCGTGCAGACCGAAGCCAGGCCGGCGCGACCCGCGCGCAGCCGGCGCTCGCGCGAGAAGCTGCGCGTCGCCGCCATGGCCGCGCCGGTCGTCGTGCTGCTCGCCGTGTTCCTGATCTATCCGGTGGGGCAGCTGCTGCTGCTGAGCATTCACAATCAGAGCGGCTTCACGCTGGCCGAATACAAGCGGCTGTTCGCTTCGTCGGTCTATGTGGACGTGTTGTGGGTGACGCTCAAGGTGTCGCTGCTCACGACCTTCTTCTCCGTGCTGATCGGCTATCCGGTCGCGTACCTGATCTCCACGCTCACGCGCGAGCGCAAAAACCGGCTGCTGTACTGGGTGCTGCTGTCGTTCTGGACCAGCTTTCTGGTGCGCACCTTCGCCTGGGTCGTCTTGCTCGGCCGCAATGGCGTGATCAACTGGGCGCTCAGGCATCTCGGTCTCGCCGACTCGCCGCTCGGGTTGCTCTACAACCTGCCGGCGGTGATCGTGGGCATGACGCACGCGCTCATGCCGATCGCGATCATGACGATGCTCTCGGTGATGGAGAACATCGATCGCCGTCTGCCGAGCGCCGCGTCGACACTCGGCGCCCGACCGGGCACCGCCTTCTGGAAGGTCTATTTCCCGCTCTCGCTGCCGGGCGTGTTCGCTTCGGCGCTGATGGTGTTCGTGACCGCGATCGGCTTCTTCATCACGCCGACGCTGCTCGGCGGGCGCCACGAAACGATGATCACGCAGCTCATCATCGATCAGGTGCTGCAGGCGCTGAACTGGGGGTTCGCGGGTGCGATCTCGGTGTTGCTGCTGGCGGTGGTGCTGGTGGTCTTCGTGGTGTACGACCGCATGGTCGGCCTCTCGACGATGACGGGCGGCAGCAGCGCGGCGCGCGCACCGAAACGCGGCGGCGGCCTGAGCCGCAAGCTCGGCAACGCGCTGCTCACGGCGCTCGGCAACGCCACCGACGCGCTCATCGGTCTGCTGCCGAAGCGCCGCAAGCGTGCGGGCGACGGTGCGAGCCGCACCTTGCGCACGGTGGTGCTGCTGATTATCGTGTTCCTGAGCGCGCCGGCATTCCTGATGATTCCGCTGTCGTTCGATTCCGCTTCGGGCCTCGCATGGCCGCCGCATGGCGTGTCGCTACAGTGGTACCAGCAGGTGATCGACTCGCCGCTGTGGATGCAGGCCGCGACGCGTTCGCTCGTCGTTGGCGTCGGCACGGGCGTGTTGTCGATGGCCATTGGCACACCGGTGGCGTTTCTTCTGGTGCGCGGCGGATTGCGCTGGAACGCGACGATGCTCGCGTTCGTGCTCGCGCCGATCGTGGTCCCGCGCATGATTCTCGCGGTGGGCATCTTCTACTTCTTCGCGAAGATCGGGCTGGTGGGCTCGTCGCTCGGGCTGGTGCTGGCGCACACCGTGGTGGCCGTGCCGTATGTGGTGATCACCATGATGGCGGTGCTGCGCAACTACGACACGCGCCTGGACCTGGCCGCGCAAAGCATGGGCGCAGGACCGTTCACGACCCTGCGGCGCGTCACGTTTCCGATTCTGAGCGCGGGGATGCTGTCTTCGTTCCTGTTCGCGTTCGCGACTTCGTTCGACGAACTGACGATTGCGCTCTTTTCGTCGGGTGGTCTCAGCACTACGCTGCCCAAGCAGTTCTGGGACGAAACCACGATGCAGATCTCGCCGGTTATCGCGGCGGTATCCACCTGCCTGTTCGTCTTCATTTCGATCCTGATCTCGGTCGCCGACCGCCTGCGGCGCCGGGGAACGGCCTCCTGAGCCCTTCAAACAAAGAGAAATCCGTATGTCGTTGACGTCTCAATCCTTGCACGGCATCTTGCCGGCGATTCCCACTCCGGTGCATCCGGACGACACGATTAACGTCGAGGCCACCCGCGCGCTGCTGGGCTATCTGCTCGCGCAGGGCATCGACGGCGTTCTGCCGCTCGGCGGCACGGGCGAGTATGGCGCGCTCTCGCGCGAGCAGCGTGTGCGCATGGTCGAAGTCACGGCGCGCGAAGCGGCAGGCCGTGTGCCCGTCATCGCGGGCGTGCTCGACCCGGGGTATCACGATGCGATCAAGGCGGCGAAAGACTTCGCCGCCGCCGGCGCCGATGGCTTGCTGGTCCTGACGCCGTACTACACCAACCCGACGCAGGCCGGCATTCGCGACTATTTCATGCGCTATGCCGATGAATCGCCGGTGCCGATCCTCCTGTACGAGATTCCGTATCGCACGCGCATTGCGATCACGCCGGAAGTGATTCATGAACTGTCGCAGCATGAACGCATCATTGGCATGAAAGCGTGCAACACCGACATGTGGCATTTCCTGCGCGTGGTGGCAGGCGTCGACGAAAGCTTCGCGGTCCTGAGCGGCGAAGACACCTTGTTCCCGCTGCATATCGCGGCAGGCGCGCGTGGCGGTATCGTCGTGACTGCTTCGCTGTTGCCGAGCGCGTGGCGCCGTATCTACGAACTCGCCAGCGCGGGAAAGACCCAGGAAGCGCTTGCCTTGCATCGCACGCTGATTCCGCTGATGAACCTGGCCTTCGCCGAAACGAACCCTGGTCCGATGAAGTCGGTGATGGATCTCATCGGCGTGAACGCGCCCGACGTGCTCGCACCGCTCGTACGTGCCGACGCGACGCTGGCGAATAACCTGCGCGCCGAGCTCAAGAAGCAGCTTGCTGTTTTCGAGGGACGCGAGTGACGCATTGAGGTTTGCCCCAACGCGTTGAGCGTCTAGCGATGGGAGGTGGGCAGACGCGACTTCGAGATCGAGGTCGCGGCCACCTGAACATGCTTGGCCAATTCCGCCTCGACGCGTTCCACTGTCCAGCGAGTCGTGGGCACGGAGATGTTGATCGCCGCAACCGCGGCGCCGCCGTGATCCGTGATGGGTGCGGCAATGGAGATATCTCCCAGCACCGTTTCGTTCTCGACGATGGCATAGCCCCGGCGGGATGCCTGCCGTATACGTTCAAGCAGTTTCTTCGGATCGATCTCCGTGTAGGGCGTCATCCGCTCGAGCCGCGTTTGCGCGATGATGGCCTTCAGTTCCTTCTCGGGCAGGCGCGAAAGAATGGCGGTGCCGGATGCGGTGAAGAGCGCGGGCAGTCTCGCCCCTAATGCAATGTCGACGTTGAAGAGATGGCGCCCGGGAAAGCGCGCGACGAACACGATTTCATTCCCGTCGATTTCCTGCAGATTCGTCGTCTCTCCAAGATGACGGCTGATGTCCAGCAGATAGGGCGAGGCCTTATCGACGAGTTCATTGGCACGGATGTAGTTGTAAGAGAACTGGAGCACCTTGGTGGTGAGCCGGTAATTGCGCGTCTCCGGTACACGCGACAGGTAACCGAGCGCTTCCAGCGTATAGACGATGCGTTGCGTGGCGCTTCGGTCGAGCGCCGACGCTTTGGCGATGTCGGCGAGCGTCATGTGGCGGCTCGCGCCATCGAACGCGTGGAGCACCCGGAATGTCTTTTCGGCGGACCCGATGAACAGGGAAGAGCGTTCGGAAGACGCGTCACGCGACGCTGGCGCCGCTGCGGAAGATGCCTTGGGCATTGAGTCGAACGATCGTATTGCGATACGTTTGATTGTAGTCCAATTGCAGCGCTCAGAATTCGCGGAATTTATTCATTGGCGAGGATGAAAGGATTTTCGCTAATGGGGCGAAGCGTGGCTATCCAGAGACGCTACATAGCGCGCGACGTCCCGCACATCGTCGGCGTTCAGAGGAGCGGGAAACAAGCTTGGCATGATGCCCGATGGTTCCCGGATGCGGGCTTCGATATCGGCTGTCTGGAAGCGGTCCGAAATGCCGATCAAAGTCGGACCCACCGCGCCTTCGCCGCTTGGCCCGTGGCATGCTGCGCAATGGGCGGCGTAGATCGTTGCGCCATGAGCGACCGGCGGAATGCTTCGGGAAACTGACGAACGGCTGTCGTGCGCGCTGGCTGATGACGGGCTGGTTGCTGCATCTCGGGGCAGCTACGCGCTGCCCGTGCCGGCGATTTTCGTGTTCCTCATGCTGGGCGCGACGAGTACGGTAGTGCTGTTGCGGCGGAAATGGGCGCCTGAAGTCAATGATTGCGGACTCGATCTGCAGCGGGGTGAAGGGGCGTTGGCACACATTGCGCTATGCGCCGACGCGCTGGGATCGGAAACCCGGCCGATGCCGCGCAGCAGGTGATGCACTACGATAACTTTCGCGCCGGGTCCGTCCACCCGATCTTCCCGACAACAACACGATACAGAGCCAATTTTTCCTCTAATGTTCTAGGACAATTGTTTCCGCACACCGTTTGGCCGCAATATTGGGGCGACGCAGACAAATGCGAAACGCGGAACCCATACATAGCGGAGGCGGCGGTGATCGAGCAGTGGCGCGAAACTCTGCGCGCGGTACACGGCGTGGAATCGAAATACAAGCGGCTGGTCAAGGCGATCGCGGGCGACATTGAAAGCGGGTCGTTGCCGGCCGGCGCGCGCCTGCCGCCGCAGCGCGACGTCGCTGCGGATCTGGCGATCAGCGTGCAAACCGTCACGAATGCATATAAAGAGCTGGAGCGGCAAGGGCTGATCCGCTGCGAAGTGGGGCGCGGCAGCTTCGTGGCAGCGCGCGTCACCGAAACGATGTCGAGCTATATGCTCGATACCGCCGAGCGCTCGGTGGTCGACTTTTCGATTGCGCGCATCATTCATACGGCGGAGCACGATGCGATGTGGCGCAACGTGTGCGCGACGCTTTCGACTATCGACGACCAGCCCTGGATTCGCGCGTTCCGGCCGATTGCGGGCTTCGAGCATCACCGGCAGGCCGGTATGGCTTGGCTCGCGTCGTTGGGCATGCCGGCTTCGGCGGATACGCTGCTCATCACGAATGGCGCGGCACACGGCATCTTTCTGGCGCTGGCCTCGCTGGTAGGACCGGGCGACACGGTGCTGTGCGAAAGCCTCACGGATCACGGCGTAATCGGCTCGGCCAACGTGCTGGGCTTTACGCTGAAGGGGCTCGAAATCGACGAGTACGGCATCCATCCCGAACACTTCGAGGAGATGTGCGATAGCGAGCGCATCACGGCTCTCGTCTGCACGCCTACGCTGAACAATCCCACGGTCGCGCTGATGCCGGACTCGCGGCGCCGGGCGATTGCAAAGATCGCAGAGCGCTATGGGGTGTACGTGATCGAAGACGATGTCTATGGTCCGTTGCCCGCGAAAACCGCCACGCCGATTTCCAGTCTGATTCCGGAATTGTCGTTCTACTGCACGAGCCTGACGAAGTCGGTCATGGCCGGTTTGCGGATCGGCTATCTCGCCACACCGCGGCGGCTCGCGCTGCGCGCCGAAAGCGTGCTGCGCGTGAGCAGCTGGATGGCGACCCCGCCAATGGCCGAGGTTGCAACGCGCTGGATTACCGATGGCACCGCCGCGCGGCTCGTGGAGATACAGCGCGAACGGTTGGGGCGGCGTCAGGCGCAACTGCAGAAAACGCTCGGCAAGTATGTGCTCGGCGCGCATCCGCAAGCGCTTTCGGCCTGGTTGCGCGTGCCCGATCACTGGCGCACGGATCGTCTGGTGAGGGAGTTGCGCAACCGCGATATCGCGGTGACGTCGCCTGATCCATTTCTGGTGCGCGGTGCGGACCGGCCCAATGCCGTGCGCGTTTGCGTGGGCGCCGAAGTCGGCGAAGAGGCCTACAACAGCGCGCTGGAGACGATGCTCGGCGTGTTCGAACAGTATCCCCAGGTGCACGATTTCGGATGACGTGGGCCCGTGTTCGCACGCTGTGCATGAAATGAACTAGGACAATGAAAATCGTTTTTTAGAACATTAGACTGGGCCGGACTGAGAACGATGCAGCCGCGCCTAACGTGACAGGACAGGCACGGCGGCATCGGAAGCGAACCCTTTCGTGCAGAGCCAGGCCCATGTCCGTTCCTTCGCAGGCCGATCTATCGTTGGCCGACATCTACCGCGCGCGTCGCCGTATCCAGGGGCATGTCCGTCATACGCCGCTGGTTGAATCGCCGAGCCTGTCGGCGATCGCGGGCGTGCCGGTCTTTCTCAAACTGGAGACCGTGCAGCCGACCGGCAGCTTCAAGGTGCGCGGCGCGACTAACGCGCTCGCCCAACTCGCGGAACAGGGCTGCCGCAAAGTCGTCACCGCCTCGACGGGCAATCACGGGCGCGCGGTTGCCCATGCGGCTCGTACGCTCGACATCGACGCGACCGTCTGCATGTCGGCACTCGTGCCGGCGAATAAAGTCGATGCCGTGCGCGCACTCGGCGCGCATGTGCGGATTGTCGGCAAAAGCCAGGATGAGGCCGAACACGATGCGTTGAGACTCGTGCGCGAAGAGCGCTTCGCCTATGTCCCGCCCTTCGACGATCCCCATGTGATCGCCGGGCAGGCGACGATCGGCCTGGAAATCGTCGAGGCGTTGCCGGAGGTAGCCAGCATCGTCGTGCCGCTATCGGGGGGCGGATTGTTCGCGGGCGTGGCGTTCGCCGCTAAAAGTGCGAACCCCGCGATCGGCGTGGCCGGCGTGACGATGGCGCGCGGCGCCGCGATGCACGCGAGCCTCGCGGCTGGCCAGCCGGTGCTGGTCGAGGAAGTCGAAACGCTCGCCGATTCGCTCGGCGGCGGCATCGGGCTCGAAAACCGCTATACGTACGCGCTCACGCGCGATCTGATCGACCAGACCGTGCTGCTCGACGAAGCGTCGATTGCGCGCGGCATCGCGCATGCCTATCGGCATGAGCGGCTCGTCGTGGAAGGCGCGGCGGCGGTGGGCATTGCCGCGTTGCTCGATGGCGTGCTGTGCGCCGGGCGGATCGCGCGCGGGCCGCTCGTGCTCATCGTGACCGGCGCCAACATCGATATGGACCTGCATCGACGGATCGTCGATGCCACTTCGACACAACCCGACCCGCAACCGACGCTATGACTTCCATCACGCTCCTCGGCGAAACCGAACTTCGTGAACTCGTGCCGCTCGATCTTGCCGCCATCGATCAGGTGGAAGCGGCCTTTCTCGCGCTCGCAACCGAAGCCGTCGCGATGCCGCCGATCCTGCGTCTCGACTTGCCCGACCACAACGGCGAAATCGACGTCAAGACGGCGTGGCTGCCACGCTTCGATAGCCTGGCGATCAAGGTGAGCCCCGGCTTTTTCGACAATCCGTCGCTCGGGTTGCCGAGCCTGAACGGGCTGATGCTGGTGTTGTCGGCGAAGACCGGCCTGACCGAGGCGGTGCTGCTCGACAACGGCTACCTGACGGCGGTGCGCACAGCCGCCGCGGGCGCGGTCGCGGCGCGTTGGCTGGCGAATCCGCACACGCCGCAAGTCGCGGTGCTGGGCGCAGGCGAGCAGGCGCGTTTGCAATTGCAGGCGCTCACGCTGGTGCGGCGCGTGGAGCAGGTGCGCGTATGGGCACGCAATGCCGCCAGCGCGCACGTTTTTGCGGAAGAGATGAGCGCGTCGCTCGGCGTGCGATGCGATGTCGCGCGCGATGTCCGCCATGCGCTCGCCGAGGCGGACGTCGCGATCACCACCACGCCAAGCCGCTCGCCGCTGATCGAAGCCGCCGACCTGCATCCCGGTTTGCACATCACGGCGATGGGTTCGGATGCGGAGCACAAGAATGAAATTGCACCGGCGGCATTGGCGGCTGCGCGCTATGTGTGCGACCGCGCGCAGCAAACGCGCGTGCTGGGCGAACTGCATCACGCGCTGGATGCCGGCGTGCTACCCGCCGACACCGCGATAACGGAACTGGGCCAGGTGATTGCGCAACAGGCCATCGGCCGCGCCAGTGAAGCCGAAATCACCCTCTGCGATCTGACCGGCACCGGCGCGCAGGACACCGCGATAGCCGCACTCGCATTGAAGCGGGCGCGCGCGGCGGACGCCGGGGCGACTTTCCGCAACGACGGGAAACGTTGAGCGGTGGCGACGCCCGGAACGATTCAACTGGAACGGCACGGGAGCGCGGCTCCGTAGCCGAAGCGTCATGAGAAACGCCGCGTGAGCGGCTCGTGAAGGAGCAGTGCAGATGCGGGCATCACCTATTCAACCAACCATCGATTTCAACGTGGACGGCGAACAGCACGGCTTTCTGAGGCTGCCCCATTCGCACGACGGATCCGCGTGGGGCGCGGAAATGATTCCGATCACCGTGGTCCGCAACGGCGCAGGACCGACCGCGCTGCTCACCGGCGGCAATCACGGCGACGAATACGAAGGTCCGATCGCGTTGTCGAAACTGGCTGCTTCGTTGAAGGCAAAAGACGTGACAGGGCGCGTGATCATCGTACCGTTCATGAATTTTCCGGCGTTCCGCGCGGGCAGCCGCACGTCGCCGATCGATCGCGGCAATCTGAATCGCAGTTTCCCGGGCAGGCCGGACGGCACGATCACCGAGAAGATCGCCGACTATTTTCAGCGCTATCTGCTGCCGCTCGCCGATTACGTGCTCGATCTGCACGCCGGCGGCCGCACGCTCGACTTCGTGCCGTTCGCCGCGATTCACCTGTTGCCCGATGCGACCCAGCAGGCCCGCTGCGAAGCGGCGATGCGCGCCTTTGGCGCGCCGTATTCGATGCGGATGCTCGAACTCGATAGCGTCGGCCTGTACGACACGGCGGCCGAAGACGCGGGCAAGGTGTTCGTGTCGACGGAACTCGGCGGCGGCGGCACGGCGACGGTGCAAAGCGTGGCGGTGGCGGAGCGCGGCGTGCGGGGTTTCCTGCAGCACGCAGGAATCCTCAGCCAACGCGAAGGTGAGCAGGATGCGGTGCATGTGACCGCGCGTGCACGCACGACGACGCTGCTCGACATGCCCAACGGCACCTGCTTCACGACGAGCGAGCACGACGGTCTGCTGGAGCTGTGCAAGGATCTCGGCGAAACGGTCGAGAGCGGTGAAGTCATCGCGCGGATTTACGACGCGTCGCGCACCGGCGTCGCGCCCGTCGAATACCGCGCGCGCCGTGCGGGCATGCTCGCGGCGCGGCATTTCCCGGGCCTCGTGCGAATCGGCGATACGGTGGCGGTGGTGGCCGACGTCGTCGAACGCGGCATACCGGTGACAGTGTGAGCGTTCGATGAAACTCGACCGCTACGATCTCGCGATCTTGCGCATCCTCGCGCGCGACGGACGCATCACGAAGTCGCGTCTGGCCGAGGAGATCAATCTGTCGATATCGCCGGCGTGGGAGCGGGTCAAGCGTCTGGAAGAGGCCGGCGTGATTCGCGGTTATCGCGCCGACATCGACTGGGTGGGCGCGTTCAAGGGCAGCCGCGTGGTCGTGGAAGTCACGCTCGCGCGCCATACCGCGCACGACATGCGGCGCTTCGAGGAGCGCATTGCCGCGGCCCCGCAGGTCGTGCAATGTCACGCGACAGGCGGTGGCGTCGACTATGTGATGCACGTGATGTCGCGCGATATCGACCACTATCAGCGCTTTATCGATTCGCTGCTGACCGACGAACTGGGCATCGAGAAGTACTTTACCTACGTCGTCACGAAGGTGGTGAAAAGCGGCGTGGAAGATTTACCGGATTGGGCGGAAGAGCATATCGGCGACACCCTTTGAAGCGCTCGCGAGGCGCGCCAGAAAATCACCACACGTCGCTGCGAATTCCAGAAAAAGTCCACGCTTTACCACGCATCAACCGAAAAAAACGCAGCACCGCAGCACGTACAGTGACAGACATACATCGCAGACAGGAGGCGGTCATGTTGCTGGGTCATCCGGTTCTATTCAAATCACTGTGCTACGTCGATGGACGCTGGGTTCATAGCGCGAGCGCCGCCAGCGTCGCCGTGCAGAATCCCGCCGATCAGCAGGTGCTCGGCCACGTGCCGATGCTCGACGCCGCGCAGATCACCGAAGCAGTGGACGCGGCGCATGCCGCGTTCTCCACGTGGCGCTGGCTGCCGGTTGGCCAGCGTTCGGCATTGTTGCTGCGCTGGCACGAACTGATCTTGCGCCATCAACATGATCTGGCCGCGATTCTGTCGCTCGAACAGGGCAAGCCGCTTGCCGAGGCGCGCGGCGAAATCGCCTATGGCGCCAGTTTCGTCGAATGGTTCGCGCACGAAGCGCGCCGCCTGAATGGCCGCACGATCCCGACGCATATCGACGGCGCGCATCTCGGCACGCTGATGGAGCCTGTCGGTGTCGCGGCGCTGATCACGCCGTGGAATTTCCCGTGCGCGATGATCACGCGCAAAGCGGCGGCCGCGCTCGCGGCCGGTTGCACCGTGGTCGTGAAGCCCGCGCATGAAACGCCATTCTCGGCGCTGGCGCTCGCGCAACTGGCCGAAGAAGCGGGCTTTCCCGCCGGCGTATTCAACGTCGTGCTCGGCGAGCCGCAAATGGCGATGGAAACCCTGGTGGGCGATAGCCGGGTGCGCTCGGTGAGCTTCACAGGTTCGACTCGCGTTGGCGCATTGGTCATGCAGTGCGCGGCCCGCGCCGGCATCAAGAAGACCGCGTTGGAACTCGGCGGCAATGCGCCCTTCATCGTGACCGGCGACGCCGATCTCGATCAGGCCGTGCGCGTGGCCGTTGCGGCGAAATTTCAGACCTCCGGTCAGGACTGCTGCGCGGCCAATCGCATCTTCGTTGCGCGGCCGCTGTACGAAGCGTTCGTCACGCGATACAGCGAAGCCGTGAGAGCGCTGAAAGTCGGCGCCGCCTTCGAGAGCGAAGTGGACGTCGGCCCGTTGATGCATCAAGCCGCGTTCGACAGCACGGCGCAGCGCGTCGCCGAGGCGCAGGCAAAGGGCGCACGCATCACCGCGGGCGGCAAGGCGCACGAACGCGGCGGCTGGTTCTTCGAGCCGACCGTGGTCGCGGACGCTGCACCCGGAATGCGCATCTACGACGAAGAAAACTTCGCGCCGATCTCCGCGGTCTCGCCGTTCGATTCGCTCGATGAGGTCGTCGAACGCGCGAACGATACCGAATACGGCCTGGCCGCTTATGTCTGCGCAAAAGATCTCAACACGGTGTTTCAACTGATCCGCCGTCTCGACTTCGCGATGGTGTCGGTCAACGGTGCGAAATTCACCGGTGCGCCGATTCCGTTCGGCGGCATCAAGGCGTCGGGCCTCGGCCGTGAAGGCGGGGCCGAAGGCTTCGAGCCGTTTGTCGAAACCCGCTATTTCTGCCTCGGCCAACTTGGTTTGCCGGTTGCCGACAGCGTTCCGGCTTACCGCATGGCCGCCGCCACGGCCTGAGCCCATCCAACTCATTCATCGATCACACGAAGGAGCTTCCGATGACCCAACTCAATCAACTTTTCGACGCCGACCGCGCGCACTTCATGCATCCGTCGACGCACGCCCACGATCACGCGAGCGGAGCGCTGCCTGGGCGCATCGTGACCGGCGCGAAAGGCATCCGCATCGAAGATCATCAGGGCAAGTCGTATATCGACGCGTTCGCCGGTCTGTACTGCGTGAATATCGGCTACGGGCGCACGGAGGTCGCCGAAGCGATCTACGAGCAGGCGAAGAAGCTGGCCTACTATCACACGTATGTGGGCCACTCGACGGATACGATCATCGAATTGTCGGCGCGCATCATCGGTTGGGCGCCGCAAGGCATGAAGAAGGTGTACTACGGCATGTCCGGTTCGGATGCGAACGAAACCCAGATCAAGCTCGTCTGGTACTACAACAACGTGAAGGGCCGTCCGAACAAGAAGAAGATCATCTCGCGGCAACGAGGCTATCACGGCTCCGGCATCGTTACCGGCAGCCTGACCGGCCTGCCGAGTTTTCATCAATGCTTCGATCTGCCGATCGAGCGCGTCAAACATACCGTGTGTCCGCACTGGTACAGGCATGCACCTGCCGGAATGAACGAGGCGCAATTCGTCGCGTACTGCGTCGAGGAACTGGAAAAACTGATTGCGCAGGAAGGCGCCGATACGATCGCCGCATTCATCGCCGAACCCGTGATGGGCACGGGCGGCATCCTGCCGCCGCCAGCCGGTTACTGGCCGGCTATCCAGCAGGTGTTGAAGAAGCACGACATCCTGCTGATCTGCGACGAGGTGGTGTGCGGTTTCGGCCGGCTCGGTTCGAAGATGGGCGCACAACACTATGGCATCAGGCCGGATCTGATTACCGTCGCGAAGGGGCTGACGAGCGCGTATGCGCCGCTATCGGGCGTGATCGTGAGCGAACGCGTGTGGGACGTGATCGACAAGGCGTCGCAGGAATTCGGCGCGATGGGTCATGGCTGGACTTACTCGGGCCATCCGATCTGCGCGGCGGCGGCGCTCGCGAACCTCGATATTCTCGAGCGTGAGAACCTCACGCAGAACGCCGCGCAAACCGGTGCCTATCTGCTCGAACAACTTCACGCGGCGTTCGATTCTCATCCGCTGGTCGGCGAAGTGCGCGGCGCGGGCATGCTGGCCGCGCTCGAATTCATGGCCGACAAGGATGGCCGTCAGCCGTTCGATGCCGCGTTGAAGGTCGGGCCACGCGTCTCCGCTGCGGCGTTGGAGCGCGGCCTGATCGCGCGCGCGATGCCGCACGGCGATATTCTCGGCTTCGCGCCGCCGCTGGTCACCTCGCGCAGCGAGGTCGACGAAATCGTGAAACTGGCGCGCGCGGCGGTGGATGAAGTCGCGTCCGTCGTGCTCGCGCCGGCCGCTTCTGCCTGATGTAACGATGGGCCGGTTGGTGTCGCGGTGGATCGCGGCACCGCTGGTTACCGGCGCATCAGTCGGGCAACGGGTGGGAATGATATCGAGTGAATCGGGTGAAAGAATACAGCCGGAACCGCGCACGTTCCGGCTGCATGTCGTTGGCGCCAGCTATTTCAGGCCTGTTTCGCCGTCGTTTCGCCGTAGTGCCGGTCAGGAACCACGACGATATTGCCCACGAAGCGCTTTGCCATGAACTGCGTTTGCGCTTCATGAAACTTCGACAGCGGATAGGTGGCGGCGAGTACCGGCTTGATCGTGCCGGCCTGAATGTAGTCCAGCACGCGTTTGAACGCGCCGCGCGTACCCTGCGACGATCCGTTCAGCTGTAGCTGCTTCAGATACATCGTGCGCAAATCCAGTTGCACCACCGGTCCGGCAATTGCGCCCGCCGTCGTGTAGCGGCCTTCGGCGCGCAACACGTTCAGCAGTTTGGCGAACAGCGTGCCGCCGACCAGATCGGCCACCACGTCGACCGGGCGGCCCTCTGTCATCCGTTCCACAGCCGCGGCGAAATCCTCGCTGTCGCGGAGCATCACGCCTTGTGCGCCGAGCCTGAGCACCGCCTCTTCCTTGCCCTTGCTGACAACCGCATAAGGGATCGCGCCGCGCGCCCGGCATAGTTGAATGATTGCCGAGCCGACGCCGCCGGATGCGCCGGTGATCAGCACCGTTTCACCGCCTGCGACGGCCGCGCGCTCCAGCATCTGTTCGCCGGTGTGATACGCGCACCAGAAGGTCGCGAGTTCGGCATCGGAGCACGTGGAATCGACGCGATGGGCGCTCTGCGCGGGCACCGCCGTGTATTCCGCGTAACCGCCATCGCGGCCGTGGCCGATGTAGTCGATATCGGCAAGGCTGTCGTCGTCGCGGTTATAGATCGAAGCATCGACGACCACGCGCTCGCCGAGACGCGCATCGCTGACTCCGCTGCCGACGGCGACCACGCGACCGACGATGTCCGCGCCCTGGATGCGCGGGAACGAGAGCGTCGAGCGGCCGCGCCGCCAGGTGGAGACGGCTTGCGGGTCGTCGTCCGTGCCATAGGCGCCTTCGCGGACCCATACGTCGGTATTGTTCAGTCCGCACGCGGTGACGTCGAGCAATACCTCACCCGGGCGGCAGACAGGCACCGGTACGTCGTCGCGATAGACGAGTTTATCGAGGCCGCCGTGCGCAGTCAGCACGACGGCCTTCATGGTTTTTGGAAGCATGTTTCTCCTCTCGTGGCTCCCGTTGCGCGGCGCGCAACGGGAGCGCCTGCAGGTTGGCGTCTTATGGTTTGACGAAGAGCTTGCGCGGCGTGTTGCAGAAGGTCTCGACGCCGGTCTCGGTAATCAGGATGCTTTCGGTGATTTCGAGGCCCCAGTCGTCGAGCCACAGGCCCGGCATGAAGTGGAACGTCATGCCCGGTTCGAGGACCGTTTTGTCCCCCGGACGCAGGCTCATCGTGCGTTCGCCCCAGTCCGGCGGATAGCTCGCGCCGATCGGATAACCGCAGCGGCTGTTCTTTTCGATGCCGTATTTGTGCAGCATCGCGAAGAACGCGTTGGCGATGTCTTCGCAGGTGTTGCCCGGCTTCGCCGCAGCCAGTCCCGCCTCAATGCCTTCCACCACCGCACGCTCGCCGTCGAGGAAATGCTTCGGCGGCTTGCCGAGGTAGACGGTGCGCGACTGCGGGCAGTGGTAACGCTTGAAACAGCCGGCGATCTCGAAGAACGTGCCGGCGTCCTTCTCGAACGGTGTGTCGTCCCATGTCAGATGCGGCGCGGCGGCATCGGCGCCGGTCGGCAGCAGCGGCACGATCGCCGGGTAGTCGCCGCCGTAGCCGTCCACGCCGGTAATACCTGTCGCGTAGATTTCCGCGACCAGGTCGTTCTTGCGCATGCCGGGCTCGATCCGCTCGACGATATGCGCGTGCATCCGTTCGACGATGCGAGCGGCGACGCGCATGTATTCGATCTCGCGTGGCGATTTGACCGCACGCTGCCAGTTCACGAGCGCGGTCGCATCCTGCCATGTCGCGTTGGGCAGATGAGCGACGAGGGAACGATAGGCCGCGGCGCTGAAATAGTAGTTATCCATTTCGACGCCGATCCTCAGCGCCCCCCAACCGCGCGTCTCGATCACGTCGCGGGCGAGGTAGTCCATCGGATGCCGTACGGCGGACTGCACGTAGTGATCCGGATAACCCACGATCTGCTCGTGCTGCATGAACACCGTACGCTTTGCGCCGTTGGCGTCCTGGCCGCGGCCGAACCACACCGGCTCGCCGTCGAGCGCGAGCAGCACACACTGGTGTACGTAGAACGACCAGCCGTCGTAACCGGTGAGCCAAGCCATGTTGGTCGGATCGGACACGATCAGCAGTTCGACCCCTGCTGCCTGCATCGCCTTGCGTGTTTTGCCGATGCGGGCGGCGTATTCGGCGCGGTCGAACGGCAGGCGTAACGTCGGCGCCGCGACACGCGATTCCAGTTGCGTTGTATCTGACATCTTTCCCTCTCTCTGAGCGTGACGTCGTTGCGGAAAAGTCGCGCCTCATGCACGCAATGAGGCGCTTGCGGGTGCTTGCGAGTGTTTGTGACTATTTCTCGCCGCAGTCTAATGCGGCGAAAAAGCGCCTTTTAATGTGCTAGTTCAATCTTCGTTGCGGGCCTGAAACGGACTGCGCGGAGCGTAAAAAATTGCGTCGTACGTTCGTGCTGCGTCGCATAGGTATTGCCCCTGATACGCACCGATCCGGACGCCGGGCTGGTGCATGAAAGCCCTGTCGTGCGGCATCGTATAGCCCGTTTTTGGGCGCGGAAAAATAATTGTTCTAGAGCAATCGGATCGGGAATATGGCTTTGTATTCTGATTTGCATAGCGGCCCTGCGTGCACTGCTGCACCGCATCCAATCAAGCCCTGGTATGAGGAACGGGAACCCGAATCGAGATGAATACCGCGCGAGTCACTGACCTGCTGAGCGTTTCCGATATCGCCTCAGCGACCCTTCCGCCCGGCTTGCCGGCGGCGCCTGGCAACACCTCTCAGCCACGCGCCGAGGCGCCGGTGACCAGTCCGTTGATCAGGATCGATCGCATGACGAAGCGTTATGGCGCGCTGACCGTGCTCGACGAGTTGTCGCTCGATGTCATGCCGGGCGAGAAGCTCGCGTTGATCGGGCCATCCGGGTCAGGCAAGACCACGATCCTGCGCATCCTGATGACACTCGAGTCGATCGATGGCGGTCACGTGGAAATGGACGGCGAGCAGCTGTTTCATATGCAACGCGGCGACCGCATGGTGCCCGCGAACGAGCGGCATCTGCAGATGATGCGCGAGAAGGTCGGTATGGTCTTCCAGCACTTCAATCTGTTTCCTCATAAGAACGTGCTCGACAACGTCACGCTCGCCCCGATGCTGACCAAAGGCGAGAGCCGCGAATCGGCAGAAAAGCGCGCGCTCGAACTGCTCGACATGGTCGGTATGGCGGACAAGGCAAATAGCCGCCCGGCGCAGTTGTCCGGCGGGCAGAAGCAGCGCGTGGCGATTGCGCGGGCGCTTGCGCTCTCACCGAGGATCATGCTTTTCGATGAAGTGACGTCGGCGCTCGACCCCGAACTCGTCGAAGAAGTACTGAACGTGATGCACCGGCTCGCCAGTGAAACCGATATGACGATGTTGCTTGTGACACACGAGATGGGTTTCGCCCACGATTTCGCCGACCGCGTGTTGTTCTTTGACCGCGGCAGAATCGTGGAGGAAGGCAAGCCCGAGGATATCTTCAGTCATCCGAAGCATGAACGAACCCAGACGTTTCTGCGCAAGATCATCGCCGCGGGTCACCGGCTCTGAACGACGCCGGCCACACAGGCCGTTGAAAACTACTACGCTCGAGGAGAATAAATCATGAAATTGAAGGGAATTCTGACCACGGGGACGTTGTCGCTACTGACGCTGACCGGCATTGCAGTCGCCGCGCAGGACAAGTTGGCCCAACTCAGGGAGCAGGGTTTCGCGCGCATCGCGATTGCCAACGAGCCGCCGTTCACCGCGGTGGGCGCCGACGGCAAGGTGACGGGCGCGGCTCCCGATGTCGCGCGTGCGGTGTTCAAAAAGCTCGGCGTCAATGACATCGTCGCGTCGATCTCCGAATACGGCGCGATGATTCCAGGCCTCGCAGTGGGGCGGCATGACGCGATCGCGGCGGGTCTCTTCATGACGCCACAGCGCTGCGCCGCCGTGGCGTATTCCGAACCTGTGCTGTGCGCGGTCGAAGCATTTGCCGTCAAGAAGGGCAACACCAAAAGCATCAAGACTTACGAGGAAATCGCCAAGGACCCGAAGGCGGTGATTGGCGTGGAGGGCGGGACTACCGAACAGAAACTCGCGAGCGCCGCGAATATTCCGGCCGAGCGCGTCGTCATCGTGCCTGATGGGCAGAGCGGGCTGAAGATGCTGCAGGACGGCCGCATCGACGCATTCGCGCTACCGCTGCTGTCGATCAGCGATCTGCTTGCGAAAGCGAAAGACGCCAATCTGGAATCGATCGCACCGGTGCAGGGCACACCCGTGCAATGCGACGGCGTTGCGTTCCGCAAGCAGGACACCGCGCTGCGCGATGCGTTCGACGTCGAGTTGAAGAAGATGAAGGAATCCGGCGAGTTCGCGAAGATCGTCGAGCCGTACGGATTCTCGGCCAAGGCGGCGATGTCCACGAGCCGCGACAAGCTGTGTGCTGCGAAGAACTAAGCCCAGCCGATCCTGTTCGATGTGCAGCGCGATAGCACGTCGAACAGCCAACCCGAAGCACGACGAGGTGTGTTCATGAACGATTGGTCCGGCTATCTGCTGCTGATTCTGAAAGGCGCGCAGACAACTGTCGAACTCACGCTGATGGGCACCGCGCTTGCGCTCGTGATGGCGTTCGTGGCCGGCCTTGGGCGGCTGTCGCGCTTCGTCGTGGTGCGCTCGCTGGCGACCTCGTATATCGAGTTCTTTCGCGGCACGTCGGTATTCGTCCAGTTGTTCTGGGCGTATTTCGTCTTGCCGATGATCGGATTGACGCTCACGCCGTTGCAGGCCGGGGTGCTCGCACTTGGCTTGAACGTCGGTGCGTATGGCGCGGAAGTGGTGCGCGGTGCGGTCGTAGCGATTGGCCAGGAGCAGCGCAACGCATGCGTTGCGTTGAATCTGTCCCGCTATCAGCGCATGCGCCATGTGATCCTGCCGCAGGCGTTGCCGCTGATGCTGCCGACCTTCGGCAACAACGCCATCGAGCTGCTCAAGGGCACGGCGGTCGTATCGCTGATCTCGCTTGGCGACATGACGTTTCAGGCGCAGGTCGTACGCTCGCAAACCGGCAATACGTTGATACCGTTCGCGATGATCCTCGCGCTTTACTTCGCGATGGCGTGCCTGATTGGGTTCGGCATGCGCAAGCTGGAGCGGCGCATGAGCCTGGGTCTCGACGGAATGAGGAGATAGGCGCATGGAATGGGACTGGAGTTTCGCACGCGAGATTCTGCCGATCTTGCTGCAAGGTATGAAGATCACCGTACTCGCGACCTTGCTCGGCGCGATCGTGGCGGGGGTGGTCGGTATGGTGTTCGCGATTCTGCGCCTGTCGCCGAATCGCGCGGTGGCGAGTGCCACGACGCTGGTGGTGAGCTTCATCCGTGGCACGCCTCTGCTCGTGCAACTGTATTTCGTGTTCTATGTGTTGCCCGACATCGGCGTGCGCATGCCCGCGCTCGCGGCCGGTGTGCTCGCGCTTGGAGTGCACTATGCGACGTATACGGCGGAGGTCTATCGCAGTGGCATCGAAAACGTGCCGCGCGGGCAGTGGGAAGCAGCCAAGGCGTGCAATCTGAGCCCGTCGCAAACGTGGCAGCACATCATCCTGCCCGAAGCGGTTCCGCCGATGTTACCCGCGCTCGCAAACTATCTGATTTCGATGTTCAAGGAAACACCGCTGCTGTCAGCGATTACCGTGCTCGAACTGATGAACGAGGCGAAGATCATTGCGAACACGGACTACCGTTACCTCGAACCGATGACGCTAGTGGGCGTGCTGTTTCTGTGCATCAGTCTCATCGCGGTGACCGGTGTGCGGTTGCTCGAAAGACGCTTTCCTGATGTCGGGCATTGAGCGATGCAGACCGCCATCCAGTCCTCAGCCCACCCGCCGCGTCTTGACGAACGCGCCGTCGACAAACGTATCGGGCTCGTGATCCTGGCAACCGATCACACGACCGAGCCGGACTTTGCGGCGCTCGTGGCGAGTGAACGCATCGGTATTTACGTGAACCGCGTGCCTTACGCGAATCCGGTGACGCCGGACAATCTGCGCGCGATGCAGCCCTCGCTGACTGCCGGCGCCGCGCTGATCCTGCCGGGCGAAGCGCTCGACGTAGTGATGTATTCGTGCACGTCGGCATCAGTCGTGATCGGCGATGCGGAGATCGAGCAGGCCATTCATGCGGCGAAGCCGCGGACGCGCGTGGTCACGCCGACGGCCGCCTCGGTGGCCGCGCTGAACGCGCTTGGCGCACGGCGCATCAGCGTCCTGACGCCGTACACCGTTGAAACGAGCCAGCCAATGGCCGCGTACTTTGCCGCGCAAGGTTTTGTCATCGACCGGTTCATGTGCATGGGTCTCACCGATGACCGTGAGATGGCACGCATATCGCACGACGACATCGTGGAGTTCGCTCGTGTCGCGACGGCGGCGCAGTCCGATGCGCTTTTCATTTCGTGCACGGCGGTGCGGGCGGCGGCGGTCATTGCGCGGATCGAGGCGTCGATTGGCAAGCCCGCTGTCAGCAGTAATCTTGCGACCGCCTGGATGTGTTTGCGCCTCTGTGGCAGCAGTGACGCCAAACCCGAACGGGGACGATTGATGACACTACCGTTGCCACCGGTTCTACGTTGAGGTTCGGCGAACGGCTTACCGATATTTGTGAATTCGACGCGGTTCTGAATGCGTCGCATAGCTCGACATTCAGGAGGAACGATGGACTACGTACAGTCATGGGACAGCGACAGCGAGACAGTGCAACACGAGTCACGGAGCCTGTTGCGGCGCGCCATTGCCGCATCGGCGCTGGGTAACGCGACGGAATGGTTCGACTACGGCATCTATGCCTACGGCCTGACCTACATATCGGCCGCGCTTTTTCCCGGCAGCACGGCTCAGGCCACGCTCTTCGCGCTGGCCACCTTTGCGATTTCGTTTCTGGTTCGACCGCTGGGCGGACTCTTCTGGGGCCCGCTCGGCGACCGGCTTGGACGCAAGCACGTATTGGCGCTGACGATCATCCTGATGTCGGTGGCGACGCTGCTGGTCGGACTCGTGCCGACCTATGCGCGCATCGGGTGGTGGGCGCCGGCGCTGCTGATCGTCTTGCGGATGATCCAGGGCTTCTCGACCGGTGGAGAGTATGGCGGCGCGGCCACCTTCATGGCCGAATATGCACCGGACAAGAAGCGCGGTTTTTGCGGCAGCTTCCTTGAATTCGCGACGCTCGCAGGCTTTTCGCTCGGCGCGTTTCTGATGCTTGGCTGTTCGGTCGCACTCGGCAACGCGGCCATGCACGATTGGGGATGGCGACTGCCGTTTCTGATCGCTGCGCCGCTCGGCCTGATTGGCTTCTATCTGCGCTCGAAACTGGAAGACACGCCCGTCTTCATCGAACTGGAGCAATCGAACCACAAGGAGCCGCAGACTTGCGTCTCGCTGAAAGCCTTGCTGACCGGATACTGGAAGCCACTGGTGTTGCTCGGCGGCCTGGTCGTGGCGCTCAACGTGGTCAATTATGTGTTGCTGGCTTATATGCCGACCTTCATGCAGAAGCAACTGGGCATGAGCGACAACATGTCGTTGCTCGTCCCGCTTATCGGCATGCTGGCGATGATGGTGTTTCTTCCTTTTGCCGGCACGTTCTCGGATCGGATCGGGCGCAAGAATGTCTGGTGGTTTTCGCTGGTGGGACTCTTTGTCGCTGCCATTCCGATGTTCCTTCTGATGAAGCATGGCATTGCCGGAGCCCTCATCGGGTTTTCCGTGCTAGGTCTGCTATATGTTCCACAACTGGCAAGCATCTCGGCAATGTTCCCCGCGATGTTTCCCACGCAGGTGCGTTATGCAGGGATGGCGATTGCCTACAACGTGTCGACGTCGATTTTCGGCGGGACGGCGCCGATGGTGAACGAGTGGTTTATCGCACGCACCGGCAATGTACTCGTGCCGGCGTACTACATGATGGCCGCGTGTGTGATTGGCGCATTGGCGCTGATCTTCGTGACGGAGACATCGGGCTGCTCGTTGCGCGGGCGGGAGATACCCGGAAAGGAAAAGGGAAACCGGACTCCGAAGCGTGTCGATGCGGCGGGAAGAGGAGCCTGAGTGGCCCCGCCGGGCGACTTCAGGTGACTGTGGCAGGGCAGAAGTGGCCCCATACGACTCTTGCTTTCGACAATGCGAGCCGACGGTGACGCGGATGGATTTCCGCGTCGGGCCGGCGGAAAGCGCTCGATCACGCCGCCGAATTTGAACCGATAACCATTCAACCGAATTCTTCGTGTTGTGGCAGCTGATCGGTGATGTCATGCCACGCTGCCTTTGAACCCACAAAAATGTGAGCAGTGGGGCGAATGGTAGGCGTGTCGGCGAGCGTCCCCAACGTGACGTGCACGAACTCAGCGTTACGAACCACTGAGAACATCAGGCTTCCGCATGTCTTGCAGTGAACATCGTGCGACGCTCGTTCGTCACCGAAAATCAACAGGTTGTCTTTGCCCTGAGTGATACACAACTTGTCGCGCTCGATCCCCGCGAATGGTTTGAATGCTGAGCCGGTCGCACGCCGACAGCTTGAACAGTGGCAGTTCAACGCATAGATAAACTCGTCTTTTACCGAGTAATGGACAGCACCGCAAAGGCATCCGCCAGCGAGTAATGGTTTCATGACTGTTTTTCAGGCAGTAGGCACATCGCAAATGGATTGGGGAATAGCACATCCATGATTATTGATGGGCCGAAGGTCGATGTCCAATAGCCTGAATCGGCCGCGAATCCTGCTCCAATGCCAAAACGATAATTGAAATCATCTGGGCTCGACCTGTTCTGCGGGAGCGATGCATCCACCGCGTTGACGCTCGAAATAGGGAGGTTTTCCTGGTGGTCGAGCTTTTTGATCTTGCGGATTCCGTGGTTTGAGTCTGCCGCGTCCGACGTCGTTGTCATGCGACGTCATATCACAAAGTTGAATGAAGAACCACGTCGCGCGACGCCGCGATTGCACCATTCGGCTAAAGAAGAAATCAGATTCCAGATTCGCTCACAGTATGGGATCCGGCACGCTATCTATCAAAATTGCCGTAGTTTTGAGCGTGGATTCGAGCTGAACGTAACAAATTGTTTGTCGAGGGTAAACTCTATTGTCTGACATCGCACCAATACCGAGAATGGCCTCCAACAAAATTTCGAGTTCTAACTTGGAAAGACAGGAGGGGGCATGAAAACAAGGTTGTTGGCGATTGCGTGTGCGTGCATGGTTCTGGCAGGGTGCGGTGGGGATGGGAAGCTGAGCAATGATCCAGGGACGCCGGCCGCGTCGGCGCCTCCGGTTACGCCCGCGGATCCAGGCATTAGCCAGACGTACAACGTCAAAGACTTCGGCGCCAAGGGCGACGGTACGACTGACGACACTGCAGCGATTCAGAAAGCGCTCAATGCGGCGAGCGCCGCGAAGGGGACGGTCGTGTTCCCGCAGGGCACGTTCATGACCGGCGCATTGTTCGTCGGTTCGGATACGACGTTGCAAGTCGATGAAGGCGTGACGCTGAAGGCCATCCAGGCTCAGACCTGGTGGAACATCGAAACGACCATCGCTTCCGGTGCAACGAATGGCTTTTACCCGGATGGCCTGTCTCTCTACCCACAGGTGCCGACCCGAGTGCAGGGCATCGAGATGAACTGGGCGTCGGCGATCATCAATGTTCGCAATGCCAACAATGTGACTATTACTGGTAAAGGCGTGGTCGACGGCAATGGGCAAGCGTGGTGGTCGCACTATTATGCCGATGGTACGTCGTTTCACAAGACGCTCGGCGTGACATGGGCGCTCAACTGGGACGAGCAGCGCCCACGCGGCATCGAGACGTTCAATTCGACGAATGTCACCATCAAGGACGTGACCGTTCAGAACTCGCCGTTCTGGACCGTGCACATCTGCTACTCGGATCAGGTGCATCTGGATGGCGTCAAAGTCTACAATTTCCCGAGCGCTGCGACCGGGATCATGCCGAGTACCGATGGTATCGATCTGGATTCGTCGACGAACGTGCTTGTGGAGAACGCGGATATCGTCGCAAACGATGATGGCTTCGTCATCAAGTCCGGGCGTGACGGCGACGGGCTTCGCGTCAACAAGCCGACCGCGAACGTGGTGATCCGCAATTCTGTGGTTCGGGCCGGTGCGACCGCATTTACCATCGGCAGCGAAACGTCCGGTGGCGCGAACAACATTGAAGTGTCCAACATTCAGGTCACGCCGCTTACCGGGCAGATCAACAGCAACGTCGGATACAAGGCGGGCGGACCGGCTGTCTATAGCGCGTTCGTATTCAAATCGGCGCCGACGCGCGGCGGCACGATGGAAAATGTCTATATCCATGACATTACCGTCGACGATGCGTACTACTTCATGCAAGGAAACGAAGCATGGCCGGCCGGCGGCACGGTTCCAGCCACGTTTGGTTCGACGTACATGGAGCCTTCGTACTGGCCGCCGATTCTCGTGATGCCGGCCACGCCCGAAGATGGATATCCGATTTTCCGGAACTTCAGATTCGAGAACATCACGATGAAGCGTGTCGAAACGGCTGTGTTCGGCGTGGCGGGCTATACGCTTGCGGGTGAAGCAGAGAAGGGCCGGTTCACGAATTTCACGTTCAATAACGTGAATATCACAGCCGTCAATTCAGCGGGCGCGTCGGTGGGGGCCGGGTCGATCGCCAATGGCGGGAATTGGGTGTTCACTAACAGCACGATCAAGAATGCAGGCGGTGCGAACATCGTTCCGACTTTGTCCTCTACCACGACAAGCAATATCACCGGCCTGCCAACGCAATAGGTCATGCAGCGAAGGGCGATCGCGGCCGCCTGGATGGGGGCGCGATCGCCTGGTTGATCTCGTTCTGAGCGAGTTCGGGACGACGGTGTTTTGATTGAAAGAGATGCCGTGGGGGAACTCGACGTTACGCGCGCTCCGACAGCAAAACCGCGAGCAGTCGCCGCAACTCAGCACTTTCCAGCGGAGAAAGCGCAGCGGTGAGGATGCGATCGACATTGTCGACGCGAGGGCGCAAAGTGGCGAGCTGCTTTTTCCCCGCCGAGGTCAGGAACAGGATATAGCTGCGCTTGTCGGCGGGGTCGTCCTGCCGCTCGATCAGGCCGTTTCGCACCATGCGTGCAACCAGATCGGCAATCGTCGAGCGGTCTACATCCAACTCGTCGCCAAGCTGTCGCTGGTTGACGCCCGGCGTCTCGTGAAGGACGACGAGCGCCGCGTACTGCACGCTCGTGACCTCAGCCGAAACCTCGCGAAGCCATACCGCTAGGTGTCGCTGCTGAGCGCGGCGTACCAGGCTGCCCGTGTGTCGGGCAAGCCCTTTGAGGTCATCGGATTTTGTTGGCAATTTCGCAGTGTTCCGCGCAGGTTAATTGATTCGGAAAATGGGCTGCAGGAAGCTGCTCAACTCCGCATAGGCGTTCAGCGGTAGAACGTGAGCAACGTATTGATCCGGGCGGACCACCACCACTGCGCCCCGCTCGCGGTCGATACCGCGTTCGTCGAAGATATCAGTCACCGCGTCGCTCGTAAATGCCTTCTCGTAGTCGATGAGCCCGTAGCGTCCCTTGCATGGCAGCAGCAGGTCGGGCAGTTCCTCCAGACGCACCTCCCGATGGTCTTGCTGAAGCACCGCGCGCAGATCGAGCACGCTGTCCGGGTCGGCGTCGGTAGACGTAATTTGCCGCAGGATGGAATCGGACGAGTTGGAGAGATGGTCGCACAACGCATCAAGCGCTTTTCGGCCGGCATCGGCGAAAACGTACAGACGCCAACGGCCGTCCGCCTGTGCGGCGTGTCCGAGATGGACCGGCTTGGCGTCGGCGACGCGAACCACGGGAGATGAGTGGAACCGGGTGCCGATCGTGAAGCCGCTCGCGAGCGTTTGATAAGTCGACTCGCCCGTGAGCATGCCGGGGCGGTAGCGGGTGGCGACGCCCGCGGTGTATCTGCCGGCGCGCACGAAGTACGCCTGCAATTCAGCCGGATCGACTCCGCCTGCTTCCGGCCGGGCTGGATCCTTGGGGGGCGCCGCCATCATCGCCGACCACTCCTTGTCGAACTCGATCAACTCCTTCGCGATGGGTTGCCGCTCGCCAGAATAGGTGCGCAGCAGATCGACGTTGCTGCGTCCCTGAAGAACCGCGGCGAGTTTCCAGCCGAGATTGAACCCGTCCTGCATTGAGACGTTCATTCCCTGGCCCGCTTTGGCGCTATGCGTATGACAGGCGTCTCCGGCGATGAACACGCGAGGGTCACGATCGACTCGATCTGCGCTGACGGAATCGTCGAAACGGTCGGTCAGGCGCTGTCCCACTTCGTACACCGAGAACCATGCGACCTCTTTCACGTCGAGCGTGTAGGGATGCAGAATCCGTTGTGCGGTAGCGATGATGCGGTCAACCGTAATCTGTTTGATCGCTTCACGATTTTCAGGCGTTACGTCGCCGAGGTCGACATAGAAACGCACGAGATGGCCACCTTCGCGCGGAATGATGAGCAGATTGCCTTCGCGGGCGGACTGAATGGCGACCTTCAACCGGATGTCGGGGAAGTTAGTGACGGCAAGCGCGTCCATGACGCCCCACGCGTGATTGGCTGCGTCGCCGCGCAACGTTTGCCCGATTGCGGCGCGCACCCGACTGCGCGCGCCGTCGCAGCCTACGACATAGCGGGCGCGCACGCATATTTCCTCGCCGAGCCGCGCTGCAGCGGTGCGGCGCAACGTGACCCGCACCGGGTACTCGCCGACATCGTCGCGTTCGACGGCCACGACTTCGAGATCGTAGTCCGGTTCCATTCGCCGCGGGGATAGCCGCATCACGTCCAGCAGATAGTCCTGAATACGCGCCTGATTGACGATGACGTGCGGAAACTCGGAAAGGCCTGGTTCGGTATCCTGAACACGTCCGGTACGCTGGATCGCGCCTTGGTCATCTGCGTCAGGACGCCAGAAGACAGTTTCGTTGACCCAGTATGCTTCGCGCAGCAAGCGTTCAGCGAGACCGAACGCGTTGAACATCTCAACGGTCCGGCAAGCGACGCCGTCTGCCTGGCCCATCAAAAGCGGCCCTGACCGGCGCTCGACGATACGGGTCTTAATACCCTGAAATTTCGATAGCTGAGCGGCGAGGACGAGCCCCGCGGGTCCCGTGCCGGCGATGAGCACGTCGACCTGGTCGGGCACCCCGGGGCCGTGCATGTTCTCGGCGACGGGTTCGATCCCTGGGTCGCCGACCCGAAAACCGTTGAGATGAAATTGCATGATGTCTTCCTCCATGTTGGTGCTTATCGCGTTGGAGGGAATATACTCCGTATGCCAACTATTTCAATAGTTCTGTGTATCATCTGGGTTTACCCTTATAAAAACGAGGTCTGTGTGATGCCGAGTTCCCAGCGAGGCCAACACGGTCTCACTGTCTCGAACAAAGCTCCGCGATTTCCGCCCGCGCTACACTTTTGCGTTCGAGCGTTTGCCGGTTCATCCACTCGAAACGATCCGACTCGAGCGCCTGTTTGCCGATGACCACGCGCTGCCGGCAGGCGATCAACTCAGCGTCGGCAAGCTTCTTTCCGGCTTGCGTCAGGCGGTCGTCCACCAGCACGCTCAAGCCCCTTGCCTGTAGTTCGTGTTGCAGCGCCTTAGCAGCCTCCTGGCGTTCCAATCGATCCCACTCGATGACCGTCAGAGCCACATCAAAGGTATTGAATGCCTCGGTGCCCCAAAAGCCTCGCTCGTCGCGCTGGCGACTAAGCAGAAGCATTGCGAGCCGAGAAATGCCCACGCCAAAACAGCCCATTCTGACGAATTTGCCTTTGGCATTCACAAGCCCGAGAACCTTCGAATAGCGATCGCCCAGATCGAAAATGTGCGCGCATTCGAGCGCTTTCTGACCGTCGATCTCGTCCTCGCCGAGATCGCTGAGTACATGAAATTCCTCGGAGCTTTGCCCACCGATCTCTCCGTTGTCGCTGGACTTAACTACCGCGTCCAGCCCCAGCCGTCTGAAGACGCGCAGATAGGCTTCGCGAACGGACTCATACGCTGCGCGTGAGCCGGATTCCGTGGCATTGAAGGAGTACGCGTCTTTCATGATGAATTCTTTGGCCCGGGCCAATCCGCCACGGGTTCTTAACTCATCACGATATTTGTTGCCGAACTGATATAGGCCAAGACTCATGTCGGTCCTGTTGTAGTGCGTCTTGACCATGTTGGTGGTCAACTCCTCGCACGTCGCTCCGAGGCAAAACAGCCGGCCGGAGCGGCTCTTCACCCGCATCAGTTCGTCACCGTAGATATCGAGCCGCCCGCTTTGCTGCCACAGGTCTGCGTCATGCAGCAGGCTCATCTGGACCTCGCAGAAGCCGGCGCGGTCCATCTCCTCGCGCACGATGCTCTCGATGCGTCGCTGCGCCCTCAGGCCAAGCGACATCCACGAGTAAAGCCCTGCAGCGTCCTGATGAATAAAGCATGCCTTGCGGGCGAGGTCCGTCAGCTCCAGCCGGGAGTTGTCCTGTTCAAAGAAGCCGTTTGAGAAAAGTTGCTGCGAGAATTTCATGATCTGCTCCGGATTTCGAATTCAGCTAAAAACAACGCCTGAAATGAAAAACGCCCGCAAGCGGGCGTCCGGATCGTCGATTCTGAGGCAGCGCGTAGGCAATCAGCCTTCTTCGCGCGCACCTTGAGGACTCGAGCAGACTCCGGCCGCCATTGCGGGCACCGGAGGTCGTTGCAGGAGGGTCCTCGAAAAATTCATGATGTGTTGCTTCTCGTTTGAAATCTGTTTCAAAGCGGAACGCCGCGCTGAGTAGCTCAAGTGCTCACGGTGGCATTCACAGCCAATGTTCGTCCGTCAGCGTCAGTATGTTTGAAAATAGGCTCGATCGCAACCCGGCACGATACCGGCATCGCGTTCGCACATTGGGAAGCAATCACTCCCTTTTGTCCTTTGCCGACCATCGAGCGCGATTGCAAGTTGGTGGGGTCATCAGGTCCAACTGGACCCGCGCGACGCGGAAAACACCATGCGCACAAATAGTCCTCCATCAGAATGATTGCCCAGAATAAGACGACCTTCAGCATCCGAGACGAGTTTTTTGACCAACGCCAATCCTAGTCCCCAATGGCGACCGTTGTTTTCAGTGCGAGCCAGGCGCACGAATGTCGAAGTTGCATTCGATAGCTCGGACGGTTTGATGCCGGCACCATGATCCCGGATGCTCAGGATCCACTCATCGCGCACTCGGGACGTTTTTATTTCAATCGGCGGGACCCCATGGTCCAGCGCATTGTCGACGAGATTCGACATGACGCGCTCCAGAAGCGTGCGCGGCAATCTGAACTCCGCGCCTGCTCCGAACGTGCAACTGAAGAGTGCCGCATCCAGTGAACTTGTCATCATGAACCGATCGCGTATGAATGCTTCCACCGATAAATCGGTGGCCTGCTTCGGCGAGCACCCGGCTACCTCGACGAACTGCCTGGCGATATGCGAGAACAGATCAACATCTTCTACCAGCGCAACACGTTTCTGCCATTCTTTTACCAGCAGCGAAGTTTCACGAAGGCGGATCGCCTGGGATTCAAGGTGCGTGGCGAGGGCGGCAAGTGTCTCCGACTGTGCCTTTCTCGCGTGGCAGCGTCGCGTCAGCATTTCATTGAATGTCCGGGCGAGTCTTCGCAATGCTTCGGGGCCGGTCTCAGGAATGGCATTGGAAGGATCGCAATCGCCGGAAATCTCGCGGAAGGCCGCCGCCAGATTCCGCAGTGGCCGACCGGCTACCCAACTTCCGGTTAGTCCGAGCGCAACTGCTAGCAGGACAATCATCCAGGCGGAGATCGCCGTGTTGTCTTCTGATAGAGATCCGGGGTTGTCCTCGAACGCAGGCGAATCATTTCTTGAGATGCCGCGCGAGGGCAAGAAAGGTTGCGCCGGGAAACTGGACCACGTGCGAGCGAATAACGTTTCATCGATCTCCTCGCGGAGGTTAACCAGCGTTGCCCGCTCGACAACCAGCACAGCGGGCGGCGCGATGGTGAAGGGCATCAGCGGTTCGGAGCCAGACAGGTGCCCGGTGTGGTCTCGCTGAGACTCCGGCCATGCGAGAGGACGTTGCGACACGTAGGCCTGAGAAATGCCCGTAGGGCTGGCCTGCTGCGAAGTCCTTGCCATGACGTTCGAATCGATGCTCGATATCAGCATCGCGGTCAATACGATGACTCGTTGAAGCAATCTAATCAATCGTTCCTCTTCGGCTCTAATCGGCAATAGGTGGATCCGACGAATGCATACAGACGGCGAGCATGACATCAATCCGTTCGAGCTATAGGGTATGCGATCGCCGCTACTTTTTCAGGCATCGACCTGCTGAAGGACGCTCCCCGGATGACACGGCCGACCAATCATCAATGGCGCAGACATTCTCGTTGGTCTTCCCTGTGGGGCAAAGTGAACGCCGAGGCGAGGCCGGGCTACGAACCGCAGGCTGAGCCGATGATGTGCGATTGGGACGGATCAGGAAGCTGCGAACACTGGCCGCATCGCCGAATTGCTTACCAAATGTTTCCTGCTGCCGTCGGCTCGACTCACTCGATGAGGAGTTCTTTTGCTGCATGGATACGTGACTGTGAATTCCAGCCGTGGGACGGGCACATCTCTTATATTTTCCTGTCAGGTAGTGGCCGCGTTGCTCGTAGGTAGCAGAGGGCTTTTATGGGGGAAGAAATGCTTTCCGGCCGTGTGATACGAACGGCGCCTATTTTATCGAATGATCGCTCCCGGCAAGTTCGATCGAACACACGCATCGTCAATTGATGGGCATGTGAGTGTGGCTGCGATGCGTGCCCGTCTCCATGACGGAGCGCTTTAGCTCGCGCGACGTACATGAACACATGTTCGTCGCGGCCCGACTTCCACTGAATATTTGTCGGCCACGCGCCGACACTTTGCCCGATCCGCCTCCCCGAAAGACTATTGAAAGTCCCGTCCCGCAAGGGATACGTAAGCATGGCATGGACTCTGCGCTACAACGCGTCCAGCCGTAGCACGACCCGCCCATCTGTCCGAACCCGGATACCCGCACCGGATGCACGCCTGGAATCCTCGTGTCGCGCCCCGTTCGTGCGTGACACGCAATCGACCAGGTCGCCTCCCGGAGGACGTTGTGTTCATCTTGCTCATCTATCTGTTCCCGCTCTTGAGAAAGGCGCTTGACCGCGCTGAATACAGTCGCCGTGACGCGTACCTCGCGTCCGCCGCTGACATGGGCGAACTCGAACGCCGAATGAATTCGATGGAGATCGATCGCTGAGGGGACAAAGCCGATGCGCCGTCCATCGATCAGTCCGGATGCCGGAGCATGCGCACCCGCGAGCCGAGCCCCGCCGTCCTTCACGTGACTCTTTCGCTTGCCGCCATCAAATTCAAAAGAGGTGAGGGGCGAGCGCGTCGATGGGCTGGGGAGCGGCAGGGCCGTCGTGGATGAGTTAAAGAGTGCGCGGGCATCGAAATGCACTTGCTCGCCTAAGTTTCCACACTATTCACAACGTCAGATTAACTAGCGGGTTGCGTTGCATATGTTGCATCAACGTTGTGTTACCAATCGGTCTTCGACGCTTACACCAGTTGAGTTGCTGCATTCCGGCCCTCGATGTCGTCTTCCGGGGCGGCGGCGTTAAGCCACCGTAGCCGCTCGCACAAGTGGGGGGTGAATTGGCGAGGACGACGTCGATGCAGGCATCAGGTCTGACATTTCTGTGGGCTCGACAACCGCCACCCCATGTTCCCTGGTCGACCCGGATAAATCGCACGCACTAATAGTGCGGATTGAAATTCGCGAGTGTTGCCGGTTTCCATTGAAGAGGACCGGAGCGCTCTCAACGGATCATCCACGTCGCTATCACAACTAGCGCCCGGATCGCTTCGTGCGCGGTGTAGTTCGACGAACTTTCTGTGCAGATTCGCTTCGAGCCGGCTCCAACGGATGTTGCACCGCCGCCGCCATGATCCACTTGCTGAACGCCATGACTGCGTCATCGTCCGCGCGATCAGCGTTCACGACCAACGTGTAATCGGGTCCGCGCCACGCCGGCTCGGATATTGGACACACGAGGCGCCCCGTTGCGATCTCGCGTTCAATGAGCGGCAACGACGCCAACGTCACGCCAAGCCCTTCAGCCGCTGCGCCGAGTTGGAGAAAAACATGATCGAAGTCGAAATGGCGGGCACCCCGTAGGCCTGGCGCACCGGCCTCCCGTAACCAATCGGACCAGGCTGTGCGAGTGCTCGTGGAGTGAAGGAGCGTGTGATTTCGCAAATCGGCGACCGTCCTGATCGGGTGGCTCAGCAGCACCGCTGGATGACAAGCGGGCAGGCGCAAGTCGGGCATCAGCGTCGTTGAGATGAGGCCTGCCGCGTCCTCGGGTCCCGAGCGCACACCGACGTCGAATGCATCACCGATATAGCGCAACTTGCGTGAAGTTGTCGAGAGCCGTACATCAATGTCCGGGTAGCGAGTCTGGAAATCTGCCAGGCGCGGTATTAGCCAGCACAAAGCGAAGCTCGCCAGCGCATTCACGCGCACAACACCCGTAATACGACGCGTAATGGATTCGTGGCGCAGCCGGGTGACCGAGCTGCTTAAGCGCGCAAACGCACCGTTGACATCATTGAGTAGAGCCGCGCCTTCGTCAGTAGGAACGACGCCGCGTGAGCGGCGCTCAAAGAGCGGAACGCCGAACCAGTCTTCCAGCAATCGAATCTGTTTGCCGACTGCCCAATGCGTGACATGCAGATCGCTCGCCGCAGCCGCGAAACTCCCCAGGCGGGCGACCGCCTCGAAGTGCCGCAGCGCATTCAATGGGGGCAACTTTTCCGCGTCTTTGCCCGTGCGTTTGTCCATGCTCATACGGTGACTTTTTCTCCCGTCCGACTCAATTTTACGTCAGTTGTGGCGCGTTCTGGACGAATCTAGACTGTGGGTGTCCTGTAACACAACGCCCGAGCTGTCGCCAATGCCTGCGTTCCCACGATTCGGTTGAACCATGAGACGTTTCTCTCTCTCCTCTCCAAACACAGGGGTAGCCGACGGACCCGGCCGGCCGACCTCCGTTTCACGCACGCGTGTATTGTGGCTCTCCTGCATGGCGCACGCGCTGCACGATGGGTACACCGACATGATCTACGCCTTGCTGCCCGTCTGGCAGGCGGACTTTGGACTCAATTTCGGTGCCCTGGCTATTTTGCGCGGCATCTATGCGGGCACGATGGCGATGCTGCAATTGCCCGCAGGACGCCTCGCTCGTGCATTGGGCACGCGCGCGACGCTTGCGTTCGGCACGTTTATGGCCGCGCTCGGCTACGCTGTCGCAGGCATGTCAGGAACCCTGCTGGGCTTATGCGTCGCACTCGCCATCTCGGGAAGCGGTTCGAGCACGCAGCATCCCCTAGCTTCGGGAGCAGTCTCGCGCGTGTATGGACGCAAGGCGCGAGGGCCGCTCAGCATCTACAATTTTTCAGGCGACCTCGGAAAATCTGCGCTTCCGGCGGCTATCTCGCTTCTGATTACCATCATGCCGTGGCGCCATGCACTTTGGGCCATGTCGACCGTTGGCGTTTTAGTCGCGACGGCGATTGCACTTTTTCTCCCATCGGTGCCGAGAAACGAGTCTTCGTTAGAGGAAACGCCTGGCCAGAACAGCAACGGTTCGCGCGCGGGCTTCTCACTGCTGCTCACGATCGGCGTGCTCGACACAGCCGTGCGTATGGGGTTATTGACCTTCCTGCCATTTCTCCTGAAAGCAAAAGGCATCTCGACACCGATGATGGGCACGGCGCTCGCGCTCGTCTTCATCGGCGGCGCCGCCGGCAAGTTCGTGTGTGCCTGGCTCGGCGCGCGCGTGGGCGTAATCGGCACTGTGCTCGCCACTGAAGGCGGTACGGCAGCGTTGATCCTTGCTGTGATCTGCCTGCCACTGGCGCCCGCTGTGATCTTGTTGCCGCTGCTTGGCGTGATGCTCAACGGCACATCGTCCGTTCTTTACGGAACCGTACCCGAACTGACTTCGGTCGAGCGTACCGAGCGAGCGTTTGCGCTCTTTTATACCGGCACTATCGCTTCGGGGGCGCTTTCTCCGGTTGCCTACGGTCTTCTGGGTGACCGAATCGGCGCGCACGGTGCCACTATCGCGACTGCGGCCACGGCGCTGGCCGTCTTGCCACTGGCGCTTCTTCTTCGTCCGCATCTGCGCATGACATGAGCTTCATTCGGGACACGCTCCCTCTGTTATTCGGCTCCGCTAAGGCGGATTTCAACAAGGGTCGCAGTTGAGGGTCGTTGAAGCTGCGTCGAAGTGGCCCAAGGTGTACCGGTTGCGGCAATTGCGAACGAACTCGGCTGTACGAGTTCGAGCGCTTGAATTACGATGTTCAGGAAGGCATCAGGCGAGACACCGCAGCGTTATTTGAAGAGTGAGTCTACCTAGTTTAGTCGCGTACCGCCGGTACCGGCACCTGTGCGGAAGGTCTTCCGCACCACCGAAAAACATCATTAAAGCGGGATATTGTACGGTACAGTCCCCCTCAGGCCGCCAACCTCGCGCTGCTCCACGACCACAAATCCGAAGGCGACAGCGCCTTCGAGAAAAGAAAACCCTGCAGCTCATCGCACCCGATATCACGCAGGATGCGAGCCTGGTGCTCGCTCTCGACACCTTCGGCGACTACCCGTAGACCCAATTCGTGGCCCAGATCGATGATTGCCCGGATGATAGCGAGGTCGGCCGGCGCCTCAAGCATGTCCTGTACGAACGCGCGATCGATCTTGAGCCGATCGAGCGGAAAGCGGTTCAGATAGCTGAGGCTGGAGTAACCGATGCCGAAATCGTCGAGGGACAGCTTGACGCCGAGCTTGCGAATCGCGTTGATCGTCGTGAGATAGTCTTCCGCACTGTCCATGAGCACTGTCTCGGTGATCTCGAGTTCGAGCCGCTCGGGGGCGACGCGATGCGAGGCGAGACTGTGTGCGAGTGTGTCGATCAGGTCCGGGTCGCGCAACTGGACCGCCGACAGATTGATCGACACGCGCAGGCGCATGTCCCCTTCCATGTCCCATGCCGCGATCTGCCGGCATGCTTCGTCGATAACCCAGGCGCCGAGCGGAATGATGAGCCGCGTGTCTTCGGCAATTGGAATGAACTGCGCGGGCGACACCGTGCCGATCTGCGCGCTGTTCCACCGCAGTAATCCTTCTACCGCGACCAGTTCGCCCGTGAGCGCGTCAACGCAAGGCTGGTATTCGAGCCGGAACTCGTGCGTGGCGATCGCGGTGCGCAGGCAGGCTTCGAGCTTCAGACGGTGGCGCGCGCGTTCGGCCATCTCGGGCGCAAAGAACTTGACGAGGTTGCGTCCCGCGCTCTTCGCCTGATACATCGCCGCGTCGGCATTCTGCATCAGTGTTTCGATATCCTCGCCATCGTCGGGGAACAGTGCCACGCCGACACTGCATGACACCGGCAACGCGACGCCGCCTAGTTCGTGCGGCTGACGCACGAGCGGCAGCAAACGGTCCTCGATCGTTCGGCTGACGTCCGCCGCATTGCTCACGCCATTCAGGATCACCGTGAACTCGTCTCCGCCGAGACGGCTTACCGTGTCGTTGCTGCGCACGGCCTGCAGGAGGCGTCGCGAGACCGAGCGCAGGAGGTTGTCGCCGATGTGATGGCCCAGCGAATCGTTGATGTTCTTGAAGCGGTCGAGATCGATGAACAGTACCGCGACTCGCTGCCCCGTGCGGCGCGCGCTATCGAGCACCACGCCGAGGCGCTTGACGAAGAGCTCGCGGTTCGGCAGTTCCGTCAGCACGTCGTGTTCGGCGAGGAACTGGATGCGGGCCTCGCTCTTCTTGCGGTCCGTGATATCGATCAACGTGCAGATATAGTGCGACAGGTTCGCGCGCCGGTCGCGCACCGCGCTCACCATGAGCCATGCCGGATAGTCGCTGCCTGCGCGCCGTCGCACGTGCGCTTCGCCATGCCATGCGCTCAGTCGATCGACGGAATCGATGATGGCCGGAAAGATGTCGCCCGGCTCCTGGGCGCCGAAAAGGAAAGCGGGCTCCTTGCCCGCCACGTCGTCGGCGCGATAGCCGGTTGCGCGATAGAACGATGCGTTCGCGGTCACGAGCCGCCGCTGCGCATCCAGAATCAGAATCGCCTCGGATGATGCCTCGAACACTTTGCCCCACAGCTCGAGGCGCTGTTCCATCAGCTTGATCTGGTTGATCGGGGTGAATGCGGTCAAGACGGCGTCGCGCCCCTGGAAGTCGAGGCGCCGCGCCGACAACATCGCCCAGGTCGTTTCGCTACCGGCCTTCCAGCGCACCTCGAACTCGTCCACGGCATCGCGGTCCGAGAGTTGCTGGAAGAAACGCGCGCGCACTTCCGAGTCGAGACCGAAACCCCATGGGTCTACGGTGCAGCCATTGAGCCAGGCAAGCGCCGGTCGGTTCGCGTGCAATACCTCATGCCCCGGGATTGCCGTGACGACCATCGGCACGGGTGTCGCCTCGACGAGCGCGTACTGCGCGGCCGACGCGCGTGCTGTCGCCGCAAGTTCCTTCTGCGCGTCACGCTCGCGGTCGAGTTGCGCGAGCATGTCGTTGAAGCCTTGCACGAGCTGGCCGATCTCGTCCTGGCTATGCCAGTTGGCGCGCAGAGAGTGATCGCCTGTGCGACGCACGGTGTCCATCACGCGCGCCAGCTGGCGCAGGGGCCGCGAGATCTGCTGCGCGACGAAGTACACCATGCTCAGGATCGCGCATAGCAGGAAGAGGGCGGTCCCGAGGTGTAGCCACATCCGCTCGAAGAGGCCGCGCACGCGCTCATGCAAAAGTATTTCGAGCTGATCGCCGGTCACGCTCCACGCGTTGCTGATGTTCGTCACCACGCGCTGCTGGGCGGCATCGAGCGCGGCGAGCCTGGCCGCGTCGGGGCCGTCGTCGACGGCGGCGCCGGCCGCCCTGCGATAAGCGTCGATCGCGGCGAGCATGCGCGCGGTCGGCGGTCCGATCGTGCCGCTCAGTGCGCCGTTCGCGGCTGCGGCTTCCGAATAGTCCGAGCGCAGCCCCTGCAACACCGCGTCGAGTTGTCCCTCCAGGACGAGGTAGCGGGTACGCATCTCGTCGCGGCTCATCGGCGCGGCGCGGCGACTCGCGCCGGCATCGTGCAGGTGGCGGCCGATCCGGTTGACGTCGGCGAGCAACTCCGGATAACGCAGAATCGACAGCGACATCGAATAGTAGCTGTCGAGGTCCGGATCCAGAATCAGATTCGACTGGTTACCGACGCGCGTCACCAGTGCGCGCGTTGCCTCGAGGCCGCCGTCCACCGTCGCTGCGCTCGCATGCGGCGCCGCGCTGGCCGCGAGTGCGTCGAGTATCCGTTCATTGATCGCGGCGCTCTGCATATTCGCGCCATAGTGGCGCTCGGCATCGGCGAGTTTGCTGGCCGTGCGCTGCAATTGAGCCGCAGTCTGCGGTTGCCCGGCCCCCGCGAGTGCGAAGTCGATCAGCGCGTCGTGCACGGCGGCGACGTAGGCGTTGCCAATCAACTCCTTGTCGGAGAAGTCAATCGCGATGTACTTCTCGTGGATCAGGATGCCGCTGATGTACAGCACCGCGCTCAGGTCGAGCAGATAGATCAGCAGCAGCTTGCGGCCGACGCGAAGGCGTCCGAGAAACCGGAAGAACAGGTTGCGTTTCATGGGTGTGGTCGCTCGATCGCGAAGCTTGCGTCCCGGGGGCGATAAGCCAGACGTTTCACTGCGTTTCTCCGTGCAGGGAACGTCGGACCTCGGTCAGGCCCGACGGGGGAAAAGCCCCTGATCACGCTATCGACCAGTTGGAGAAGTTCTTTAGCTTTTGCTTAAAACGCCCCGGAAAGGTGCTGGAAATGGGACAAGTTGGTGCGAGTTTTTTCTCTGCGGGCTCTCTGTAGATGCATTTGCACCGGGTGGTTGGCAGACCGTACATGTCGGGCTGCTGCTTGAGGTAGAACAGGTTGACCTGACCGCCACTGCCGCAAGCATGGAAGTCGCGAACTCGCGCCCACTGTGTTAGCGCGCCTTAGAAACCGAGCCCAACGCCGACGCCTCCGAAGCCTGAGCCGCCGAAACTGCCTACACCGATCCCGATGCCGACACTGGGCCGGGGTGCGAAGTACCCCGGCGGGTCGCCGTATCCGTAATAGGGCGGTTGGGCCGTGACGCAGCCCGCAACACCGATCGCGAAAGCCAGGATGCCGAGTAGCCTGATCATGACGTTCTCCCTTTCATAAGAGGGGCATGGATATCGCCAGCAAGATCTGATCCCTCGTGAGCCGGCAGTCCCCTGATATTCTGACTCGATCTCCGCATCGGCGCTTCGGGACTGCGCTTCAGCAGTCGCAACGGTTGGGGGCACGTTTCGGCTGGCAGCCGCGCGAGCCTCATTAGCGCACGCGGAGTGCCTTCAGCAACGGCTTTTTATACGTTACGGCCGCGCTGGCGTGTCGAACCTATTCGCCCGGCAGGTTGAGGCGATGGCAGGATTCCAGTCGCGCTGGGCACCCGGTCGAGCATTCGTCGATTGCGGCATTCTTGAATCCGCTTCACAAGCGTATGCAGGTTCCAGCACCTGGTCACACCGTCGCTCGCACAGTAGTCTCGCGGAGGCGTGCATTCAGCTTGCAGTCGGAAGCCCAGGCCGTGACTGCGATGGCGGCTCGTCGCAACCCGACCGCAGCAGCCATCCCGACCGTGGCGATGTCGGTCGGCGTGCTTGCGACAATTCCGACCGCATAGGGCGCCGCGATGATCCAGGTGACGCACGCCTGGAGATCGCCTTCAATCGTGCCGTCGCATGCGTTGCAAGCGCATGAGTTGATCACGCACGTTACGCTCGACGCACCGCTTGCGGGCAGCCGCTCGGGCTATCTGAAGCTGCGCGACCGCGCGTCGTATCAGTTCGCGCTGGCATCCAGTGCGGTGATCGTGGCGATGGACGGGCCACGCATTCGCGAAGTACGCATCGCAATGGGCGGGGTTGGGACCAAACCCTGGCGCGCCCCGGAGGCGGAAGCGGCGCTGCGCGGTCAGACCGCTTCGATGGAAGTATTCGCGCAGGCGGCAAGCGCAGCGTTTCGTGATGCGCGGCCCTATGCACACAACGCGTACAAGGTGCCGCTCGGACAGCAGGCCATCATCAGGAATCTTCGCGACCTGACCGCCAGGGAGACCGCATGAGCGAACAGATTATCGGGACCCCGCACAAGCGTGTCGACGGCCGCCTCAAGGTGAGCGGTGCGGCGCGCTATGCCGCTGACTATCCGATGAACGGCATGCTGTACGCGTACGGCGTCTTCAGCACGGTGGCCAGCGGAAAAATCCATGCAATTCACGACGACGAAGCGCGTCGCATGCCCGGCGTCGTGAACGTGCTGCATCATGACAATTTCCTGAAGCTGCATCGAACGCCGAATGCGCCGCTCAATTTTGCGGAGATTCTGTCGTCGGCGATGGTCGACGAACATCGACTGCCCTTCGAGGACGATCAGGTTGACTATCCGGGCCAATTCGTCGCGCTGGTCGTAGCCGATACGTTCGAGCACGCCCGTGCGGCGGCGTATCGCGTGAAAGTGGACTACGTCGCGAGCGAACCCGTGAAGAGTCTCGCGCAGGCGCTCGACGCGCATGGTTCGAACAAGGGACCGCGCGGGCACGCTCGCGGCAACGTCGAGACGGGCCTCGCCGCAGCCGCGCATCGCCTCGAACAGACCTATACGACGCCCGTCGAAACTCACAATCCGATGGAGATGCATGCGACGACCGCCTACTGGGAAGGCGGTCGTCTGATCGTCTACGAATCCAGTCAGGGTGTGCTGAATCATCGCAACGTGCTGGCGAATATCTTCGATCTGACCGCGGACCAGGTCGAAGTGCGCGCGCCGTTCATCGGCTCGGGATTCGGCGGCAAACTGTGGCCCTGGCCGCATTCCATCGCGGCCTGTGCGGCGGCGCGTATGACGAACCGGCCGATGCAACTCGTGGTGCCGCGCGCGCAGATGTTCAGCACCGTCGGGCACCGGCCCGAAACGTTGCAACGGGTGCGGCTTGCTACGGATGCCAGCGGGAAGCTGGTGTCGATCAGCCATGAGTCGTACAACAGCACATCGACGATCGACGCCTACACCGAGGCGTGCGGCGGCATGACGAAGAGCCTGTACGCATGCCCCAACGTGCTCGTGACGCACAACAACAGCGCGGTCCATCGCGGAACGCCCACGTCGATGCGAGCACCGGGTGCGGCGCCGGGGCTGTTTGCACCGGAGTCGGCGGTTGACGAAATGGCGCTTGCGATCGGCATGGACCCTTTGGCGTTCCGCCAGCTCAACCTGTCCACGCGCGATGAAAGCAGCAATCTGCCGTGGTCGAGCAACCATCTGCCCGAAGCCATGACCACGGCCGCGGAGCGCTTCGGCTGGCAGCGACGCAATCCGGCGGTCGGTTCGATGCGTGAAGGCGACGAGATCATCGGTTACGGGATGGGTGCGTGCAACTGGGAAGCCTTCCGTGTGGCGACGGAAGCGCGCGTGACGTTGCGCGCCGACGGCACCGCGCTCGCGCAGTGCGGCTTGCAGGACATCGGCACCGGCACGTATACGATCGTCGCGCAGACGGTAGGCGAGCTGACCGGGCTGCCGCTCGACAAGGTCGAGGTGGAGCTAGGCAGCTCGGCGTTTCCGGCTGGGCCAGTGTCGGGCGGCTCCTGGGCGACGACCAGCGCGATGTCGGCGATTGCTGGTGCGACGCGCGAGGCGCTCAAGCGCATGAAGCAGTATGCGGTGGCCGCATCCGGACCGTTGGCCGGCGCGTCGGCCGATTCGCTCGTCGTACGCAACGGTGCGTTGTCGGCGGGTGCGAAGCAGGTTTCGTTCTGCGACGTGCTGGCCAGCCAGCGGCTCGCGCGCGGAAGGCTGGTATCGCAGCGAGGCGGCCGATATGTCGAAATTTTCATTCCGTTCGTTCGGCGTGCATTTCGTCGAAGTGCGTTGGGACCCGGGTATTTCTCGTCTGCGAGTGGCGCGGGTGGTGAGCGCGATCGACGTCGGCAAGGTGATCAACCCGTTGGCGGCACGCAATCAGGTGGAGGGCGGAATCGTAATGGGAATTGGCATGGCGCTGTTCGAAGCGGCGGAGTTCGACGCGCGCAACGGCTTGCCGGTGAACAACAACTACGCGGAGTACATGGTGCCCGTGCACGCCGATCAGCCGGAGATCGACGTGATCCTGCTCGACTATCCGGACTACAAGCTCGGCGAATTCGGTGCGCGGGGAATTGGCGAGATCGGCGTGACGGGGCTGGCCGCTGCGGTGGCGAATGCCGTCTATCACGCAACCGGCAAGCGTATTCGTAATCTGCCGATCACGCTCGACAAACTGATGGACGGCGTGCCGCCGGTGTCGGCGTAGCGGGAGCGGTTACCGCGGCATTCATGGGGACGGCGTCAGGCGCTTTTTCTGCCGCCGTCCTCAAAGCGTGCTGCCACTCAAACCTGGCGGCGTCCGCTTCATTCCCGACTCGCGCGGCCGCTAGCGCGCAAGTTGCCAACCTGCCGCCCCAACTGTTCGGCGCGATGATAAACGGCCTCCATCAGCAGCATCGCGCCTCTGGGCGGCGGCGAGAATTTCGAATACACGAACGTCGGAATCATTTCGAGTTCCTCGACGAGCGGCCGCACGGCGCAATCGATGCCGCCCGCCGCGAACTCGTCGACGATAGTCAGTCCCAGTCCGCCTTGTACCAGCGCCAGAGCCTGATCGGCGCGAGTGACGTCGACGACCGAGGTGAGTTCGACAGCGGCCTGCTGGCAAGCCCTGACGATAGCCGTGCCGAACGGAATGTCGCGCCTGAAAAGAATCATCGGTTCGGTCTTGAGATCGGCGAGTGCGATGCGCTCCTTCGCCGCAAGGGGATGCTTAGCCGGCAGCACGCACATCATGCGGCCTCGCATGAACGGCGCGACTTCAAGATATTCGTGCTCGATCGGCGTCGACGTCACCGAGAGGTCGACTGCCTTGCTTGGCACCTCCAGCGGCATGTCGGACATGAGCGTCGTGTGCCAGTCGATCCTGAGCTTCGGCATGCTGCGTTTCAATTCGACGATCGCGGGCGCGACGATCGTCGGCCCCGGCGAAGGACTGCAGGAGACACGCAACAGGCTTGCCGGACCGAGAGCGAGCGCCCGTGCGAATTCGTCGACGCGCAACGCCGACTGATAGACCTGCTCGACCTCGCGAAACAGGGCCTGGGCCTCAGCGGTCGCATCGAGTTGCCCGAGGGGCGCGTCGCGGGAGGGAGGTCGTGAGCGCCGCCCGAGTAGTGTATGTATGATCTACCGCGTCAACCCTTCGAGGACAAACAGATGGAGCGTTCCGACTACGCACGTGAAGACATCGGCAATCTTGTGCTGCTGGAACACGTCAATCTCACGATCCCGGACCAGCGTCTCGCGACCGCGTTCTATGTCAGTGCACTCGGTCTGACGCGCGATCCGTTTCTGATGACGGGCGTGACCAACATGTGGATCAACGTTGGCCGTTCGCAGATTCACTTGCCGCACGGCGACGCTCAGCGCCTTCGCGGGCATGTCGGGCTGATTGTGGGCAGGCGCGCGGCGCTCATCGAGCGGCTGCGCGCCGTTCGGCCTCTTCTGGAACAGACCCGATTCGGATGGACCGAGCGGGACGACCGCGTCGAAGTGATCTGTCCGTGGGGGAATCGTTACGACTGCCTCGATTCCGATGCGTGCGCGGCGAGCGACCCGTGGGCGGGCATCGATCTTGGTATCGCGTATGTGCAACTCGATGTGCCCGTCGGCGGCGCGGCGTCGATTGCTGCGTTCTATCGCGAGATCTTCGATGCGTCTGTCGAGGTGCGCGAGCGTAACGGTTCGCTGCAAGCGGCGGTCGCGGTCGGCAGGCATCAACAACTCGTCTATGCGGAAACGCCCGCCGCAAGCCAGGAATACGATGGACATCACATTCAGATCTATGTGGCCAATTTCTCCGGACCCTACGAGCGGCTCGCCGGCCGCGGGTTGAGTTATGGCGAGGAGGCTCACCAGTATCGCTTCGCCGAGCTCGTCGATCCTGTGAGTGGAACGCCCTGCTTCACGCTTGAACATGAAGTGCGGAGTCTGCGTCATCCGCTGTACGCGAGGCCGTTGGTGAACCGGAATCCGGATGTGACCAACCGAAATTATGGAAGGGGCAGTGAGGGGTTTGGCGGGGTGGTCTGACGGGTGAGGCGGGCCTAACAATTGTCAGCTACGTCAATGTGAACAGGCACGTATCGCCGCCGCGATTGCATCCTGCTCCGATGGCGTCTGGGAAAAGGCTGCCAGGAGGATGTGCGCGTCGTCCATTTTTGTCTGGAAACACACCCGATTGAAGCGACGCGGAGTCGTAGCGACCGACAGGCCGGCGAGGACCAGAATGGTCATCAATAAACCGGTGAGCGTCAGCGCAGCTACCCATTGTTGCGTCTCCACATCGCTAGCGGACAGGTGCTCACCGATTTCCGGCCCTCGCACATGAGCTGGCAGGGTAATGCGCGCGTCGGCAGCACCGTGATTGTCGATGATTTAACTTTCGACTCTTATATAAGACATAAGACATTTGACCGTGCAGGGGTATTGCAATTAGAATCGCGTTAGAGCAGTGCCCGGCACGGCCTTTGGCGTGCCGTAAAAGCCTTCCCCCTGAAACGCAAATACCAGCAGGTCCCCATGCTTGAAAATTTTCGTACTCACGTGGCCGCCCGCGCAGCGCTCGGCATTCCTCCTCTGCCGCTGACGGCTCAGCAGACCGCCGAGCTGGTGGAACTCCTGACGAATCCGCCCGCCGGCGAAGAGCAGACCCTGCTCGACCTGATCACTAACCGCGTGCCCGCTGGCGTGGACGAAGCCGCTCGCGTGAAGGCCGGCTTCCTCGCCGCCGTGGCCAAAGGCCAGACCACCTGCGCGCTGATCTCGCGCGCCCGCGCCACCGAACTGCTCGGCACGATGCTGGGCGGCTACAACATCCATCCGCTGATCGAGCTGCTGTCCGACGCCGAAGTGGCCACGGTAGCCGCCGAGGCGCTGAAGAAAACCCTCCTGATGTTCGACCAGTTCCACGACGTCAAGGAACTGGCGGAGAAGGGCAACGCCAACGCCCAGGCCGTGATGCAAAGCTGGGCCGACGCGGAATGGTTCACCAGCCGTCCGGAAGTGCCGCAAAGCCTGACCATCACGGTCTTCAAGGTGACGGGCGAAACCAACACCGACGACCTGTCGCCGGCCCCGGATGCAACCACGCGTCCGGACATCCCGCTGCACGCGCTGGCGATGCTGAAGAACGCCCGCCCCGGTATCACGCCGGAAGAGGACGGCAAGCGTGGCCCGGTCAAGTTCATCGAGTCGCTGAAGGAAAAGGGCCACCTGGTCGCGTACGTGGGCGACGTGGTCGGCACCGGCTCCTCGCGCAAGTCGGCCACCAACTCGGTGCTGTGGTTCACCGGTGAAGACATCCCCTTCATCCCCAACAAGCGCTTCGGCGGCGTGTGCCTGGGCAGCAAGATCGCCCCGATTTTCTACAACACGATGGAAGATGCCGGCGCCCTGCCGATCGAACTCGACGTGTCGAAGATGGATATGGGCGACGTGGTCGAACTGCGCCCGTACGAAGGCAAAGCCCTGAAGAACGGCGAAGTGATCGCCGAGTTCCAGGTCAAGTCCGACGTGCTGTTCGATGAAGTGCGCGCCGGCGGCCGCATTCCGCTGATCATCGGCCGCGGCTTGACCGCCAAGGCACGTGAAGCGCTGGGTCTGGCTCCGTCGACCCTGTTCCGCCTGCCGCAACAGCCGGCCAACAGCGGCAAGGGCTTCTCGCTCGCCCAGAAGATGGTCGGCCGCGCCTGCGGCCTGCCGGAAGGCGAGGGCGTGCGCCCCGGCACATACTGCGAACCGAAGATGACCTCGGTCGGCTCGCAGGACACCACGGGCCCGATGACCCGCGACGAACTCAAGGACCTGGCGTGCCTCGGCTTTTCGGCCGACCTCGTCATGCAGTCGTTCTGCCACACCGCCGCCTATCCGAAGCCGGTGGACGTGAAGACCCACCAGACCCTGCCGAACTTCATCAGCACGCGTGGCGGCATCGCGCTGCGCCCGGGCGACGGCGTGATCCACTCGTGGCTGAACCGCATGCTGCTGCCCGACACCGTGGGCACCGGCGGCGACTCGCACACGCGCTTCCCGATCGGCATCAGCTTCCCGGCCGGTTCGGGCCTGGTCGCCTTTGCGGCCGCTACCGGCACGATGCCGCTGGACATGCCGGAATCGGTGCTGGTCCGCTTCAAGGGCAAGATGCAGCCCGGCGTGACCCTGCGCGACCTGGTCAACGCGATTCCCTTGTACGCCATCAAGCAAGGCATGCTGACGGTTGCCAAACAAGGCAAGAAGAACATCTTCTCGGGACGTATTCTCGAAATCGAAGGCCTGCCCGAATTGAAGGTCGAGCAAGCGTTCGAATTGTCGGATGCTTCCGCCGAACGCTCGGCCGCCGGTTGCACGGTTCACCTGAACAAGGAGCCGATCATCGAGTACCTCAACAGCAACGTCACGCTGCTGAAGTGGATGATCGCCGAGGGCTACCAGGACCCGCGCAGCCTGCAGCGCCGCATCAAGGCGATGGAGCAGTGGCTGGCCGACCCGCAACTGCTGTCGCCGGATGCCGACGCCGAGTACGCAGCCGTTATCGAGATCGACCTGGCCGACATCCATGAGCCGATCGTGGCCTGCCCGAATGATCCGGACGACGTGAAGACGCTGTCGGACGTGGCCGGTGCCAAGATCGACGAAGTGTTCATCGGCTCGTGCATGACCAACATCGGACACTTCCGTGCCGCGTCGAAGCTGCTTGAAGGTAAGCGCGACATCCCGGTCAAGCTGTGGGTGGCGCCGCCGACCAAGATGGACCAGAAGCAGCTGACCGAGGAAGGCCACTACGGCGTCTTCGGCACCGCCGGTGCCCGTACGGAAATGCCGGGCTGCTCGCTGTGCATGGGCAACCAGGCACAGGTGCGCGAAGGCGCGACGGTCATGTCGACCTCGACCCGTAACTTCCCGAACCGCCTGGGCAAGAACACGAACGTGTACCTCGGCTCGGCGGAACTGGCGGCGATCTGCTCGCGTCTGGGCAAGATTCCGACCCGGGAGGAGTACATGGCCGACATGGGCGTGCTCAACGCCAACAGCGACAAGATCTACCAGTACATGAACTTCGACCAGATCGAAGACTTCAAGGAAGTGGCCGACACCGTGACGATGTAAGCGTGCTGTCGGGCTACGGCGTGTCGTTCGCGTCGTAGTATCACAGAATGGCGCTGCAAGCTGAACGCTTGCAGCGCCATTTTTTTGCGGCACCGGAGTGGTACCCCTTGGCAGGCTTTCGAAAAGGAACGTCACCGAATGACTTTCTGGGCGCTCCGCATCCGCAACGAATGGTCTGTTCGCCCTTTCGTCGGCGTGCTTGCCTATCGGCCAGTCACCGTTCTCCACATAGCGGACCGGCGTCGGCCATGGTCCGCGCAGGTGCGCGACTAAAACATGTGGACGATCCCGACGATCCCGCTCGTGATGTTCTTGCCCGCGGCGACCGTTATGCCCGCTCCCCCTGCATTGTTGACCGTGAACGACGCCTTGCTGTGATTGCGAACTTCGGCGACACCCGCCTATACGCCCGTGCGCTTCGAGAGGTGATAGTCGTAACGAATCGCATAGGATGTCGAGTCGCCATCACCATGGGTTTTGAGGAAGTACTGGCCGCAATGTCAGGTCATAAACTCGACTTTCCCGCCGCTCAGGTGATACATCGCGCCTACCATCTTTATCTTTCCCTCCTTTTCCATTGACGCCAGGATTTCGCTGCGCTTGCGTAAGTCGTTGATCGTGTTCTGGACATTCGTTCTCGCAACCTTGTCTACGAATTCAATGTTGCTGCCCGTGCGTTTCCCTTCATACTGCGTGGCATCGATGGCAGGCTTTATCTTCGCCAGCAAGCCGGTCAGATTGCCGAGCTGGACGTTGTCTATAGCGCCCTTGATCGCGCCGCAATCCGTATGACCCATGACCAGCACGACCTTGGCTCCGGCTGCGGCGCACGCGAATTCGAGACTTCCGGCCAGATCCTCATTGGCAATATTGCCCGCGATACGCGCGTTGAAGGTATCGCCGATGCCGGAATCGAGAATGAGTTCTGCGGGGGTGCGGGAGTCGATACAACTGAGAATGACGGCGGCGGGGAACTGGCCACCGGCGCTTGCCCGTTTCTGTGCGAGATAGTCGTGCTGATGCGCATTTCCCGAGCGAAAGCGTTCGTTGCCTTTCTTCATGCTTTCGATGATCTGATCGGGCGTCAGACTGTCACGCTGTTTTTGCGTGAGTGCTGCGGCGAGCGAGACAGACGACACCGAGAACGCGGCGGTGCCGACCGCTCCGGCAAGTGCGATGCCGAGGCCTGTTTTCAGCGCTGTACGTCGGCCTTTTTCAATGGAATGTGGGGAATCGGGACAGGTGCAGTGACGAGACTCGCAAGCCATAATCGGTCCTCCATCGGGCAGACTGTTGAGTGTTCAGTCTATGTTGTCTTTCATACAATTCATAGGAGTTCTTGCCGTGTGTCAGATGAGGCGGGAGTTCGCCAGTCCCCAGGCCGCGAAGGATGCCGTCGCGCAACGCAGCAACGACAATCGAGGCCCAGGGTGACAAGCGAGTGCGCCAAGGCACAACGCACTATCGCGGAACACTCACTGTCATGTGCGGCGCCTGCAGAAAATCGAAATCGCAACCTTCATCCGCCTGGGTGACCGAGCGCAATAAGCAGCTTGCGATAGCCGCGTTCGTTCGTCTCGGTCGCGATAGGCGGCAACGGCAACGCGGCGAGACGTTCGGCGATCTGCGCGTCGTCCAGTTCGAGCGCGACGACGCGTTGCGCCACGCTCAGACGGATGCGGTCGCCGTTACGCACGATCGCGAGCGGCCCGCCGACGGCTGCCTCGGGCGTGACATGCAGCACGATCGTCCCTGCGGCGGTGCCGCTCATGCGGCCATCGGAGATGCGCACCATGTCTTTCACACCCTGTCGCGCCAGCTTCTTCGGGATCGGAATGTACCCGGCCTCCGGCATGCCGGGTGCGCTGACCGGGTCGATCCGCTTGAGCACGAGCACGTCGTCGGCATGCACGTCGAGGTCGGGATCGTCGATGCGGCGCGCGAGGTCCTCGGCATCTTCGAAGACGACCGCCTGCTAGTTCTATCAGCGCCGGATTGGCCGCGGACTGTTTGATGATCGCGCCACGCAGTGCCAGATTGCCGTTCAGTACCGCGATGCCGCCTTCGGGCTAGATCGGGTTCTGCATCGAACGCACGATGTCCTGCGGGAAGTCAGCGGGCGCGGCGTTCAGGTCCTCGCCCAGGGTGCGTCCGGTCACGGTGAGCGCGTCGAGATGCAGCAGACGGCGCATGCGCCGCATCACAGTTGGCAGGCCGCCCGAGCATCGCCTAATGAGCAAGATTGCCGAATCGTTGTATGCAGCACCATTGAATTTTGCTTTATTTCTAAGTGATTACCCTCGTAAACATCGATAAAATGCGCGCTAATGCTTGATGATCCAATTTGTCTGTATACAATTGACTCGTGCAAGTTACTGAATTCCACTCATGACCCAGCGCCGCTCAATACCGGTTCCCCCGCCTGACCTCGATGCAGATGCAGCCATCGGCGACGCCGCGGCAAGAGAATCTGCCGGCGAGGATGGGCCGGACGAGGCGAACGCACATCGCGCCCGAGCGCCCGGCACCGCGTCGCAAACGGAACGCGCGCTGCTCGGCTTGCGCGAACTGATCGTCGAAGGTCACCTGCTCGCTGGTGCGCGGATTTCCGAACTGTGGGTGGTCGACCGTCTTGGCGTGTCGCGCACGCCGGTGCGCGCCGCATTGAATCGGCTGGAAGAAGAAGGCCTGCTCGAACCGATCGCGTCGGGCGGCTTCGCGGTTCGTTCGTTCACGGTCGACGACATCGGCGATTCGATCGAATTGCGCGGGACGCTGGAAGGCCTGGCCGCGCGGCTCGCGGCCGAACGCGGCGTGGACGCCGCCCACCTGCAAGAACTGCATGCCTGTATCGATGAAATCGACGTGATCCTCGCCGGCGAACTCACCGACGACGCGTTCTCGGCCTACGTCGATGCGAACCGGCGCCTGCACGCGCTACTCGCCGCGGCGAGCAACAGCAGCGTGATCGAACGTCAGATCGAGCGCGTGATGACGATGCCGTTCGCCTCGCCGAGCGCATTCGTCATGGCGCAATCGATCGATGCCGGCGCGCGCGACATGCTGCGAATCGCGCAGTCGCAGCATCGCGCGGTCGTCGAATCGATCGAACGGCGTGAGGGCGCCCGTGCCGAGGCGCTCATGCGCGAGCATGCCCGCATTGCACAGCGCAACCTGCATGCGGCGCTGGAAAACCAGAATGTGATGACACAGGTTCCTGGCGGGAAGTTGATCCGCCTGCCGATCGCGCGTTAAGACGGTCCGCCGGAACACGCCGGATAGATTGCATGTCCGGATCATGAAATCAGTATAACTAAGGAGATAAGAATGTTTTTGAAGAACGCGTGGTACGTTGCCTGCACGCCTGATGAAATCGACGGCAAGCCGCTGGGCCGCACGATCTGCAACGAGAAAATGGTGCTGTTCCGCGGCGACGAAGGCAAGGTCGCGGCACTCGAAGACTTCTGCCCGCATCGCGGCGCGGCGCTGTCGCTGGGGTTTCTGCGCGACGGCCAGCTCGTGTGCGGCTACCACGGTCTCGTGATGGGCACCGATGGCAAATGCAAAGCGATGACCGCGCAGCGTGTGGGTGGCATTCCGGCGATTCGCCGCTATCCGGCCGTCGAGCGCTACGGCTTCATCTGGGTTTGGCCGGGCGACGAGGCGCTCGCCGATCCGGCGAAGATCCATCATCTCGAATGGGCCGACAATCCCGAGTGGGCCTATGGCGGCGGCCTGTATCACATCAACTGCGATTACCGGCTGATGATCGATAACCTGATGGACCTGACGCACGAAACCTATGTGCACGCGAGCAGCATCGGTCAGCCCGAGATCGAGGAAGCGCCGCCCGCCACACGCGTGGAAGGCGATATGGTCATCACCGGACGCCACATGAACAACATCATGCCGCCGCCGTTCTGGGCTGCGGCTCTACGCGGCAACGGTCTCGCGGACAACGTGCCGTGCGACCGCTGGCAGATCTGCCGCTTCACACCGCCGAGTCATGTGCTGATCGAAGTCGGCGTCGCGCACGCGGGGCACGGCGGTTACGATGCGCCGGCCGAGTATCGCGCCGGCAGTATCGTCGTCGATTTCATCACGCCGGAAACCGACACGTCGATCTGGTATTTCTGGGGTATGGCGCGCAACTTCGCGCCACAGGACGCAACGCTCACCGATACGATTCGCGAAGGGCAGGGCAAGATTTTCTCGGAAGACCTCGCCGTGCTCGAAGCGCAGCAGCGCAATCTGCTTGCCAATCCGCATCGAAAGATTCTCAGTCTGAACATCGACGCGGGTGGCGTGCAGTCGCGCAAGATCATCGAACGTTTGCTGAAAGAAGAGCGTGACGCCACTCAGGAGGTGACCGCGTCATGAAGGTTCAGCTTATTCGCAAGACTGAAGTGGCGCGCGACATCCTGTCGTTCGAATTCGCCGATCCCGCCGGCGCGGCCTTGCCCGCGTTTTCGGCCGGCGCGCACATTGACGTGATGCCTGCCGATGGCATCGTGCGCCAGTATTCGCTGTGCAACGATCCGCGCGAAACGCACCGCTACGTGTTGGGCGTGCTGCATGAACCGTCCTCGCGTGGCGGCTCCACGGCGATGCATGCATTGCGCGAAGGCGCGCTCCTCGATATCAGCGAGCCCAGAAACCACTTCCCGCTCGCGCACGATGCCGCCCATTCGATTCTGCTGGCGGGCGGCATCGGCGTGACGCCGATTCTGTGCATGGCCGAGCGGCTCGCGCATGCGGGCGCTTCGTTCGAGCTGCACTACTGCACGCGCGAGCCTGAACGAGCGGCGTTTCGCGAGCGTTTCGCCGCACCACATCTGAAGCCGCACAGCCGGTTGTACTTCGATACTGCGTCGGCCGACGGACGGCTCGATCTCAAACGCGTGCTGGCGGCGCCCGCCGCCGACCGGCATGTCTACGTGTGCGGTCCTGCGGGGTTCATCGACTTCGTGCTCGATGCGGCGCGCCAGCTTGGCTGGCACAGCGAGAACGTGCATCGCGAGTATTTCGGCGCGCCGGCGGCGAATGCGGTGGCGCACGACAGCGACGGTCCGTTTCAGGTGCGGCTTGCTAGCAGCGGCCGTATCGTCGATGTGGCCGCGACACAAACCATCGCGGCGGCGTTGGAGAAGGCCGGCGTCGCCATCGCGACTTCGTGCGAGCAGGGTGTCTGCGGCACGTGTCTGACACGCGTGCTGGCGGGCGAGCCGGATCATCGCGACGTGTATCTGACCGACGAAGAACGCGCCGCGAACGATCAACTGCTGCCCTGCTGTTCGCGTTCGAAGTCGCCGTTGCTGGTGCTCGACCTGTAACGCCGCTTCAACGTATGGCGGCCCCACGGCCGCCAACCGTCACGCTTCGCGCGCAGTCCGGCCCGCACGTTTCGTATTGCGCAGCGGCTCGTGCTGCTGCGGCCCATTGATCAGTTCGCTCATGGTGCCGCGCATCCAGCGGTTCGCCGGCTCATGATGAAAGCGCGAATGCCAGTGCAGATGCAGGTCATATCGCGGCCCGGGAAACGGCAGCGGCAATAGCTTGATATTGACGAACTCGGCAAAGCGCCGGCCGACGGCCAGCGGCACGGTCGCGATCGTGTCCGAGCCGGCGACGATGAACGGAATGCCCATGAAACGCGGCAGGTTGAAGCGCACGTTCACGCGAATCCCGAGGCGCTCATGCGCGCGCTCGAGGATGTCCTGCGCGCGTCCTTCCGGATGCACCATCGCATGAGGCGCCTCAAGGTACTGGTCAAGCGATAGCGTGTCGTGGATGGTCGGATGATCCTCACGCACGATGCACACGAACGAATGCTGGTAGAGCGCCTTGCGCCGCAGCGCCGCGCCCTCGAGACCCGGAAAATAGCCGACCGCCACATCCACGTCCCCCGATGTCAGCGCCTCTTCGAGCTCCGGTGTGCTGAGCGCGACCGTCTTGATCTTCACGTTCGGCGCATGCGCGTCGAGATGCTTCAGCAGGCGCGGCAGGAACACCATCTCACCAATATCGGACATGCACAGGACAAACGTGCGTGTGGATTCGCCCGGCCGGAATTCCGGCATCGGCAGAATTTCGTTCTGCACCAGTTCGAGCATGCGCGCGACCGGCTCGCTCAACGCCTGCGCGCGCGGCGTCGGCTCCATACCGCGGCCGGTACGCACGAACAGCGGATCTTCAAATAACTCACGTAGTTTCGCGAGCGCGTAACTCATCGCAGGCTGACTGAGCCCGATACTGATGCCGGCCTGGGTAACGTGGCGTTTTTTCAATAACGCGTCGAACACTTTCAGCAGATTGAGGTCAACCTGGCGGATATCCATGGATTGGATGATGCCTATCTACGTTGCATGATTGACGGATTTTAGTCCCGTTTTTACCATCAGTTGCATTAAAAAAAGGAGTGAGACGAATGTCCGAAGGACGCAAACCGCAACGCCCGTTGCGCAGCAATCTTCCTCGCGGTTCCTATCTCGGCGCTGTGCGCGCCGCCCAGTGGCTCAATCTCGGCATCGCCGAAGACGATCTCGACAAACCGAAGATCGCGATCGTCAATTCATCGTCCGAACTGGCGAGCTGCTTCAGCCATCTCGATGGCATCGCGGCCGAACTGAAGCAGGCGATTCGCGCGGCCGGCGCGCTGCCGTTCGAGATTCGCACGGCGGCGCCCAGCGACTTCATCACCGGTGTGGGCGCGCGTGGTGCATATATGCTGGCGGCGCGCGATCTCGTGACCAATGACATCGAAGTCGCGGTCGAAGGCGCGCAGCTCGACGGCATGGTGTGCCTCGCATCGTGCGACAAGACGGTGCCCGGCCAGTTGATGGCGGCCGCGCGCCTGAACATTCCGACGATCGTCGTTGCGTGCGGGTATCAGCCGAGCGGCGAGTATCGCGGCGAACATGTCGATATCGAAGACGTGTTCGTCGGCGCGATGCATACGCTGACGGGCAAGCTGCCTGTCGACGATCTGATCGGGATGAGCCGTAACGCGATCCGCGGGCCCGGCGTGTGTTCCGGACTCGGCACCGCGAACTCGATGCACATGGTGAGCGAGGCACTCGGCATGTCGTTGCCGGGCAGCACGCCGATCGCCGCCAACAGCGACAGAATGTTCGCCTATGTACGCGCGGCGGGCAAACGGATCGTACAGATGGTGCTCGACGATCTGAAGCCGCGCGACATCCTCACGCCCGACGCTTTCGCGAACGCGGTGATGACGGTGCTCGCGGTCGGAGGCTCGATCAATACCGTCAAGCATATGCAGGCGGTGGCGACGGAAGGGCAGATCGACGTCGACGTATATGGGCTTTTCGAGCGTTACGCGTCGCAGATTCCGGTGTTGACCGCGGTGCGCCCGGTGGGCCACGACACGATCGAGCAACTCGAAGCCGCAGGGGGCGGCCGCGCGGTGATGAAGCGGCTGGAGCCCTGGCTCAAACCCGGTGCATTGACGGTGACGGGCGCCAGCGTGGCGGACAATCTGCGCGACGCGCTCGTCACGGACGACGAGGTGGTGCGCACGCCGGAGCGCGCATTCGCGCGGCAGCCGGCCATCGTGCTGGTGCGCGGCAATCTCGCACCGCAAGCGGGCATCGTCAAGTTCGGCATTGCGCCCGACAAGCAGCGATCGTTCAGCGGGCGCGCGCTGTGCTATTCGACCTCCGACGCCGCGATCAAGGCGATCCAGGACGGCACGATTCAACCGGGCGCGGTGGTCGTTATGCGAGGCGCGGGCGTGTGCGGCGGCCCGGCAATGGGCGGCGGCGCGTCTCGCGTGGTGTTTGCGCTGGACGGCGCCGGTCTGTCCGACAAAGTCGCGATGCTGACCGACGGTCATCTGTCCGGACTCGTCTGCAAGGGCATCGTGGTGGCGGAAGTGGCGCCGGAGGCGGCCACCGGCGGACCGCTCGCGCTCGTCGAGGACGGTGACACGATCGAGATCGACCTCGATCGCCGCACCTGCGACCTGCACGTCGACGAAGCCGAACGGCAGCGCCGTCGCGCCGTGTGGCAGCGCCCCGCGCCTGTCAACGACACCGGCTGGCTGAAGATCTACCGTGCGAATGTCGGCTCCATGCCGCAAGGCGCCGTGCTGACCGGGGACAAGGCATCGGCTGCGCCCGGCACGGCCGAGGACGGCAGTCCATCGTCCAGCGCGCGCTCGATCCATGGCGGGGAGGCTTGAGATGAACTCCCCGGCAATCATCGACATCGGCGAGGTGATCGAACGCCAGAAGGGCGGCCGCTTCGCGACGCTGCTGATCGTGGCGATGGGCGTGATGATGCTCACCGAGGGCTACGATCTCGGCGCGATGGCCTTCGCCGCACCGGCGCTCGGCCGCGCGTGGCATATGGGGCGCGGCGCGCTCGGTCCTGTGTTCGGCGCGTTCGTGTTCGGCACGATGGTCGGCGCGTTCGTGCTCGGGTATCTCGGCGATGTGATCGGTCGCAAGCGCACGATCGTGATCGGCAGTCTCGTGCTGTCGCTCTTCTCGTTCGCCGCGGCCGGCGCAACGCGGCTCGATCATCTGCTGATCCTGCGATTCTGCGCGGGCATCGGCATCGGCGGCGTGGTGCCGAACGCCATCACGTACATGAGCGAGTTCGCGCCGCGCCGCTGGCGCGCCACGTGGATCACGCTGATGTACACCGGCTACACGATCGGCACGGGCCTGGGCGGCGTGGTGTCGGCGTGGCTGATTCCTTCGTTCGGCTGGCAGGTCGTGTTCGTGATCGGCGGCATCGCGCCGCTCGTGACCGGGCTGATGCTGCTTGTCGGCGCGCCGGAATCGATCCGTTTCCTGACGCTCAAGGGGAACCGCAACGCGGAGATCGCACGCATCGTGCGGCGGCTCGCGCCCGATATCGTCCTGACACCGGACACGACGTTCGTCATCGGCAACAGCCGCGAGGCGGCGCCGCATGCGCGTCAGAACGCGCCGCTGCGGCTGCTGTTCGCGGGCCGTCTTCGAATGGTCACGCCGGTGCTGTGGGCCGTGTACATCGCCAACTCGATGGCGCTCTTCTTTCTCAACAGCTGGCTGCCGATGTTGATCGAAAGCATTGGCTTGCCGGCGCAGCGAGCGGCGCTCGTGTCAGCGATGTTCCAGGTCGGCGGCACGCTCGGCGGCCTTGCGCTGATGCGCCTGGTCGATACGCGCGGCGCCGTGATCATCACCGTGCTGCCATTGCTCGGTACGCCGCTGGTCGCGTTGCTCGGCATCGGTCTGCCGGAACCGATGCTGATCGCCGTGGTGTTTCTGATCGGCTTCGCGGTGGTCGGCACGCAGTTTGGCCTGAATGCGGTCGCGCCGCTCGTGTACCCGACGGCGTTGCGCGCGAAGGGAACCGGCGCGGCCGTCGGCATTCAGAAGATCGGCGCGATCGCCGGACCCGTGATCGGCGGCATGCTGCTTGCCGGGCATCTGCCGGTGCGGGAGCTTTTCTATCTCGGCGCGGTACCCGTCGCGGTCGTCGCGCTGCTGGCTTTCGTGCTCGGCCGTCTGCATCGTCGCGACGATGAAGCCGGCGACGACGCGAACGACCGTGCCGACGAAAGCGCCAACCACGCCACGACCCACGCCGTCATCCAGGCGGCCGCGCAGACCAACACCGGAAAAGGAGCCGCCCATGCCGCTTGAAGTCACTCCCTTTGATCCCAGCCACCCCGATTTCGTCGGGCTCGCGAGCGGGATCGCGCTTGCCGCGCCGCTCGCGCCCGACACCGCGCGTGCAATCGATGAAGCGATGAACCAGTACGCAGTCCTCGTTTTTCGCGGACAACCGCTCACGCAGGACGAGCAGCTCGCGTTCGCGCGTGCGCTCGGTCCGCTCGATCTCGGCTTCAAGCGTGTCGCCCGTCCGCACGCGCGGCTTGCCTATCAGGAACTGGCCGATATTTCGAACGTCGACGAAAGCGGACAGATCGCGGATCGGGCGCACCGGCGCATCGTCGGCAATCTGGCCAATCAGCTATGGCATAGCGACAGTTCGTTTCAGCAGCCGTCCGCCCGTTATTCGATGCTGCACGCGGTCGTCGTGCCCGAGTGGGGCGGCGCCACCGAATTCGCCGACATGCGCGCGGCCTGGGACGCGCTGCCGGCGCGCGATAAGCAGGATCTCGAAGGCTTGCACGCGGAGCACTACGCGCTTTATTCGCGCTTCCTGCTCGGCGACACCGACTACAACGAAGACCAGCGCAACGCGTTGCCGCCGGTGCAGTGGCCCGTCGTCCGCACGCATGCGGGGTCGGGGCGCCGGCATCTGTTCATCGGCGCCCACGCGACGCATGTGGTCGAGCAGACGGTCGCCGAGGGCCGCATGTTGCTGATGGACCTGCTCGAGCATGCGACCCAGCGCGCGTTCGTCTACTCGCACGAGTGGCAGCCGGGCGACCTCGTGATCTGGGACAACCGCTGCACGTTGCATCGCGGCCGGCGCCACGATCTGTCGGCGCGGCGCGAATTGCGGCGCGCGACCACGCTCGACATCGACGCGGCCGACGCATTCGTCGAAGAGCCGGTGCGGGGAGCGGCATGACGATGCGACTGAACGACGACGAACAGGCGATGCTCGACGGCCGCGACGGCCCCGCCGTGCAACGCGCGATGGATCTGCTGGTGCGCTACGGCACAGCGCTGGGCGCGCAGCGGATGGTCGACACAAACAACGTGTGCGGGACGGTGGGCGCGACGATGCCGTTCCTGCGCGATTACGCGACACGCAAGGACGGCGGTCTCGACGCGGTCTTTTCCGAATTCAACCTCGACAGCCCGGACGTCCTGGCGATTCCGAAGGTGAAGGCGTATAGCAGTCATCTGCAGCAGGGGCTCGATCCAGAACATGCGGAACGGCAGAACGTCGGCAGCGAGATCGTGAAGATCTACCGGGCGGGCGCGGCGTACACGGCGAAGCTGGGCATCCAGCCGCTGAACACCTGCGCGCCCTATCAGGTCGGCAACGTGCCCGTGAAGGGCGAGCATTGCGCATGGATGGAATCGTCGGCGGTGATCTACATCAACTCGGTGCTCGGCGCGCGCACGAATGCGGAAGGCCGCGAGAGCGCGGGCGCGGCGATGCTGACCGGCAAGATCCCCTACTGGGGTCTGCACCTCGACGAGAATCGCGGCGGCACACACCGCATCGAACTCGAGATCGACGTCGTGAGCGTCGCCGATTGGGGGCTGCTCGGCTACTACGTCGGCGAAGCGGTGCAGGACCGGATTCCCGTCATCGACGGTCTGCACAGCGTGCCGAACCTGCCGAAGCTCAAGCATTTCGGCGCGGCTGCGGCTTCGTCGGGTGGCGTCGAGATGTACCACATCGTCGGACAGACGCCCGAAGCGCCGACCTACGAAGCGGCGATGCGCGGCCGCCGGCCGGTCGAAACGATCCGCTACGGCGCGGCCGAACGGCGTCTTGCGTACGAGCGGGTCAACACGACCGCGAAGGACGCCCAGGTCGATTTCGTGATGCTCGGCTGCCCGCATTACTCGATCGAGCAGATCTGGGAAGTCTGCCAGTTGCTCGATCAGCAGCGCCTGAGCGCAAACACCGAATTGTGGATCTTCACCGCGAAAGCAACCAAGCAACTCGCCGACCAGGCGGGCTACACGAAGATCATCGAAGACGCGGGCGGTGTGCTGATGACCGACACCTGCTCGTCGGTTGGGCGCGTGATGCCGAAAGGCACGCGCGTGGCGGCCGTCGATTCCGCGAAACAGGCGCACTACCTGCCCGCGATCATGAACGTGCAGGCATGGTTCGGGACCACGGCTGAATGCATCGCCGCCGCTGTGACAGGCCGCTGGAACGGAGGCTACGCATGACGAGCACGACAGCCATGAACAGCGCAGAGAAAAAAATCATCGTGCTGCGCGGCCGGAAAGTGGTGGGCGGGCTCGCCCAAGGGGAAGCGCTCGTCACGCGCGATCGCATCTCTGGCTGGGGCGGTATCGATCCGCGCACCGGCACGATCATCGAAACGCGGCACGAACTGCGCGGACAGAGCTTCGCGAACAAGGTGCTGGTGTTTCCGGGAGCCAAGGGATCGTCGGGGTGGTCGAGCCAGTTTCACATCGCGCGGCTCGCCGGCAGCGCGCCCGCCGCGATGCTCTTCAACGAGATGACCACGAAGATTGCCCTCGGCGCAGTGGTTGTACACGCGCCGGCCTTGACCGACTTCGATGCCGATCCGCTCGACATCATCGAAAGCGGCGACTGGGTCAAGGTCGATGCCGAGCGCGGCATCGTCGAAATCACCAAGGCCCGCGACCGGACCTGAACCACGAAGCGCCGCGCAAATCAGCGTGGCGCGCGGTACCCGGCGATGGCCGCCGGATCATCATCGATTCGCTCGTTGTCACTTTTTACGGAGAACTGTTTTGGAAACCAGCACCCGCACCGTTCGTCGCGACGTCAGCACGACCGGCTGGAAACTCGATGCCGACATCTGCATCGTCGGCGCCGGCATCGCCGGTACTTCGGCTGCTCTCGAAGCGGCCGCCCTCGGCCGCAAGGTGGTTCTGGTGGACAGCATGCCCGCGCTCGGCGGCCAGGCGGTCAATTCGATCATCGGCACTTTCTGTGGTTTGTTTTCGAACGGCCCGAAGCGCTATCAGGTGACACACGGCATCGCCGACGGCATTCTGCGCGATCTCGGCGCCAAAGGGGCATTGCACTACAAGGAAGGTCCGTTGACAACCGTCGTGCTGTACGACGAAGTCGCGCTGGCCCGCTGGATCGAACAGAAGATTCTCGAGGCTGGAATCACCGTGGTGCTCGGCGCGGTATTGCGCGACGTGGTGCGCGAAGGCCGCCAGTTGCGCGAACTCGAAGTCGCCACGCGCTACGGCGATGTGCGTATTGCGGCGGACGGCTTCGTCGACGCAAGCGGTGACGCGGCGCTCACGTGGCTGGCTGGGCTGGAATGCCAGGAGCCGCTCAAGCCGGTGCAGGGCACGCAGATGATCGTGCTCGAGAATCTCGACGAAACCGACATTCCGACACCGCCGGTGTTTCGCGAGCGCGTCGAGGCCAAGGCGGCGGACTACGGCATCGAGCGCAAGGACGGCCTCGTTTTCTACTTTCGAGGCCGCAATATTGGCATCGTGAACATGACGCATATTGAAACGCCGCTGGAGCCGATGGCGGCCTCGCGTGTCGCGCTCGCCGGCCGCGATCAGGCCGATCGCGCATTCGACTTTCTGCGCGGCGAGTATCCGCACATCTACCGCAACGCGCGCATCCGCAGCTACGGCTTGCCGGGCATCCGGCAGACACGCTGGATTGTCGGCACCCATCATTTGCGCTCGGAGGAAGTGATCGCCGCGACGAAGTTCTCGGATGCGGTGCTGCGCACGTCGTGGCCGATCGAACTGCATGACCGCGCGGAAGGCTACGAATGGAAGCCGTTCGGCGACGACCATCTGCATACGGTGCCGCTCGGCAGCCTGCTCGCGAAGGGCGCGGACAATCTGATCGCGGTGGGCCGCTGCATCGACGGCGATGCGACCGCGCTGTCGAGCGTGCGCGTGATGGGACCTTGCATCGCAATGGGTGCCGCGGCCGCGCATGCGTTCGATCTCGCCGATGGTGGCAACGTTCACGAGATCGACCGCGCGATGCTGCGCGAACGTTTGTACGACAACATCGAGCGGATCGATCCGCCGCATCTGCCGCAATAGCCTTTCGCCGTGCAAAGCAGCGCTCGCGCCAGCGGCCCGTTCAAAGAGGCTCGCGGCGCGCAGCCACCGCGTTGAACCCGTTGCCCGTCACAGGTAACGGTCGAACCGTCGCCGCGCTGCGTCAAGCGCACGTGCGACGGACATAAGGAGGAGACATGCTTGATCAGAAGGTTCTCAGCGGCGAGCCGATCGACGTATCGCGTCTGATCGACGGACAGAAGGTCGGCTGGTTCGCCGTCGTGCTGATTTTTTCGACGTGGCTCGTGATGCTCACCGACGGCTACGAGCTCAGTGCGCTCGCGTTCGCCGCACCTGCGCTCATCAAGGCGTGGCACATCGAACGCGGCGCGCTGGGGCCGGTGTTCGGCGCGAACATCTTCGGCATCATGGTCGGCTCGATTCTGTTCGGCTATATCGGCGACCGCATCGGGCGCAAGCGCGCGATCCTGTTCGGCGCCTGTTGGTATGGGCTGCTGACGCTCGCGACGATTTGGACCACGCAGGTCCATGAACTGCTGTGGCTGCGCTTCGCGGCGGGCATCGGCATTGGTGGCGCGGTGCCGAATGCGTTCGTGCTCGTCTCCGAGTTCGCGCCGAAACGGCTGCGCGCGACCTGGGTCACGGTGATGTTCACCGGCTATACGCTCGGCGCGGGCTTCGGCGGCGCGGTCGCCGTCTGGCTCGTTCCGCACTTCGGCTGGCCGGCAGTGTTCGTCGTGGGCGGGCTAGCGCCGCTCGTCGTCGCGGCGTCGCTGGCGGTGGTGATGCCGGAATCTCTGCGCTTTCAGGTGCTCAGGCAGTGGCCGCAATGCGGCATCGTCGCGACCGCGCGGCGCCTGCGGCCCGAGCTCTCGCTCGAAGCGAATGTCTCGTTCACCGTCGCCGACGAGCGCGCGTTCCGCACTTTCACGCCGCGCCTGCTGTTCGCGGGACGCCTGCGCTACATCACGCCGGCGTTGTGGCTCGCGTACATCGCCAACTCGATGGCGCTGTTCTTTCTGCAGAACTGGCTGCCGGTGCTGATCGAAGCTGTCGGCGTGCCGCCGCGCCAGGCCGCATTGATGGGCACGCTCTTCTCGATCGGCGGCACCGCGGGCGGCCTCGCGCTGATGCGTTTCGTCGACCGGCGCGGCGTGCTGCTGATCACGTGCCTGCCGGTGCTCGGCTTTCCGCTCGTCGCGGCGCTCGGCATGGGTCTCGAGGCCGGCTGGCTGATGGCGGCGGTGTTCGGCGTCGGCTTTTGCGTGGCCGGTACGCAGTCCGGCCTGAATGCGGTCGCGTCGATGGTCTATCCGACGAGCTATCGCTCGAAAGGAACCGGCACCGCGATCGGCATTGCGAAGATCGGCTCGATCTCCGGGCCGGTGATCGGCGGCATGCTGTTGGGCGCGCATCTGCCGGTGCCCGAGCTCTTTCGCGTCGCGTCGATTCCGGTGATCGCGGTCGCGGTGCTGTCGTTCATTCTCGGCAAGGTGTACCGGCCGAACGTTGACAGCATGGATGAGAGCGTCCGCGAGACGACACCGTTTTCCCGCGCCGGACCCGCCACTGAACATTGAAGCAGTGGCCGCGCCGGCGGCCTATACAAGGCTGCGTGCGGACACCGGCGACGAAGTGCGTGCCGCACCGCAGCCGTCATAACAACCACATCAATCCAGCCTGGAGAAGACAAATGAGGACAGCAGTCTGCGCTGCTGCGGTTTTGTGCGCCTGTCTCGCACCCGCCGCTCACGCACAGAGTTCGATCACGCTTTATGGGATCATCGATAACGGTATCGCCTATACCAATTCGGTGGCTTCGTCGATTCACGCAAAGGGCGCTTCGCGTTGGTCGATGGCGACAGGCTTCGGCAGCGGCGATCGCTGGGGTTTCTATGGCCGCGAAGACCTGGGCGGCGGGATGGCGGCGGTCTTCCGCCTCGAAAGCGGTTTTAGCGGCATCAACGGCACGTCGTCGCAAGGTGGGCGGCTGTTCGGCCGGCAAGCCTACGTCGGACTTTCCAGCGACCGGTACGGCACGGTGACGTTGGGGCGTCAGTATGATTTCACGTTCGACTATGTCGCGGTGCTGATGTCGTGGTTGCAGTTCGGCAGCATCTACGGCGCGCATATCGGCGATGTCGACGATTCGTTCCAAACCTTTCGCCTGAATAACACAGTCAAATACGAAGTCTCGCCGTTCAGCGGATTGAAGCTCGGTGCGTTGTACGGGTTCAGCAATCAGGCGGCGGGCGAGAACGGCGCGGGTTTTGCGAACAACCGCGCGTATGCGTTCGGGCTCGACTATCTACGTGGGCCGATGCATATCGTGGCGAGCTATCTCGAACTGAGCAATCCGTCCGCGGGACTGGCGACGTCGACGAATCCGGGAGGCACCGTCGGCGACGAATACAGCGGGTCGACCAGCATCTTCTACAACGCGGGCTTCGTCGAACGTCAGCGCATCTACGCGCTCGGCGGCGGCTATGCGTTCGGCCCCGCGACGCTGAATGTGATCGTAACCGACACCCATCTCGACTATCGCGGCGCGCATCATCTGCGTGTCGACAACTACGAAATCAACGGACGCTATCAGGTGACGCCGGCGCTGACCGCCGGCCTCGGCTATATCTTCACGAATGGTGACGGTTATACCGGCAGCGGCGCGGCGTCGTTCGCGACGGGTGACCATCCGAAGTGGCACCAGGTGAATGCGGGCGTTTCGTACCTGCTGTCGAAGCGTACCGATCTGCATTTTTCAGCGGTCTATCAGCGCCTGGCCGGCGATGCCAGCGTAGTTGCGATTAACGTGTTCGGGCCGGCGGGAGAGGGAAGAAATAGCCAGCTCGCGCTGCTCGCTGGGTTCAGGCATCGCTTCTGATGCGTTAAAAGAACTTGCAACGATGACGTGCCGTTGTCTGCCGCCACCGGTCACTTCGTCTCTGTACTCGACAAGTCTGCTTGCGACCCGTGAGGTGTCGCTCTCCTCGTATGGCGTCGCTCTTCTTGCGCGACGCTGTCGGTCTTTTTTCATTCCTGCCACGATGCGATAGGTGCGCTGATAGCCGGCGTATCCAACATGGGAATCAACATCGGTCGTTCACAGACTCACCTGCCGCATGGCGATGCGCAGCGCCTGCGCGAGCGCGTGGCACTGGTAGAGAGTAAGCGCGAATTGCAGGTCGAACGGCTGCGCCCAGTTCGGTCCGTGCTCATGGGAACGGCGTTCGGATCGACCGGGCGCGCCGACCGCGTAGAGGTCATCGGTCCATGGGGACACCGCGTGGCCGCTGGTGAACCGGAATCCGGATCAAAGTAACCGGTTGGCCGGGAGGTCAAGTCAGAAATGCGCTTCCAGCCGCGAGCGTGATCGTGCATTCGACCGTGTGCTGTTCTGGCGCACGAGGGTAAACTCCACGCCACACCATGTCATGCGCTGCCGATTCACGCCCCTGCGCGTCAAGTTCGGCGTTCTCCCGAACTGCACACATGGCGTTAACCCTATCAAGACAAGGCGCCTTTTCGCGCCTATTCTTTGGATACAGAGTTCGGAACACGAAATTCAGAGGTCGGCGTTCAGCAATGAACAGCCTGACCGGGCGTCCCTATCAATCACTGGAGGAAACCAGACATGAGCGTCAAGTCAGAGAAGATGGATGAGCAGAAGCGCACGGGTGGCTCCGCCCCGGTTGCGAAAAAGCTGATTCCTTTTGGCGGGTACTACACGAACAAGGTACCGGACCACGACCCCGAACTGACCGAGACGGGTCCCGGTACGCCGATGGGCGAATTCATGCGCCGCTTCTGGCATCCCGTGTGCATGTCGCTGGAACTGACCGATACGCCGCGTTTCCTCAAGATTCTGAACGAGGAACTCGTCGCGTTCCGCGACAAGAGCGGCAACGTCGGGGTGCTGCATGCCCACTGCGTGCACCGTGGCGCTTCGCTCGAATATGGCGCCATCCAGGAGCACGGCATCATGTGCTGCTACCACGGTATGGTTTTCGACGTCGACGGCACGTGTCTGCACGTTCCTTTCCCGAAAGGCGAGGAGAAGGAAGCCGAAAAATTCGCCTGCTCGATTCGTCAGGGTGCATACAAGGCGGTCGAGCGCAACGGACTGGTGTTCGCCTACATGGGCCCACCCGACGACGAGCCGCCGTTCCCCGAATGGGAAGGCGACTTCACGGTGGCCCAGGGAGACGAACTCGTTCCATACAGCAACTTCCAGCACTGCAACTGGCTGCAGGTTCAGGACAACGCCGCCGATAACTATCATCCGACAGCGCTGCATGCGGGCAAGAACGTCGTGGATGGGCACTATCAAGGTACGACGTTCGACGAAGTCGGCGCCGCGTCGATGGAAGTCGCGCCTGACATGAATTTCGTGCCGGTGCAGGGCGGCCGCAGCCTGGCTTGCGCAGGCGCCCGCCGGGTCGACAAGGACAAGCTCTTTGTGCGCGTCCAGCATCAAGTGCTGCCGAACCTGAGCCTGCATGCCTACACATCCGAAGACGGCTCGAAGAAAAAGCTGTTCAGCCGGTTTCACATCATCCGCTGGACAGTTCCGGTCGACGACGAAAACAGCAAGATGATCGGCTGGCGCGTGATGGGCCCGGGCATAGACACGCGCGGCATCGGCAATAAAGAACTGGTCGGCTACGAGTCCATCGACTTTCTGGAAGGGCAGGTCGCGATGCGCCGCCCCGAGCGCTTCGGCCAGTACAAGCTGGAAGACTTGCCGCCCATTCCGCCGAATCACCGTGAGCGCGCGAACTATAAGGCAGCGCAATATGCGCCGGGCGACTATGAAGCCATCATCAGCCAGCGTCCGATCGCCGTCCATGCGCTAGAAAATCCGACCCGGTTCGACGCGGGTCTCTATCAGTTCCGCAAGATGTTGCGCGACGCGGTTCGCGGCACGAATGCAGCTGCCTCCGCGCAGGGCTTCGCCGAATGGCTCCGCGAACTGGGAGGCGCGCCCAACAGCTATTGCACCGGCAACGTGTTCGAGATTGCCGAGGGAGAAACGCTCGAGGATGAAGTCGCCCGCCGCCGGAAAGTCTTGAAGACCGTCGTCGCGATTCTCACCGAGAGTGACCCTCTCAAGGGCAGTGCGCGTGCGGAGTTCGTTCGCGAGAAGTTCGACGAACTCGAGCAGTCGCTCAAGCGCTGAAATCGTTCGTCATATTGACCAGATTGCGTAGATATCAGCCGGGCCGGCCACTGCGTCGACGAGTGGCCGGCGACGAGCGAGGAAGGGAGATAACGATGGAAACCTCACTGGAAACGGACACGGAAGAGGCCATTCAGGATATCGAAGCCGGCACGCTGGATGTCCGCGTGAAGCAGGTGCGGTATGAAGGCAAAGGTATCAACTCGTATGAGCTGACCAGCCCGGCAGGTGCAGCGCTGCCGCCTTTCGAAGCCGGCTCGCACATCGACATCCACCTGAAAAACGGCGTGATTCGTCAGTATTCGCTGTGCAATCCGCCGGCCGAGCGTCACCGCTACGTCATCGCGGTCCTGAAGGATGAAGCCGGTCGCGGCGGCTCGCGCTCCATGCATGACGACGTGGCGGCGGGCGACGTCGTCACCATCAGCAGGCCGCGCAATCACTTCGCGCTGGACGGCAATGCGAAGAAAGTCATTCTCATCGCCGGCGGCATCGGCGTCACGCCGCTGAAGGCGATGGCGCATGAACTTGAAGCGCATCACGTCGACTTCGACATGCATTATTGCGCGCGCAGTCGCGAAGCGGCGGCATTCAGCGAGCAACTCGCGAACATGGAGCGCGCCGGCAAGTTGCACTATCACTTCGACGATGGTGACGAAAGCAACCGGCTGGATCTGACGAAGCTGCTGGCGCATCCCTCTGCCGGAACGCATGTCTACTACTGCGGCCCCGCCGGTTTCATGAAGGCGTGTGCCGACGCGGCCAGCCACTGGCCAAAGGGTACGGTGCACTTCGAGCACTTCAAGGCGCCCGAGCAGCCGAAGCGCGCGCCTGCCAGCGTGGAATCCGCGCACGGATGCGACGTGACCATCGCCAGCACGGGACAGGTCGTGCATGTCGGCGCGGATCAGAACTTCGCAGAAGTACTCAATGCCGCGGGCGTCGAACTCCCGACGTCGTGCTGCGCGGGTTTGTGCGCAACCTGCAAGGTCCGTTACCGCGACGGTGAAGTCGAGCACAACGACTTCATCCTTGGCGAGGAAGAGCGGCAGGAGTATCTGACCGCGTGCGTGTCTCGCCCGGTAAGCACGACGCTGGTTCTCGAGTTGTGAGAGAGACGGTCGAATCGCTTTGGTCGACCGCACGCGGAAAAGGGCCCCTAACGAAGCCGGCGCTGGATATCACCAGGATATGTCCACGCCGTCGACAAGGACGCTGAAACCATGACATCGAAGCTGCTCAAACTTCAACCGCGCCCGGATTACGTCGAAGAGGTCTATGAGGTCCTTCTCGACGCAATCTGTGATGGTTCGCTCGCACCGGGAACACGCCTGACGCAGGAAGACATTGCGGAGCAACTCTGCGTGTCGCGCTCGCCGGTGCTGCAGGCGCTGCGACTGCTCAAGAAGGACGGGCTTGTCCGGGACGCGCCGGGGCGTGGGCTGCTCGTCGCGCCGCTGGAACCAGCAGCGCTCGCCGACCTCTACGAAATACGCGGTGCGCTCGATGTGCTCGCGGCGAAGCTGGCTGCCGCAACCAGAGCAAAACTCGACCCGAAACTCATCGAGCGCGGCCGGAAAGCGGCGCAGACAGGCAACGTCCACGCCATGATCGACGCGGATATGACGTTCCATTTCGCCGTCTACACAGCGTCGGGAAACCGTCTGATTGCGCAAACGGCGCATGGTCATTGGGTGCATATCCGGCGTGTGATGGGTGCCGTCCTTCAGGCGCCGGATCAGCGTCCTTCGATCTGGGACGAACACGCAGCAATCGCCCACGCGATAGAGCAGGGCGATGGCGCGCTCGCAGCACGTCTCGCGGAGGCTCACTCTAAACGCGCAAGTCAGTTGGTCGTCGGCCGGATCGGTGCGTTGCCCGGTGTGCTCGATCCGTGCGCCGAGCCCGCTACCTCGGTCGCCTGATCAGCGAATTGCAGGTCATGCCGGCGGTGATGACTTCATTGCCGGAATCAAAGGTGCAGTGTCGGCAGCAGCGCGACTGTTGCCGACGTACTTCGTCAGTTCCCATTCAATACGTAGGAGATCGAACATGTCTACTGCAGTTGCCGAATCCAGAACAGAATCCATCGTCAAACCGGGGAAGGTTTCGATTTATCAGCCAGACCAGGAAGGGTTGATTTTCCCCGAGGTTCCCGAGTTCACTTCGGCGCAAGCGCACCGTCAGCATCTCAAGGAACGACTGGTCGCGGCATGCCGTGCGTTTGCATTGCAGGGCTTTGACTACGGATTCGCGGGTCACCTGACCATTCGCGACCCCGAACATCCCAGCCTCTACTGGACGAATCCGATGTGCGTGCATTTTGCGCAGGTCAAGCTCTCGAATCTCATCTGCGCCGACCACAAGGGGAATGTCGTCGAGGGCAATTACGCGATCAATCGTGCCGGCTTCGTGTTGCACGCGGCGGTCCACGAGCAGCATCAGGACATCGTTGCGATGTGCCATGCGCATACCACGTACGGTACCGCCTTCTCTTCGCTAGGCAGGCCGCTCGCGCCCATCTCGCAGGACGCCGCGGCGTTCTACGAGGACCACGTCGTCATCGGCGACGAGGCTGGCAAGGTGGCAGTGGAAGTGAAGGGCGGCAACAAGGTTGCCAATGCTTTCGCAGGGGTCAAGGCGGCGATTCACCAGAACCACGGCCTGCTGACGGCGAGCCGTCACAGCATCGATTCGGCGGCGTTCTGGTTCATCGCACTCGAGCGCTGCTGCCAGCAGCAACTGATGATCGAGGCCACGGGCATTACGCCGAAGGAAGTGACGCCCGAGCGTGCGCGCTATAGCCGTGAGCACGTCGGTAGCGACTACATCGGCTGGTTGCACTTCCAGACCATCTGGAATGACCTCGTTGCCACGCAGCCGGACATGTTCGACTAAACGCAACGGCGAACGCAGGCTCGCGGCGGGGCTTCTTCGGCTGCCGTCGCGAGTCACTACCGGTGGGCATAAGAAAGAGAGCAACCACCGTCATCGGAAGGCCCCTCAGGAGACAACAATGAGTTCCCACAGTCCGGCCGTATATCTGGAAGAGAGCGAATCATCCGCGTTTGCGAAAGCCGCGTGGCGCCTTATTCCATTTCTTTTTCTCTGCTATCTGTCTGCTTACCTCGACCGAATCAACGTTGCATTTGCCAAACTGCAGATGCTCAACGACCTCGGTTTCAGCGAGGCGGTTTATGGATTTGGTGCGAGTGTGTTTTTTGTCGGTTACCTGCTTTTCGAGGTGCCAAGCAACCTGATTCTGCTACGCGTGGGTCCCCGCCGCTGGATTGCCCGGATCATGGTCACATGGGGCATCGTTTCGGTCGGCATGATGTTCGTGAGGACGCCGACGACGTTCTACATCATGCGCTTCCTGCTCGGTGTCGCAGAGGCGGGGTTCTTCCCCGCCATCGTCCTGTACCTCACGTACTGGTTTCCGTCTTCCCGGCGTTCGAAAATGACAGCGCTTTTCATGACGGGTATCCCGATGTCCGGCGTGATCGGCGGGCCCCTGTCAGGCTGGCTGATGACGGCGCTCAGCGGCGCACATGGATGGGCCGGCTGGCAATGGCTGTTCCTCGTCGAGGGCGTGCCCACGGTCTTGCTCGGTGTGATCGCCTATTTCTATCTGGACGACAAGGTGCAGGACGCGAAGTGGCTGACCGACGAACAGAAAGCCGTCATCGAGCGCAAGCTCGTCGAGGAGAAGCCTGATGGCCTGCTGCACTCGGTCAAGGACGGTCTTCTCAATCCAAAGATTCTCCTCGTCAGCGCCATTTATTTTTTCTACACGATGGGCCTTTACGGCGTGAGCTTCTGGCTGCCCTCGCTCATCAAATCGAGCGGCGTAGCCGATCCGCTTCACGTGGGTCTGCTGACTGCCATTCCGTACGCGGTCGGCGCGCTCGCCATGGTCGTGGTCAGCGTGAGTTCGGACCGGATGGGCGAGCGGCGTTGGCACCTGATCGTGCCGGGCCTCGTCGGCGCGTTCGGGCTCGCGATGAGCGTCTGGTTCTCTGACTCGACCGTGCCGGCGATGATTGCGTTGACCATCGGAACAATGGGCGTGATGACGACCATCTCGCAGTTCTGGGTGCTGCCACCGGCATTCCTCGGCGGTGCCGCAGCCGCAGCGGGTCTCGCCTTCGCGAATTCTGTCGGCAGTATCTCGGGCGTGGTCAGCCCGTCACTGATCGGTCTCGTCAAGACCGCGACGGGCTCGGCTGGCGCCGGCGTAATCGTGCTCTCGGTTAGCCTCGTCATAGCGGGTCTGCTGGTGCTATGCGTGCCGCCGGCTCTCGTCAACCGCCGCCGCTAGTTGTCTGCCTATGACGCAATCGCCGCCGCGGGCCATGGGTCCGCGCGGCGGCTATCGCTTCGGAAGTCAATTGAAAATGCGCCTAGCGTGCGGAGCGAGCGGGGGTATCTGTTTCCGCCATCGCCTGGCTCATGTGGCGCACCAGGTTTTCGCGGGCGACTTCGGTGTGTTGCAGGCTGAGCTTCGCGGCGAGCTCCTCATCGCCCTGTGCGATCGCGTCTGCAATCGCCGCATGTTCGTCCCACACGGATTTGCGCTGGCCCACTACCTGATGAACCGCTCCCATCACTCGCCGCAGATGCATCCAGTGCAAGCGCGCGCTGTCGACGATGAGCGGGTTGCCCGCAGCCGTGTAAATGGCGGTGTGAAACGCCATGTCGGCCTCGATCATCGCCTTGATGTCATCGCCCTTCGAAAGTTTGCGCCCGGTCGCCACGAGCGCTTTGTCCAGCTTCACTTTCTTCCTTGCGGCCAGACGCGCGGCCTGGCTGTCCAGCGCGCCGCGAAGCTCGTAGAGGTGACCGATGCGTGTTCCATCGAGTGGCGTGACCTGCAATCCCCGGCCGGGCGCATCTTCCACCAGTCCATCTTTTTTCAGCAGCCGGAAGGCCTGCAGGACGGGCGAGCGCGAGACGGCCAACTGCTCGGCGATTTCTTCCTGGACGATTCGAGTCCCTGGGGCAATTGAGCCCTCGCTGATCGCATCGAGCAGGACTCGATAGACCTCGTCGACGTAGTCTGTACGCGCCTGGATTTTCAGGAGTTTTGCTGGCATGGCTGCAGTCGCTGTGGATACAGAATACTAGTAGCTTACCAGCATTGATTAAGGCTGTTCAGGTGGATATGCGCTCGATTTGATGTGATGCAAGCCGTTGATGGAGTGGGACGAGGGCGATGCCGGGATAGTCAGCTTTTGCCCGACAGACTGGCGATCCAGACAGGGGGGCTGGACCGCCTGCTGAGATAGAGCCGGTTCAGTTCAGGGACGTCTGTCCCAAAGGTCTTTTCCAACGCTTTGCGCCCGATTTCTGCCTCCTTGTCGGTCGCTGCCTGCACGAGAATGACGACGGTCTCTGCGGCGAAGCGCTGCGCCGCCTCAGTCGCGAACTGTGCATCGTCTGCAAGGCGGCCTGCAGTGCAATCGCGGGCATCGCGAATCGCAACGGAAACTAGCCCGGATGAAGCACGCGCAAGAATCCAGCCCGCGAAGAGAGGGCGTTGCTTATGTGACCCGGTTGGCACGCCGACAAGACCCACGATATCCACAAATTGCGGGTTTTTCGCGAGTACGTCGCGGGCGCCGGCAGGCAGACCCGTGCCGCTCGTCCAGGTATCCATGACTGATGGCGGTCTGTCCGAGCCGCTGAACGAAAACCCCGTTTCGCCAAGTACGAAACGCTGTGATTTGCCGTCGCTTGCGGGGCGCGCTATCAGGAAGTCCGCTTCTTTCATGCCGTCTCCGTTCTTCATCGTGGGGAGAGCCTGGCTTATCCGCTGGCGGTTTTTTTGGGGTATTGTGTTCGCGGAACTCAGAACTCTGTATACAAATAGAGTAGTGGGTGCGACGTTGGCGGCCTATCAGTGGAAGTACTGAGCCGAGCCCGTCGTTCAGGAGGCGACACCGCATGCCTTACCTGCGTGTTGACGGATTCCATATCTCTGACTAAAGTCAGAGATATGGAATCCGACATTCTTCAGATCCGTCGCTTTAACCGCATAGTCGCCGAAAGCATTGGCGCTATCGATGACCATTTCCTCGGACGTGGCCGCCCGATGGGCGAATCACGCCTGCTATGGGAGATCGGCGTCGAAGGTGCGGATATTCGTACGCTTCGCGCGCGGCTAAATCTTGATTCAGGCTATGTCAGCCGTACGTTGGCGTCTCTTGAACGGCAAAAGCTTGTCGCTGTCCTCGCTCATTCGGGCGACCGGCGGGTACGCCGGGCTTGCCTGACTCAGAAAGGCCTCACGGAAAGGGCCGAACTCGAACGGCTCTCTGATGAGGTTGCTTTGCGCGCGCTCGAACCGCTCGGCGATGAGCAGCGTCGGAGACTGCTCGCCGCCATGTCTGAGGTTGAGCGTTTGCTACAGGCATCCCTCGTGAATTTCGCGCTGGAGGATCCAGATGCTGACGACGCGCGATGGTGCTTTGAACAATATTTTGGCGAGCTTGATCAGCGCTTTAAAGGAGGATTCGACCCGTCCAGCAGTCTGCCGGCGGATGCGCATGAACTGAAGGCACCGGCGGGCGCGTTGATCGTCGCGAGACTGCATGGAAGCCCGATCGGCTGCGTCGCATTGAAATTTCATAAGAAGTCCCCGGCCGAGCTCAAAAGAATGTGGGTGAGCCCTTCCGCTCGCGGTATGGGTGTAGGCCGCCGGTTGATTGTCGAGGCGGAGAAACGTGCCCGGCAGGCCAAAGTGCGCATTATTCACCTTGAGACAAATCGAACGCTGGTCGAGGCGATTTCGCTATACCGGCAATCGGGATACGTGGAAGTCGATGCGTTCAGCGCGGAACCGTATGCCCACCACTGGTTTGAAAAGCGGCTGGTCTGAACAGCCGAAACTCGCTGCTCTGCGGACGTTCGACTGTCGCTGATGTTCGTCTCATGTGGCGCTTTCCCCCGCTGTCCAAGTTCGCTCGTCACGCCTCTTGAAGCAGTCGAGTCATCGTGCGCGGCGGTTTCGCCCGTGTGCGTGCTTCGATCGGGGCGTCTGCACTCACATCACAATTCGCACCTCCTATCTCCGGGCCGCGCAAAAAGGCGGGCGTGGCTTGAAGCGTCCTATTTTCAGACATCCTCGCGACGCCCTCCAGCGCAAAACGTCCGATTTTGCGACAGCGAACGGGAACGGCCACGGGCTCGCCGGGCCTTATCGCGCTAGCGCTTCATGCCTGCATGCCGACTGAGCCAGGTGTGTTCGTTTCCGCTTTCTTGGCATAAGCATTGCTTTATCAGCGTTCGCCGCGCGCAAAGGCGCCGCTCGTACGGTACGTGTATTTCGCGGCCATATCTGAACGGAGGAGACAAAAGTGAAAGCTGCTGTGCTGCACCAGTACGACGAGTCGTTGACTCGAGAAGAATTCGTGCGCTATGAAGACGTCGACGATCCGAGGATCGAGCGACCCACCGATGTGATCGTCCGGATTGGTGGCGCCGGTGTGTGCCGCACCGATCTGCATGTAGTGGAAGGCATCTGGCGCAGCAAGGTCGATGTGGCGTTGCCCTACATCATGGGCCACGAAAACGCCGGCTGGGTCGAGGCGGTGGGCCGCGGTGTCGAGAGCGTCAAGGTGGGTGATCCTGTCATCTGCCATCCGCTCGTGACAAGTGGACATTGCCTTGCCTGTCGGCGCGGCGACGATATGCACGCGACGGACAGCCGGTTTCCCGGCATCAACGCCAACGGCGGCTACGCTCAATATCTGCTGACCGGCGAACGCTCACTGATCCAGTTGCCGAAATCGCTCGCGCCGAAGGATGTTGCTCCTTACACCGACGCGGGCCTTACCGCGTATCGCGCTGCAAAAAAGGCTTCGCGTCATTTGCTCCCCGGTCAGTTTGCCGTCGTGATTGGTGCCGGTGGCCTCGGGCACATAGGCATTCAAGTCCTGAATGCGCTCTGCGCGGCGGAAATCATCGTCGTTGACCGCGCTGATGTTGCGTTGCAACTTGCAAAGGAATGCGGCGCACATCACACGGTCAAGGGCGACGGCAACGAGGTAGAGCGGGTGCTCGAACTGACGGGCGGCAACGGCGCAGAAGCGGTGATCGATTTTGTCGGTGAAGGTGACGCAATCGCAAAGGGTCTCGCAATGACGCGCAACGCGGGCTTTTACTACATCGTCGGCTATGGCGGAAAGATCGAGTTACCGACCATCGACATGATCACTAGCGAGAAGACCATCGTCGGCAATCTCGTGGGCACCTATCCGGAACTGGTCGAACTCATGGCGCTCGCCGACCGTGGTCTCGTTCATCTGGCGACACGGGAATACCGTCTTGGCGAGGCGAACCAGGCGCTCAAGGACCTGCATCACGGGAAGGTCAAGGGCCGGGCGGTGTTGATTCCGTAGACGCCAGGACGGGCGGGTCTGAACAGGGAGATCGCCATGACTGTGGAGCGTGACGCAGCCTCAGCCTCAGAGCGCATGCGTCTGGTTATCGCATTGACTGAAGTCAACTCCCGTCACTTGCGAGGTGAAAGCAGACGCGCCGGCGCGGAGATCGAACTGGCGTGCGCATTGGCTTGCGAGGAGCGCGACGGCGTCTCGCAAACAGGAACGGCAGATGTCGAACAGTTACGCGAGCGCCTCAGCGAGGCCGAGCGCACTTTACTGGCGATCGAATCCGAACAGCAGGGACTCGTGGACGAACTTGCCCGTTTGGACAGTAGCGCGTCAACCGGTTCACAGGGAGACTGGCAATGAATCGGATCCCGGTTACGGTGCTCACGGGCTTTCTTGGCGCAGGCAAAACCACGCTGCTCAATCGAATTCTGGGCGAGCAGCATGGGCGGCGCTATGCGGTGGTCGTGAACGAATACGGCGCGATCGGCATTGACGGTGGCCTCGTCGTTGGCGCGCAAGACGAGGTTATCGAGTTGAACAACGGCTGCGTATGCTGCAAGGTGCGTGGCGATCTGATTCGAGTCGTGTCTGCGCTAGTGAAGCGTAAGGATGGTTTCGACGGGATACTGATCGAAACTTCCGGCCTGGCCGACCCCGCACCGGTGGTGCAGACCTTCTTCATCGATGACGAGATCCGGCAACGCACGCGGCTCGATAGCGTGATCTGCGTGGCCGATGCGGTGCATTTGCCGGCGCGTCTCGCGGATAGCCGCGAGGCGGCGGAGCAACTCGCGCAAGCCGACATCGTGCTGATCAACAAGACCGACCTCGTCGATCCGGCCGCCCTCGCTTCGGTTCAGGATGCCGTGCGACGCATCAACCCGACAGCGGAATGGCTGACCAGTGTGCGATGCGAAACTCCGCTTGCCGCGTTGCTCGATCGCGGCGCGTTCGATCTCAAGCGCATGAAGCTGGCCACGTCGCCGTGTGAGAACGGCGAATTATCGCGCGGTGCGCGGACGTACCGCTATGTATCTGCTGGGACGGGCGCACGAGTCGATCAGGGACGTCATAGTCACGGAATAGATAGCGTGTCGTTGTGCGTCCGGCGTCCGCTCGAGCGCACGCGCTTCCTCTCGTGGTTGCAGCAACTGATAGTCGAACAAGGTCAGGATCTACTGCGCACAAAAGGTATCGTCGATCTCGCTGGATCGGCGCATCGCTTTGTTTTTCAGGGTGTGCACATGACGATGGATACGGATTTCGACCGACCATGGAGAGCCGGCGAACACCGCGAAAGCCGCCTTGTGTTTATCGGCCGCAACCTCCATCGGCGGGAATTGCGGGAGAGCGTCAGGCATTGCGAGATCGACTCATGAACGCGCCACCCGCTCTCGTGGAGCTGCTTGGAGCCCGGTGGGTCGCCGAGGCGTCCGTCATCGAAGTCGTTTGGGATACATCGGGTCAATGGGCTGGCTTCGCGCTCGGTGACGGTACGCTTGCGCTCGCTACCGGTGTCTGGGACGGCGGCCCCCGACTCAAATTGCGCGAGGGTGGCAGCGTCGAATTCCAGCAGGCACAGGCGCCGCCGGCGCCACTTGCTCGCTTCAGCGTGCATGAAAACACGTGTCTGGCTCTTGCCACCGACCCTGCAGGGGGATTTCTCAGCGCTGGCGACGATGGCCGTCTCGTTCATCTGCGCCTCGACGGTTCGAGCGAACTGATTGCGCACGAAGACGGCGCATGGATCGACCGCGTGGCTGCCAGTCCTGCGGGTGGGCGAGCCTATGCGTGCGGCCGAAAAGTTCATTGGCTGGGGCCGAAGCCAGCCTGCCTGATGCTGTCCGGCTCGGCGACATCGCTGGTATTCGACCCGTCCGGTACCCAACTGGCGATCTCGCATCACGGCGGTGTGACTATCTGGGCGGCCGATACGCTCAGAGAGCGTCAGCTTACGTGGCCGGGCTATCACCGTGACGTCGCGTGGAGCCCTGACGGCCGCTATCTCGTGAGCGGGATGGAGGAGAACGCGTTGCACGGCTGGCGGCTCCCGGACGGCGGTGACATCGAGATGGGCGGGTATCCCGGTCAGCCGCGCTCACTATCGTTTTCCGCTGATGGCCGTTTTATTGCGACGAGCGGCGGCATGCGCGCGGTGTGCTGGAGCTTTGATTCACTCGGGCCCAATGACGGGCCGCACGAATGCGGCATTGCCGGCAAGTCGCCGGTGAGCCGGGTGGCGTGTCATCCGGCTCACTCACTGATCGCGGTGGGATATCACGGCGGCGCGGTGTTGTTATGCCAGCCGGGCAGCAGCGACATATTACTCATCCAAGGTTCCGGCAACAGCGCTGTAACCGCGATGGCCTGGTCGCCGGATGGCCGCCGGCTCGCGCTAGGAACGGATGCTGGCGAACTGGCAATCGTATTTCTCCCTAACGAATTGTTCCGCTTCGGAGCTCGCAGGTAAGTCGGCCATGTGGCCACCCCAATTCAAATCGGAGGCGACTATGAGTAATGGAAGCACACCCAAGGAGCAGTTCTTCGAGCGCCTGGGCGCCGTAGCAGACGAGATGATCGAAGCGTACGGCAAGGACTTTGCGGTGGGCGCGCTGATTCTCACTGCCCGCTTCGTTGCCGAAGGGAAGACGCCTGATGATGCAGCCCACGGCGTGATCCTTACGCGCGAAAGCCACGGCAGTGTGGCGACGTAGAAAGCGTCACGCGGGTTCGTGATTGTTTGCTCGATAAATAGGGCGCGGAAGCGCTAGTGTTGACCAGTCCGGCATCTTCGCTCTGACTCAAATGTCCCAATATCGGACAAGCCTGCGAATCGGAGTTGTCGCAGAACACGACATGGTGTAGTGAGCGTTTTTTAACAGAAGGCTGTGCGCCTTGGCAGGCTTGACGTAGGAAAAATTAGCATTTCTGGCACGCTTATCGCTCTATCGGTACAGGTCAATCGGGAGCGTCGACGTCACGAAGTACAAAGTGAATACGACAGGAAACTCGATCGTCAAGACTGGTTAATCCAGTCTGCAACGCGATTCGGTATCCTAAGTTATTAAAATTCTGATGAGACGAATCGCCCCATGTTTTTGACTCCGGTCCTGGCACTGGCCGGCCCGCCCGAAGCGTCGCCTTGCGACGGTAATCGAAACGGAACTAGGAGATCTCAATGTCTGATGGATTAACGCTTAACAAGATCACGTCCCAGCGCGGGATCAGTATCGGCGAAGCGGCACGCCGCGTTGCCGATCTCGGCTGGACTCCCAGCTACGTCCAGGAGGCGATGACCTTCCCGACGGACTACAAGATCAGCAAGGCGCCGCGTGACCCGATGAAACAGGTGCTGCGCTCCTATTTCCCGATGCAGGAGGAAAAGGACAATCGAGTCTACGGCGCACTCGACGCGGCATTGCGCGGCGACATGTTCCGCAACGTCGAGCCTCGCTGGGTGGAATGGATGAAGCTATTCCTCGCGATCATTCCGTTCCCGGAAATCTCGGCAGCGCGCTCGATGGCGATGCTTGGCCGCCTCGCCCCCGGTGAAGAGTTGCGTACCGGCTTTACGATGCAGATGGTCGACGAGTTCCGGCACTCCACGATCCAGATGAATCTGAAAAAGTGGTATATGGAAAACTATATCGATCCAGCCGGATTCGATATCACCGAAGCCGCGTTTGGCAAGTGCTATGCGACCACGATCGGCCGTCAGTTTGCCGAGGGCTTTCTCACCGGCGATGCAGTGACTGCCGCGAACGTGTTCCTGCAGGTGGTGGCTGAAACGGCTTTCACCAACACGTTGTTTGTCGCGATGCCGTCGGAAGCCGCCCGCAATGGTGACTACGCCCTACCGACAGTCTTCCTTTCCGTGCAGTCGGATGAGAGCCGCCATATCGGCAACGGCCACTCGCTTGTGATGTCGATCATCAACGATCCGGACAATCATCTTTTGCTGGAGCGTGACCTACGCTACGCGTTCTGGCAGAACCACGCGATCGTCGACGCGGCGATCGGTACCTTCATTGAATACGGCACCACGGACCGCGACAAGAACAAGGAGTCATATGCGGAACTCTGGCACCGTTGGATCTACGAGGATTACTACCGGACCTACATGCTGCCGCTGGAGAAGTACGGCATCAAGATTCACCACGACGACATCGCCGCCGCGTGGGACCGCATTGTCAAGCAAAACTATGTCCATAAGGTCGCACAGTTCTTCTCGGTAGGCTGGCCCGTCAACTTCTGGCGCATCGAAGCGCAGACCGAGAAAGACTTCGAGTGGTTCGAGCACAAATATCCTGGCTGGTACGCCGAGTTCGGTGACTTCTGGAAGTGGTATGCGAAAAAGAGCGTGCCTGGCGAAACCAACATGCTGTTCGATCAGGAAAACGGCTACGTGTATCCGCATCGTTGCTGGAGCTGTCTCGTGCCCTGTCTGATTCGTGAAGACTTCGTCGTGGACGAGGTTGACGGCCAACTGTACACGTATTGCTCGGAGCTATGCCGCTGGACGCATAAGGTGGCGTTCGCACCGGAATACGAAGGCCGGCCAACTCCGGCAATGGGGCGCTTCAGCGGACGCCGTCAGTGGGAAGAGTGCTACCACGGCTGGGACCTGGCCGATTGCATCAAGGATCTCGGCTTCGTGCGCAGCGACGGCAAGACACTTGTGCCGCAACCGCATCTGCGCTTTGACGACAGGCAGATGTGGACGCTCGACCACGTGCGCGGTTACAAGATTCAAAGCCCGATTGTGCTGTTGCGCGGCATGACACCGGAACAGCGCGAGAAACACATTGCTGAGTATCGCGCCGGCTTCAAGATCAATCCGGTGACTTGACCAGGTTATCGGAACCGGCGGCGCCGATACCGCCGCCGGATGCGATCGGGAGCAAGAGATGAGCGACACGCAAGAGACGAGGCGCGCGATGGCGGACAAACGTGACGACAAGGTATTCCATACAGTGTACTTCGAGCCGGTCGGTGTGCAGATGTCGGTGGCGGAGGGCGAGACGGTGCTCGACGCCGCGTTTCGCCAGGGTATTGCGGTGATGCACGGGTGCAAGGAGGGGCAATGCAGCAGCTGCAAGTCGCTGCTGATCGAAGGCGATGTGGAACTCAAGAAGTATTCGACGTTCGCGCTGCCCGACTACGAACGCGAGTCCGGCCATATTCTGCTATGCCGCACGCTTGCCTATAGCGATTTGACCGTCGAGTTGTTGAACTATGACGAAGACCTGATGCGCCGATCGATCGCAGTGAGCGAATATGACGCGACGCTCACGAAGATCACCGCGCTGACACACGACATCAGGCTACTGGAAGTGAAGTTGTCGAGGCCGCTGCGATTTTGGGCCGGGCAGTACGTGGACCTGACAATTCCGGGTGTTGGCATCACGAGATCGTTCTCGATGGCGAATACCCCTGTCGGCGAATCGACGCTGCAGTTCATCATCAAGAAGTATCCCAACGGCGCGTTCTCTTCGCAGCTGGATGGCGGACTCAAACCCGGCGACAGGCTGATCGCGAAGGGGCCGTATGGTACGTGCTTTCGGCGCGAGGACCAGCCTGGGCCGATGGTGCTGGTCGGCGGCGGGTCAGGCATGTCACCGCTGTGGTCGATCCTCAACGATCACGTGCAAAGCGGTGAAGAGCGACCGGTCCGGTTTTTCTATGGCGCACGTAGTCGTCGCGACCTGTTCTATCTGGACGAATTCGAAGAGCTGGAAGAAAAGCTGCCGGATTTCCGCTTTATTCCGGCGCTCTCGAACGCCGAACCGGACGACGGCTGGACGGGCGAAACCGGCCTGATCCACGAGGTGCTTGGCCGACGCTTGCGCGAGGAATCGCTCGCAGGCGAGATCGATGGCTACGCGTGCGGGCCCACTCCGATGATCGAGGCGGTGATGCCGGTGCTTCAGGTGGCGGGTGTTGCGCCGGAGCGGCTCTATTTCGACAAGTTTACGCAGGCGGTTCGCTAACCGGATCTGGCAAAGCGCCTATTCGAAGTGCCTATAACCGAAACAGGAAGGAGGACTAACATGAGCACATTGGCAGAGCAGTCGCCGGCTAAGTCGTCGGGCGCGGCGGGCGCGGCCCAGTTCGCCGGCTGGGACAGCCGCAAGTACAACTACTTCGAGCCGAAGGGGCGCAAGGCTAGCCACTACGAGGACATGACGGTGGATGTCCAGCCCGACCCGAACCGTTATCTGCTGCAGGATTGGATTCTGTCGTTTGCTGACGGCACGCCGACGTATTCGCAAACCTGGACGGCGGCCAAAAGCTCGGACTGGCATCAGTTCCGCGCGGTCGATGAGGAATGGGAGCGCACCCATTATCAGCGTCAATCGACCATCGTCGGCATGGTTACCGGCGCGATCCAGAACGGACGGCGCTCGGGTGCTGTGAAGCGCTTCGATAAGACCTGGATAAAGGTTCTGGAACAGCATCTCGGCGCATACAAGCATGCGGAGTTCGGTTTGGGCACGGCCACGATGCACGCGCAGCGATACGGCTACACCCAGATGATCAATAGCGCCATCCTCACCAATGCATCGTACAAACTGCGCTTCGCTCAGGACTTGACCCTCTACCTTGGCGAGATCGCGCTTGACTTGCCCAATCTCGACCTCGATGCGGGCAAAGCCCACTGGCTGACCGATCCGATCTGGCAGGACACACGTCGGGCGATAGAGACGATTGGCGGCGCCACGGACTTTCTCGAGAAGTACTTTGCCGTGAATGTCGTATTCGAGCCGCTCGTGGCGGATCTGTTTCGCAGCGGTTTCATCATGCAGATCGCCGCCGCGCAAAACGATTTTCTGACGCCGACGGTGGTGTCCGCGGCAGAAGGCGATTATGAGCGCAACCTGGCCAACGCGGTCGAGTTGTTTCATATGCTCGCGAACGACCCGCAGCACGGCGAAGCCAACCGTCAACTGTTCGGCGAATGGCTGGAAAAGCACGGTGCGCTGGCTTCGGCCGCGGCAAAGCAGCTGCAGCCGATCTGGTCGATTCCGCATGTGAAGACTGCCCAGTTCAACGATTGCCTGAACAGCGCGGTCGAGCGCGCGGAGATGATCGCCAAAGAGATCGGCGTCGCCTTTCCCTCGTCGATCCGCGCCTGAACGCGTCTCGATTCATTCGAACCAACTGCAAGAGGAGTACGCAATGTCAGTGCATACCGACAATATTTTCAAATCGATGAAGGATGTTCGCTTCGAACAGACCATCTCGCACCAATGTGGCGTCACGATGAACGACAGTGTCGAGGCTCGGGCGATTGCCGAATTGATGTCCACCAAGCCCGGTATTACGGTGACCTATCTGCCCGCAATGATCCGCATTGATGGGCAAGGCAAGATCGAGTTCAAGATGGGCGAGATCAGCGAAGTGCTCGGCCGTGAAATGACGCCGCATCTGTTCGAGATATCCACCTCGACCCACTATGGACGGATGGTGATGATCGACGACGAGACAGTGGTGCTGTTCGGCAATATGGACGATGCGATGGCTTACGAGTGAGCGGAAAACCCCAGCAGCCAATCGGGCGTCCCGCTGGCCACGAGGAGGACGGGCCGCTCATGCAACCAAGGAGACGAAAGCCATGTATCGAACCACGGACGGCGAGGAAATCTTCATCATCGACGGGCACGTTCATCTATGGGATGGCAGCAAGGCCAATCTGAAGAACGTGCACGGCCAGCAGTTTATCGATTGCTTCTACGCGTATCACTCGAACCTGAGCCCCAAGGAATATCTGTGGCCCAAGGAAAAGTTCGACAAGTACGGTGAAGAGGCGATGTATCGCGACCTGTTTGTCACCGGTTACGACGACATGGCGATCTGTCAGCCGACCTATCTGACGGACTTCTACAAGAACGGCTTCAACACGACCGAGGGCAACTACGTGCTGAAGCAGAAGTACCCGCACCGGTTTATCGTCAATGGCGCGTTCGATCCGCGCGATGGGGAGGCGGGGCTCGATCGTCTCGAGGAGTTGGCGTCACTCTACAAGATTCAGGGGGTCAAGCTCTACACGGCGGAATGGCGCGGCGACAGCAAGGGATACAAGCTATCGGACCCCGGCGTGCAGCGTTATCTCGAGCGTTGCGAGAAGCTCGGTATCAGGAACATCCATGTCCACAAGGGACCGACTATCCTGCCTCTGAATCGCGACGCCTTCGACGTGGCCGATGTCGACGATGTCGCCACAAGCTTCCAGAACCTGAACTTCATCGTCGAGCACTGCGGTTTGCCGCGTCTTGACGACTTTTGCTGGATCGCCACGCAGGAAACGAATGTCTACGGTGGTCTCGCCGTGGTGCTTCCATTTATCCATACACGTCCTGAGTACTTCGCGCATGTGATCTCGGAACTGCTGTTCTGGATCGGAGAGGACAAAATCCTTTACGGCAGTGACTACGGCATATGGTCGCCGAAATGGTTGATCGAGAAGTTTATGGCTTTTGAACTGCCCGAATCGATCAGCAAGGAAACCGGCGTGCAGTTGTCGCTCACGGCCAAGAAAAAGATCCTCGGGCTCAATGCCGCGCGGCTGTATGGAATCGATATCGAGGCGCAAAAGGCTCTGCTGGAGGACGTTCGGCAGCCGGCGGCGGCTGGCGCATGAGCACCGTGCCTGTTTTTAAGGCGCTAGCCGCCATCGCGTCGAGGATCGCTTCGGAGCGTGTCGCTGAGGTCTGGGCCCGGCTCGAGACGGTCGCTGACCCGGAACTCGACGAGTCGGTGACAGAGCTTGGTTTCGTCTCCGGTCTGGAAGTCGACGGCGGTTGCGTGTCGATCGGCTTTCGCCTGCCGACTTACTGGTGCGCGGCCAACTTCGCCTACCTGATGGCGGACGACATGAGGCGGTCGATCGCGGACTTGTCATGGGTGACCAGCGTCACGATCACACTCGACGAGCACATGTATGCCACTGAAATCAATCGGGGCATGGCCGCTGGACTATCGTTCCAGGGGACCTTTGGCAATGATGCCAACGGCGACGTGGAGGACGTACGCCGCATTTTTCAGGTCAAGGCTTTTCAGCGGCGGCAGGAAGCGCTTCTAACCTGGTTGCTCGCACAAGGCAACGAGCCCTCCCTGCTGGTGCGATGGCGCATGGCGGAACTATCGGCGGTTGCAATCACGTGCACGGATGATGCCAATGCTCAGAGGCTGATCGCGCGATATTGCGAGCGGCGTTTTGTGGTGGGGCGGAGCGTCGACGAAGCGGATCATGGCGGCGAGCTCGCTTTCGTCGACACGGACGGTACGCCGCTGAATCCCGATGAGTTGGAGGCATATGTGCGTGCATTGCGAAGAGTCGGCATCAATGCCGAATTCAACGGTGCGCTATGCCGCGGTCTTCTTGCTGCCCGCTATGGCAAGACCGGTGACGCCGCGCCAAATGTCGAGATCAAACCGGTGCATTTCGTCCGTACTGGCGGGCCGAAGCCAGGAAGCGCGTTCGCGTTATCGCGAGGAGCGTGCGGAGCAGCAGAGTAAAAAAATCAGCAATTCGAACTAACCGGATCAGGAGAAGCAGGATCATGCCAAACATCATGTTGCATGACGACGACGCCCGCATGGCACTTGGTCGAGGCGTTGCGAAACTGGCCAAGGCGGTGCGGGGTACGCTCGGCCCGCGCGGAATGAATGCAATCATCGATCGACCGATCGGCACGCCAATCATCTCGCGCGACGGGGTCAGCATCGCCAATGAAATCGAACTCGAAGACCCGTTCGAGAATATCGGCGCGCAAGTCGTTCGCGAAGTGTCCAGGCAGACCAACGAAGTCGCCGGCGACGGCACGACCACGGCCACCGTTCTGGCCGATGCGCTAGTTCAGGACGGTCTCGCCTGCCTCGCGCAAGGGGCTAACCCCGTTGAACTCGTGCAAGGTCTGGAAATGGCCGTCAACGAGGCGATCGACGTGCTCAAGCGTCATGCTACGCCTCTACGCCGTGGCGACGAGGTCCGCGCCGTGGCGGTGGTGGCGGCCAATGACGAATTCACAGGGAAGCTGGTGGCCGAAGCCTTGGAGCGGGTGGGCGCGGACGGGATTGTCGATGTGGAATATGGCACCACGGTTGAGACTCGCCTGGAGGTGGTCGATGGCATGGCTTTCGACCGTGGATACCTGTCGCATCACATGGTGACCGACATCGAGAGAATGCAGGTGGTACTGGACAATCCGCTTATTCTGATGACAGACCAGCGGCTGCAATCTCTGGAGGAGGTCACAGCGCTTCAGACGCTGGCCGCTCGCAGCAAACGTCCACTGCTGATCATTGCCGAGGAGGTAGCGCCTGCCTGTGTGATTGCGCTCCTCGCATGGCGCGACAATGGCGGCCTGCCTGTGGCCGCTATTCACCCGCCAGAGTATGGACATTGGCGTAAGGCGATGCTCGAGGATATCGCGATCGCCACGGGCGGTAAGGTGGTCGCCCGCGATCTGGGCGGGAAGCTGGAAGCCACTGAATTGCGCGACCTCGGCAGCGCGCGGCAAGTCCGCATCTCGTCGAACCAGACGATCATCACGGCCGGAGGCGGCGATCCGGCGGCCGTGGCAGCGCGCCGTCAGCAAGTGGCCCGGCAGTACGAGATGGCGCCGGAGAACGTCGAGCGGGACAAATTTCAGGTGCGCCTTGCGAAACTGTCCGGCGGCACCGCACTGATTCTCGCGGGCGGGGCGACACCAGTCGAACAGAAGCGCCGACTGCATCTGATCGACGATGCGATTCACGCGGCGCGTGCGGCGATTGCCGAAGGTGTCGTGCCCGGCGGAGGGACGGCGTTGTTGCGGGCGTCATCCGAACTTGAGGGCGTCATTGCCCGCAGCGAGGGAAGCGTGCAGCAAGGCGCGCGGCTCTTGCAGCGTGCTTTGGCGAAGCCGCTCTTTCACATTGCGACGAATTGCGGCCTCGACGGTGCGGCTGTTGTAAGCGAAGCGATGCGGGCGAAACCCGGCATGGGGCTCGACGCGCGCAGCGGCGCCTTCGTCGATCTCGTCGAGGCCGGCATCATCGATCCGGTAAAGGTCAGCTACAGTGCGGTGCGCAACGCCGCGTCGGTAGCTGGGCTGATTCTCACCACCCAGACGCTGATCGCCAAGAAGCCCGAGACGATCGATCCAACCGCCGGGCCGGCGCTTGGGGCGGGCGCGGAACTGCTTGGCCGCCAATAGACACGTGAGACGGACAAAATAGCCGGCCCCTGTAATCGGGGACCGGCATAAAGGCTGATGGCGCAGACCAGGCAGCCGACAGTAAAAGGAGACGAACAATGACTACAGGAACGGCCCGCCGCTTCAACGCAATTGGGAAGACTGCCGAACATCTCGCCGCGATGCCTTCTACGCGACTCATCAAGCTCACCCTGGGCTGGGGCATCACACTGTGTGGGACGCTTGTTCTGGTAAGCCGTGCGAGCGCATCGATCGCTCCTTTTTATCATCATGTTGCCAGTGTGATTACTCAGGCGATGATGTGACTATCACGCCTGCATATCTGGACGGCCGCTTTCTCGATTTCCGTAGGCAAGGGGAACGCAAGCATGGATGATCGCGTTCGGCCGACCGGTTTCACGAATCCGGTAGCGAGCACCGCCCACACTGCGCGCGCAGTGCGTGAGGTACTGGAAGGGCGCCGCCGCGGTGCGTTGATTCTGCTACCGCTTGCCGGTCCGGCGGTCGTCGTATCCGTCGCCTATGTGGACCCCGGCAACTTCGCGACGAATATACAGGCGGGCGCCAGGTATGGTTATGCGCTGCTGTGGGTAGTCCTGTTGGCGAACCTTGTGGCTATGATGTTTCAGGCGCTGTCGGCGAAACTCGGCATCGTGACCGGGCGCAACCTCGCGCAACTGTGCCGGGAGAGGCTACCAAAGCCGCTGGTGTTGGTCATGTTGGGCGTGAGCGAGATCGCAGCGATGGCGACCGATCTGGCCGAGTTCATTGGCGGAGCAATCGGGCTCGCGTTGCTGTTTCACATACCATTGCTGGCCGGTATGACGATCACAGCAGTGATCACGTATGGTGTCCTGTTGTTCGAGAACGCGGGCTTCCGGCCTCTTGAACTGGCTATTGGCGCGCTGGTGGGCATCATTGGCCTTTCTTATCTCGCCGAGCTATTCATTGCCCCCGTGGATTGGCCGCAGGTATTGGTCCACACACTTTCCCCGCGACTGCCGGACTCGGATGCATTGATGATCTCGGTCGGTATCGTAGGTGCGACGGTAATGCCGCATGCACTTTTCCTGCATTCGGGACTCACGCAGGCTCGCGTGTCGGCGCGGACCGGGGAGGAGCGCAGAAAGCTGCTGAAGTTTTCGAATATTGAAGTGGTTATCGCGCTAAGCATCGCCGGATTGATCAATATGGCGATGGTGATCATGGCTGCGGGCGCATTTCATCACGGCCATCCAGAAGTTGCGGAAATCGAAGAGGCGTATCGCACGCTTGCACCGCTTCTCGGCGCGGGCGCCGCCGGCATCTTTCTGTTGTCCCTGATCGCCTCGGGCATATCCAGTTCGGTGGTTGGCACGATGGCGGGCCAGATGATCATGCAGGGGTTCGTCGGTTTTCGAATTCCTCTGTGGTTGCGCAGAGCCGTCACACTGGTCCCGAGTTTCGTGGTGGTGGCGCTTGGCGCCGACACGACGCACGCGCTTATCTTGAGCCAGGTGGTATTGAGTCTCGCGTTACCGTTGCCGATGGCAGCGCTGTTGTGGTTCACGAGTTGCGAAGATGTGATGGGCGGTTACACGAATCGCATGTGGGTGACGGTTGTCGCAACGCTGGCCGCGCTGGTGGTCTTGTCGTTCAACGTCATTCTTGTCCTGCAAACGTTCGGCGTTGCCATTCCCGGCCTGGCGGGGTAACGAATTGTTGACGAAGGGACAACAAAAGGAGACTAACGCGATCTGTCGAGCCGACCGTGTTTTCCCCAAAAGACGTGTTCAGGAAATAGGCCCATACTAGAGCGCGCGTTCGCTGCTGGGTTTGAAAAATCGAAAGAAACAGGCTAAGCCCAGACGTAACATTGTAGCTAGTCAAGACGAAGCCCGCCGCAGAGTTTGGTTCCGCGTTGACCCATCGCCCTGGAGGAGAGCTGTGGCGAGGAGACATCAGATTGGCAGCACGTTGGGTCTAGGTGATCAAGCCGCGATGCGCAGCATTGTGGCCAACGCACAGCGCGCTAATCTCCGTCATTCCGACCGGGGCACGATGCTTGCGTGGGAGCGCTTTCTGGCAGGCGAATCGTCGACGTCTGCACCCCCGGCGCTCATCGATTCATGGCAGCGCAGCCTGCAGTCCGGCGTTAGCCCGACGGCCGTCTCGGCGCCCATCGCGGTCCATGGCGACGCGCTTGCGGCGCTATGCTGGCGCCATCGGGACCTGCTGGCAGCGGCCGAGCGCCTGTTCGCCGTCACGGCTGATCTTTTCGCCGATTCACATTCGGTCCTGCTACTGACGAACCAGGACGGTGTGATCCTTAGAGCGGCCGGCGATCTGCGCACGCAAGAAGCAGGCGAAAAGATCCATTTGTCGATCGGCGGCGACTGGGGAGAAGGCAGGGCAGGCACCAATGGCATCGGCACCGCCATCGCAACCCGTGAGCCGACGTATATCCACGGCTCCGAGCATTTCTGCGAAGGCATCAAGTCGTGGAGTTGCGCGGCCGCACCTATTTGTGAGCCGGGCACCGGCGCGGTGATCGGTGTACTCGATATTTCTGGACCGCCTTCCACGTATCAGATCAACAACCTCACCTTGGCGGTGACGGCTGCGCGCCAGATCGAAATGGTGCTTGCCGAGCAGGCCGCTCGCGAGCACATGCGTTTGTTGGCCTTCTGTTTGCAACGCTTATCGCCGTCGGATGCTTCCGGGATGGTCGCGATAGACCGCACCGGCCGGCTTGTGCACACCACAGGCAGACTCGCATTGCCGGTCGGAATCGGCGAGCGTTTCCCGGGGATGAACGAGGCTTCGGCAGTGGAGGACTGGGTGCAACATTTGCCCACAGGACTGAACGCCGAATGGTTCAATCCCGTCGTTGTCGACGGCAATACGATTGGGGCCATGCTGGTTGTTCCTGCGCGAGCCCGATCCGTCAACGTGCGAGCAGTGGATCGGAGTAGCGAGGCTGATCCGCAGCGCAACTGTTTCGCGCAGATTCAGGGGCAAAGTGAGGCGATGCAGGCCGCCGTCACTCGCGGACGCCAACTTGCCAGCAGGCGCGTTCCAGTACTGATCGAAGGCGAAACCGGCGTGGGCAAGGAACTGTTCGCTCGCGCAATTCATGGTGAAGAGGGCGGAGGCGGCCCATTTATCGCGTATAACTGCGGGGCCGCGTCGAAAGAACTGATTGCCAGCGAGTTGTTTGGCCATGTGCGTGGCGCTTTTACTGGCGCGACGACAGAAGGGCGGCCCGGCCGTTTCGAGTTGGCTCATGGCGGAACGCTTTGCCTCGACGAAATTGGTGAGATGCCGCTGGAGCTTCAACCGGTTTTGTTGCGTGTGTTGGAAGAAGGCGTCATCTACCGTCTCGGAGATACGCAGCCGCGGCGGGTCGATGTGCGCCTGCTGGCGATGACCAACCGCAATCTGCTCGAAGAGGTCGAGTCCAGGCACTTCCGCCGCGACCTGTATTACCGGATCAGTGTTACGCGCATACGCATTCCGCCGCTGCGTGAGCGAGATATAGACATTGATCTGCTCGCCGGGCATTTCAATCAGAAGCTCGCCTTGCGGCACGGGGTGCCCGAGCGGCGACTGAGTGCCGAGATCATCGCGGCGCTGCGCGTCTATTCGTGGCCTGGCAACGTCAGGGAAATGCGCAACCTGATTGAGAATCTGCTTTTGACGTCAAGAGAGCCCGCTGTGTCACTCGACGAATTGCCACGCGAGTTGCTCGACGAAATCGCGACGTCTGGCGCCATGCCCTCGCTGCGCGACGAGGAGCCGAGTCTCGAGAAAACGGAACGTTTAGCCATTGCACGCGCAGTGCACAATGCGCATGGCAATCTTGCGCAGGCCGCGCGCGCTCTCGGTGTGTCGCGGAGTACGCTGTATCGCAAGATTGAACTCTATCAACTGGAAGGCATCGTCAAATCATCAGTCAGGGAATGACGTGTGAGCAGTCGGCACTATCGGTCATCCGCGCGTTGCCACGTTGCTGTGGTGGTCACAGAAAATCGGGGATAAAAAATTATGCTCGCCGCAGCGGATGGTTGGGCGGATTCAACCGGTGGATGCAACACACCGAAGACTGCGCATGCAGTGGGAGTGTTGCAGATGAAACAGCGACGGATGCTGCCGCGACCCATTCGGGCGTAGATGGAGGATACTTCGTAGCAGCAAGCCAACGCGTCCAGCCAGGACTCTGCACATGAAGACACTTTCTCTACTGACTCTTTGCGCAGCGTTGTTCTCGTTCGGCGGTACGGCGTACGCGCAAGTCGACCAATCGGAGCCTCAGCTTCTGATCAAGACCGCGACGCAACAGATACTCGACGAGGTGCGGACCCGAGCGATCGCGCCAGACGATATTCCTCGCATTATTGATATCGTCAACCGGGACATTATTCCCTACACCGATTTTCACCGCACCACGTCACTGGCGATGGGCCGTTACTGGCGCACGGCTACGCCCGCGCAACAGCAGCAACTGGTCGAACAGTTCAAGATGCTCCTGATCCACACTTATTCGGGTGCTATCGGTCAGCTCCGTCCAGACCAACGGATCGACTACCCGCCGATACATATCGCTCCAACCGATACGGACGTGGTGGTGCGCACGGTTGCAACCAGGAACGGCGAACCAGCGGAGATCGACTACCGGCTGTACAGCACGCCGCAGGGCTGGCGGTTGTATGACCTGAATGTGCTCGGCGTCTGGCTAATCCAGACATATCGGCAGCAGTTCAGTGACAAGATCAAGGAAAGCGGCGTTGACGGTCTGATCCAGTTTCTTGCTGAGCGCAACCAGCAGCTCGCTTCCGGCAAGCAGTAGGTGACCGCTGGGTGATGGCGCGGACGCTTACCGGCCGACTACCGACGTTCGCCCACGCTTGCGCGTGGATGCTCGAACGTCGGCTATATTCGGAATATCAGACTTCTGGGTACGGGTTAATCACGGCTTTCGTGGATGACAATGCGCTTGTCGAAGCGAATCGTCGTCCGTTAAACCAGCACGTGGCCACCGTCGACGATGACGACCTGTCCCGTGCTAAAGCCCTGTTGCATCAGGTAAAGATACGCTTGAGCAACGTCGCTTGCCTCCCCGACCCTTCGTACCGGCATTTTTTCCGCAATATAGTCATAAAGACCTTCGCGATCGACTTCGCTCATGTTGTCCCACAAGGCCGTGCGCAGGACGCCGGGCGCCACGGCATTTACACGCAGCGGCGCAAGCTCGACAGCCAATGTGCGAGTCAGAGACTCGATCGCACCAAGGATGCTGGACGGAATCGTCCAGGCAGGTAGAGGACGCGACGATGCCACCCCGCTTGTCAGGGTGATGGAGCCGCCCGTGCGAATGAGGGGAGCCCCATATTTGACGGCCTTGAGCGCGCCCCAGTAGCGCACCTCGAAGGCTCGCTGCGCGGCTTCAATGCTGAGCTCGGCAAGGTTTTGCAGGAGCAGTGTTTCGCCGGCGGTGTAGACGAGATGGTCGAACGCGCCGACGCGCGTGAAAAACGCGCTCACTTGTGCCTCGTCGGTAAAATCAAGCGGCTCGCCGCGAGTACCTTGAGGTAGTCGCTCCAGGGCCGCTGCGACGCGTTCCGGACTGCTCGATGCGATGATGACCTCAGCTCCGGAATGCGCTGCAGCTTCGGCCACTGCGAAGCCAATTCCTGACGTGCCGCCGGCTACGACGACTCTGCTTTGTTCAAGCGTGATACCCGAAAGGTGATTGTTTCCCATGTTTGACGATTTAGTAAGAAAGAAGTCCACACGGTGACGTCGAACGTCAGGCAGCACGTGCTGCCTGACCTGAATCGATGCGCTACCGCGGCTGCGGCAGAGTGTACGTGGTTTGCGGTAATCGAGTCGGAGGCGCTGCACCCGCAAACTTTATGTATCGGGAGATCACCTATGTTGGATCATGGTTACGAACGTTTGAGAGACACGGTGAAATTGACGGATGTCCTGTCTGAGAATTTTGACGACCGACCCGAAGGAACGAACGGCCGCAGCACCTCGGAGGCGGCCATCGACAAACTGTTTGGTCCGATGGCCGCCTTGGGTCCGACAGGCGCCAAGCGCATCGCCTGAACGCTTCATCCGTTGGCGGACACTTACCTGCCACGGCAACGAGCGGCAAGGCGTTACTGCTCTATCAATTCTGAGCAGCGGGTCAGATGCGAGACCTGTGCAAAGGCCCGTCAAGCTGTGCGGTGCCTTTCAGCCTCCCCATATTCGCCCTATGTCGCCATTCGCGTAAGTCCCGATAGTGAGAACCTGTTGCTTGACAGGGTCATAGCGAATAACGCCGCACATCACATCTCCAAACTGCGGCCCATAGGCCAAGTAGGAACTGATGAGAGTAAGTTCGACGTCGGTCGCGGTTGGCGGCACCGGGGCGAGGCTAAATTTCAGCTCTGGATTGTTCTTGAGGAATGAGACGATCTGCTCTGACGTAGAAAAGTACCTCGGTATAACGTCACAATTATCAATCAAGTTAAGGAATGCGAGCTTCACTTCGTAAAGCTTATTGTTAATTGCGTGCAGAATCATAACGACCTCGTGGAGAAAACGATCTGATTGGAGTCGCATCGTTGACTCGCGTACCTCAACTGGGCGAGCGACCCGAGGACTGGTGCTTCAAGATGCGCAACAATTTTCGCGTTCACCAGTATTCAAGATTTCTAGGCGGCTACAAGGAGATTTTCAAGGTCGGCACCACGGTGCTCACAGAGAAGGCAGAGCCTTCCCGGGCAGCGTGGACTGTACGAAGCAAATTTATCGTTACCTGCACGCGTGGAATCTGCTCCCTCAGGCGGTCGCGCCCAGTGGTAGCCGTAGCGACAAAGATCGGGTCGGCTGGGGCAGTTGCGCGCCGCGACACAGCCAAACACTCGCAGGACGGTGACGAACTTCTGAACTCGGCCAGGAGCCGCTGTTCACCATAGCCTCCACGTGGTCGTTTGAGCGGCTCTGCGCGCCCGAAACGGCCCCTCGCTCCAGGGAGCCCTGCGGCTTGCACCGCGAGGCGCAGCGTAGTTCCGGTGATAGGCCGCGAATTAGCTGGTCATTCCATTAACGCCAGCGGGAAAAAGAAATAGCCCGTCTTCAATGAAGTACGGGCCTCATCCAACCAGGAACAGCGTGTTTCTGTCAAAACATAGCGCTCTATAGTCCCGACGGTCGCATGCCGGCTTACAGCTTGCCTTCGGCGACGCTACCTGAAGCGCCGTCAGCGCGCGCCGATTGTGGTCCATGCGGATACGGATGAGAGTCCGGTTGACCTTGTTGGTGCGACGTGCATGCTCAGCCAACTTTTGCAGTTGCGCCCACAGGGCCGCAATGCGCGCATCCCTTCGGCTGATGAATTGCCCGGGAAGCGAAGAGCGAATGGCTGCTGTACTTCGGCGTTTATCGAGCGGAAGCAGCCACGAACGCGCCGGGGAATTGAGTCCATCACCCGTCGCTATTTAGTTCGAAAAACCGCATGCCGTCGTGGTAAGCACAAAACGCGGTTGCTCAACATCGCGAAAATCTGCGCATCGGCCAAAAGTTTGCTGTTTCACGCCACGCGGTCCGCAAGCCGCGCTACGGACCACTATGATCCACCACAGACGACGCAAAACGCGTGGCGAGCATGAGAGCGTGCAATGCACCACATGAAGTATGGTGTTTGGCGCTATGCCGCCGATCTACGACGGCCCAGAATTCAGACCCGCGAGAAAGTGCGAGCGTGATTAATTTCGTTCGTAGATATCTGGCGGCTTCGGCAACTTCCGTTCTTGCGGGGAGAACCAATGACCCACAGGGTGATTTTATTTCGAGGGCGCAGTATGCAATTGATTCGGACTACATTTAATCGACGGTCGGCGCTCAGGGCAATTGGAGAGATGAAGAACGCATGCGCAACACGCGGTGATTTACGGGGCTGTCACTTGGACGGAAAAACCGGACTAATTTCTTACTGAACGCCCGGCTCGGCCGGGGAACTACTGCGCTGATAGAAGGCCCGATAAGTCAACCTTAGACGCTCGATCAAGTTTGTTGCTAAGGGAGATGCCTATCGCAGATGCTTCGAGTCAAATTCCCCCTCATACCAGTTAATCGCCGCCTCGCCCCTTCCGGGCTATTTTATTTAGACATACGAATTGAGTCCGTCGAGGCGTAAAACCGTTGCGTCGTCGTACCGCAGTTGCGTTCGTCTCTCACTCGGTCTACCCAGCACGAATCTCGTGAACCGCAGGTTGCCTGGTCTTGTTTGCATTGCTCCCGCGCCTGCCTTTATGGTCAAACGCTTTCATCCATGAATCGCCGGCCGATATAAGCACGTTCATCGACGTAACAGTTGCCCAAGACCGCGACCTCCGCCGGCCCGCCGATGCAAAGGCAATCCCACTCGAAGCAGTGAGCTTCGAGGCCGTGCCGTCCACGCCACGCTTCTCGCCCGACGTTTGCGGCAAGTGCGTTGCTGAATTCGAGAGTTCTCACAATGACTGAATCGGGTTAAGTGCATGCCGACAGCGAAGCTCAATAGTGGTCGTTGGTTCAACGATGCGCATTTCTCTTTTGGCCTGCTATAACTTAACCAGTGCGCTGCGGGTGTCCACTGGCATCGTCGGATAGGGGATGTGCCGGCGAGTCCAGATGCTGGCCACACTAACGTTTACCGTAAGCCGTGCGCCGTGCGACCGGATGGGTGGCTTGCCTTGATTGCTACACGCTCAAGTCGGCTATTGCGTTGCGGAAAGCGCAGCAAGTGGACCACCGCCGGATTCAACGTCCTCATCGAGCCTTCAGGCGTTCGTGTTTTTCTGCACAACCCACGGACAGCCTGACGGCAACAGAACCGGAACAACGCCATGCGCTACATAGCGAGCGCGGAGTCAACCGCAGGCAGATAGGTGTTGCAGCCCGCTTCGACGAGAGCCGCGCGTGCGCGTTCGAGTTCGCGCCGCGCGGTTTCGCCAGAAGGGTCTTGCTGCGCGTAGGCGAGCGCACGGCCACGCATAGCAAACAGATCCGCCCACGGTAGCGGCTCGACGCGCGTGTAATCTTCGAGCGCGCAGACATAGCGCAACGCATTTGCCGGGTCGCCCGCAGCCAACATCGCTTCAATGGCATCGCGGTAAAACCACAAATGGTTGTGGCCGACCGCTCCGCATTGCAACATCGCGGCGCCTTCGGCAAGCAGACGCCTACGCTCGCCGTCGTCATCGACCGCGCGGCTCAGTGCGCTTACAGCCTTCGGCGCGCTGAACTGCGTTCCCACCTCGCGACAAATCGCTAGCGCTTCACGCAACAATTCGGCAGCCTCTCGCCGACGCCCGCTATCGAGCAGCACGCGCGCTCGCATTTCGATGTTCTGCGCTTCGAATCGACGCGCGCCCAGTTGACGGATGATCTGCAACTCACGATCGAGATGGACGAGCACAGATTTCATGTCGCCAATCTCATAGCTTGCAAAAACGCCAAGCGTTTCGCACAGCATCTGCGCACGCGGCTGGCCGACCAGCGCGGCAGCGTGTGCGGCGGCGCTTGCGTCTTCGCGCGCCGCGCGTGCCTCGTTGAGGAAAATCCGGCTGAAACCTGCCATCGAACGATTGGCAACCTCGATGCGGCCGAGGCCGTGTTCTCGACTCAACGTGACACACCGGCTGAAATGCTCGAAAGCGGTGCGCATGCGACCTTGTGCATAGGCGGCATCGGCGAGTCCGCCGAGCGCCCGCGCTTCCGCTTCCGGCAAGCCGAGTCGCTGGGCATGGGCGAGTCCGCGCTCGTGTTCGGCGCGGCAGTCTTCGATTCGGCCGAGCGGAAAGAGAATGTTGCCGCGAAGGTGATGCAGGTGCGCGAGTTCAGGAACCAGGTCCAGCCGTTGTGCGATTTCCTGGGCCGCGTCGAGCAGCGAGAGGGCTTCGACGAGGCCTTCACTGACTCTCAGCCCCTCGGCAAGGCCCAGTTGCGAGCGACAGAGAGCCGCTTCGTCGGGAGCGGCGGTCACGGCTGCCCGGTAGGTCGCGATCGAAGCGGCGATGTCGCCGAGGTCTCCTTGGAGTTCGCCTTTGAAGCAGATCAGCGCGTGACGATCCGTATCCCTTTGCGCGATCTGCAGACCTCGTTCGACTAGCCGGAATGCCGCTTCGGTGACGTAGGCCGCGCGTTGGAAGATCGCGGCGTCGAGGTAGGCGAGGGGGGCTCGCTGGTCTTCGGCGCGATCGAGATGCTGGGCGCGTAAAACCGGGTCAGTCGGGGCAAACCAGTCGGCGGCGAGGCGGTGCAGCTCGCGCCGGCGCGTGCGCAGGAGTGTCGAGTAAGCGCTCTCCTGGATGAGCGCGTGGGCAAACAGGAAATCTTCGCCTTCCGACAAAACGAGCGCGTTGGCGACGAGCGCGTGACAGTCGTACTCGGGTGCATCGATCATGCGCCGCAACAGGGCGAGCCCGAAGCGCTGTCCAATCACTGCAGCAGCCTGGAATGCCTCGCGATCACGTGTGCTGAGCCGGTCCATGCGCGCCAGCACGAGGCTCTGGATGGTCGCGGGGACCCCATCCTCGCTGCCTTCCTCGGCGTTGTGCAAAAGTTGTTCGAGGAAAAGCGGATTGCCGCCGGCTCGCTCGATGCAGGCACGCGCGATACGCCCGGTCGCTTCGATAAAGCCGCCGGCGAGACTCACCGCCTCGTCGCCGCGCAGCGGGCCGAGGTCGATCGTGGCGAAAGGCGTGCCGCGGCAACTGGCTCGCCACGCCGTATCGAGCGGATCGCCGTCCACGCGCGACGTCATCACGAGCAGCCCTGGCACGTCAGCCATAGCCGTCGCGAAGACCGCCAGATAACTGAGCGCCTGCGGGTCCGCCCAATGAAGGTCTTCCACGAGAATCAGGGTTGGGACGCGCTGGCACGCATCCTTGACGATCTCTGCGGCGACCGCCCGCTTCCCGCGCGTGCGCGCGGCGTTGTCCATCGCATCGTAAAGCGTGCGCCATTCGCCGGTCTGCGGCAGATCGAGAATGTCGTGGAGAAACATCAACTGATCGGCGCCAATGGCACCGGATGCCGCAGCTTGCGCAGCCGCGTCGCGCCGTTCATCGGCACTGGCTGCGAGCCGCAGTCCCAGCAGGCTGCCGACAACCGTGTGAATGGCATCCTGGCCTTTGCCCACGCCGAAGTCCAGCACGAGGCCTCGGTGGCAAGCAAAGCCCAGTGTTTCGACAAAGCGGCGCATCTCGTCGACGAGCCGCGTTTTGCCGATGCCAGCCTCGCCACGCACATAGACGAGATGGCCGGCCCGCTGATCGAAGCACGCGCGGGCGAGGCCCTTGAACTGTTCGAGTTCGGGCTTGCGGCCGACAAACACACTGCGGCTTGGCATGAGGGAGTCACCAGCGAGACCGCACAGACGCCATACGCGCACCGGTGAGTCGATCCCCTTGAAACGCATTGCACCGACAGCCTCGCTTGTCACGGAGTCTCCGAGCGCACGATGCACGCTGTCGGACAGCAACGTTTCTCCGGGGCCGGCCGCGGCGACCAGCCGGGCGGCAAGATTCACGGAGTCGCCGAGCACCGTATAGTCGCGAGCGTCGGCACGCTCCAACGAACCCGCGACCACCTCGCCGCAGGCAATGCCCACGTGCGCCCTCAGCGGCGGCGCTGCGGGTTCGTTCAGTCCGTTAAGCGCCTCATGAATTTCCAGCGCGGCGCGTGCCGCGCGTAGTGGATCGGTGTCGTGCGCGCGTGGCGCGCCGAAGATTGCCATCACGGCATCGCCGATGTGCTTGTCGATTGTGCCGCCGTAGCCGAGCACGATCCCATCGACGAGCGCCGTGTAACGCCCCGTCAACTCGCGCAACTCTTCAGGATCGAGCGTTTGGGACAGCGCGGTGAAGCCGCATAGGTCAGCGAACAGAATCGTGGCTTGCCGGCGCTCGCTCACAGGCGCATTCCCAGCGTGCGGCGGGACGCACGGAGCGGCGGCACGTTCATCGGCAATTGCCGCCAGCAGGCGCTTGCGATGGCCGAGCGAGGCGACGCCAAGCTCTTTGAGATCTGCGTCGTCGAGCTGCTTCAGCATGGCGAGATCGATGTCGTTCGCGGCAAATGCCGGCGCGTATTGTTCAAGGTCAAATGCATGCAGCCACTCATCGATATCCATCGCCGCCGCCCTATCCAGTCAATCGCGCCATCCGCTGCATTGACGCACGTGCTCCATCGCCGCTCGTTGTCGCGCAGCCTGTCGAGCCTGATGTCCGGAGCGCGCCGCCTGTACCAACAGATCATACGAATCGATGTGCAGCCCTTTGCCAGGCTGCGACTGTCTCAACGAACCCGTCTTCGAGCGCTCCAGACACAAAATACAGTGTAGATCCGGGGTTAAGCAAAGGGATGCTGGTTGTGAGCGGCGAGGCCAGATGCAGGTTAGGCCAACCCGGCGGTGTGCCGCAGTGCGTTTGACACGGCCAGCGGCCACGACGGATACTCATGTGGCAAGTCGGGCGCGATGCTGGGCGAGCAGGCATGCGCTATATGAAATCGTTCGTCATCCGGAACGATGGGCGACGGTCGAACCCGGCACGGCTCCAGCAATGCACGAATCGCGCGACCCAGGCGAGACTGCATCTGCCCTCATGGGGAAACACTGTGAAGCCCGCTACGACAGGTTCCTCACCCAATGTCCGCTCCGGGTCACGCATCACGGGCCTGGCCGGCGACCTGACGGCCGGCATGGTGTCGATGCTACTCATGCTCTGCTACGCAATGAGCTTGGGCACCATGATCTTTAGCGCGGATCTTGCCCGTTACGCCGAGCTTGGCGTGCCCACCGCCTTCATCAGCTGCGTAGTGACGGCACTCGTGATCGCCTTGATGAGTTCGATGCGCATGAACATCGCCGGACCCGACGGCAATGCGACGGCGTTTCTTGCCGGTGTTGCGGCCGGCGTCGCGAGCAGTGTGCGAGCCGACGGCGGTACGCCACAGACAATCCTGCTGACAGTGCTGATTGCCATCGCGTTGTGTTCGGTGGTGACGGGCATCATTCTGTACGCAGTCGGGTCGTCCAGGCGTAGCCGTTCGCTGCAATTCCTGCCTTTTCCGGTCGTCGGTGGTTTCCTTGCCGGGACTGGCTATCTCCTGCTGGCCGGTGCGTTTCGGGTCGTGACCGGTGAGCCGTTGAACGGGCACGCATGGGCATTGTTGACGCAGTTGAACTGGCTGACATGGTCACCTGCGCTGCTGGTGTGCGGGTTGGCCACGCTCCTGTCGCACACCTCGAAACACGCCGCTGTGCTGCCTGTCACGCTTGCACTCGGCGTTGCATTGTTCTACGTGCTCCTGTTTGCCGAAGGCCTGTCGATCGACGATGCACGCGACACGCGATTATTGCTTCCGCGCGTGGCACTGCATCCCATCAGGCTTCCCGACCTGCATCTGCCGGCGTTGCTGGCGCACGGAAGCATCGACTGGTCCGCCATTGTCGCGCACCTGCCGGAGACGCTCGTCGTCACGTCTATTTCGGCCATCACGATTCTCATGAATTCCACTGCGATCGGCGCAGCCAGCGGCGAAGACGTCGACCTGAACCGCGAGATGCGGGCGGCCGGCGTCGCCAACATCGCGAGCGGCATGCTGGGCGGCATGGTGGGTTACCAGTCGTTCAACCGCTCGATGCTCAACGCACGCGCAGGCGCGACAAGTCGTCTGGCGGGCGTGTTCGCGGCCCTAGGCTGTCTGTTCGTGCTGGCCGTCTCGCCGGACCTGGTCGCACTCTTCCCGGTGCCGGTGCTGGTCGGGCTCCAGCTCTTCATGGGGCTGCGTCTGCTGATCCAATGGCTGGTCGGTGCGTATCGCAAGCTCAACTGGCATGAGTACCTGCTTGTCCCGCTCATACTGTGTGCTATCGCGTTCTATGGTGTCGTCACGGGCGTCGTGGCCGGCGTGATTGCCGCCTGTGTGATGTTCGCGTTGCTATACGGTCGCGTCAGCTGCGTTCGTATGGAATTTGACGGCGGCACGCGCACGTCGAATGTCGAGCGCAGTATCGAGGCAACCGAACGACTTCGCGAACTAGGTGCACAGGTGTGCGGAGCGTGTCTGCAAGGCTTTCTCTTCTTTGGCACGGCCAATTCGATTTTGCAGCGCATGCGCGAACGGCTGGCCACGCGAGGGCCGGCACCCATTCGCTTCGTCATCCTTGATTTCGCGTCAACCAACGGCATGGACGCGTCGGTATCGGTCAGCTTTGTCAAGCTCAGGCAGTTGTGCGCGGCGAATGATGCGGATCTGGTGTTGACCGGGCTGCCCGCGCGATCGCGCGAACTGCTAGTGAAGACCGGCACGCTGAACCTGCGGATTCACGAGTTTGCGACGCTGGATGCCGGGCTGGAGTGGGTCGAAGACACGCTTCTCGCGTCGGATTCACGCGCGCTGTCTTGTGAAGAGGAAGACTTCCAGACGATGCTCGCGCCGCATTTCACTCCAGACGCGCTCGCAAGACTGCTGGCTCTTCTGGATGTTCTCGACCTGGGCGCAGGTCAGGCCGTGTTCCGGCGCGGCGACCCAGGGGACGCCATGTACTTTGTCGAGCACGGCCGTGTCGCCGTATTGTTGCCGCTGGCGGGCGGCGGGTTCCTCAGGCTGCGCTCGTTCGGGCCGGGTACAGTCATCGGCGAAATGGCGGTGTACACGCAGCACACGCGTAGTGCGGATGTTCTCGCCGAGGGGCCCGCGCGGGTCCGGCGTTTGACGCTCGAGTCGCTGCATGTGCTCGAACGCGACGATGCCGCGACCGCGCAGCAGTTTCATCGTTTTGTGGTCAAGGTCATGGCGTCGCGGCTTGCTGTCGCGGACGAGGCCTTGCGCGCGGCTCATTGACAGGCAGGGTGATCAGTGAGAACCGACAGCCACATCGTGTCCACGGGCGAAGGCGCGATCGGCGAGCCCGCGACTGCCCTTCAAGTGCTTTGGACCGGCCGGTTGAATCCGCCCCGGAAAGCTGACGTAGAAGTTGCGCCGCCTCGACGGGCCGCAACGGGTCCAGCTTGTGTGGAAACGGGTTTTTCACCGCTAAGCGAGCGATTGCCAATCAGGTCAATCTAGTTCGGCACAGACGCGTTGCACGATCGACCGTCGCATGCGCAACAAAGCCTCCTGGGGCTTTAGCTTTCGAGCATCTTCATGGCCTTCAATGTTCCCTGAACGCCGAGTATGTTCATGACCCGCTTGATGTTGTAAGCCAACACCTGAAGGCTCATTTCCGTACTTACCCGCTTGAGCGTCCTGGTCAGGAAGTGTGCAGGCCCCATCCAGTGCTTGAGCGTGCCGAAGACATGCTCCACGGTACTTCTGCGGATGGTCATGGCGTCTGGCTTCCGGTCGAGCCGGCGCTGCATCATTTCCAGCGTATTCTCGTGTTCCCACCGCCGAATTCGACGATAGTCAGAGGGTGAACATCGTTCCTTGAGATGGCAACGCGGGCACGCGCTGGGCCAGTAGACTTGCAGATTCATATCATGCTCGACAGTGGTGAATCGATGGATCGCCCGCTCGCCAGCAGGGCATCGATACGTGTCGCTTTTCGCTATGTAAATAAAGTCGGCCTTCGTAAACAGACCTTTTTTCCGGGATGCCGACGTGAGCGGTTTGGGAACATACGCGCTAATTTCATTCAGATCGCATGCTCTTATTTCTGGTCCGCTAAAGTACCCGCGGTCTGCAACAACCTTCAGCCTCGATCTGCCCATCGCGTGCTTCGCAGCTATCGCGACTTTGCTGAGTTGTCCATGATCGTTGCCGACATTGGTTACTTCGTGCTCGACGATCAGATGATGTTTCGTATCAACTGCTGCCTGAACGTTGTAGCCGACTATGCCGGAACCTCTCCCACTTGTCGCCATTGAGCGTGCATCCGGATCTGTCATTGACAACTGCTTGTCCGGCTGCTTTTCCAGCTGTTTGCTGATCTGCTTGAGCTCGCGCATCTGCTGGCGTAGCGCGGCGATCTTCTCGTACAGCCGGACAGTCTTCACATCGAATCCGGTAGGACTGGTGCGGTCCGCGGTTTCAATCAGGTCGAGATATCGCTGCACACTTTCCTCGATCTGCTTCTGGCGCTTGTCGATCTTGCCTGGCGTGTAGTTCCTGTCGCGGGTGTTTGATGCCTTGAATTTGCTACCGTCGATAGCCACCATGTCACTGGATAGCAGCTTGAGCCCGCGACACAGTTCAACGAAACGCCGACATACATTGCGGATCGCCGCGCCGCTGTCACGGCGGAAGTCCGCGATCGTCTTGAAGTCCGAAGCGAGCCTCCCTGTCAGCCACATCAGCTCGACATTACGTTGGCATTCGCGCTCAAGTCTCCGGCTCGACGGTATCCGGTTCAGATAGCCGTAGATATAGATCTTCAGCATCACGCCAGGATGGTAAGACGGCCGGCCCGTGAGCGCCGGAATGGAACCGTTGAAACCTAGCTCCACGAGATCAAGTTCGTCGACGAAGGCATCGATTACTCTCACCGGATTGTCCTGCCCGACATAGTCATCGACACATTCGGGAAGTAGTGCGACCTGCTTGCGGTCATCGCCTTCAACGAATCGCTTCATGAGTCACCCGGTCTCAGTGCGTTGATTCAGTTTAGGCGATCGATGTGTTTTCACACAGGCTGGGTCGCCTGCCGACGATCGACGTCACGCAGACCGGCTCGAAACGACATTCACGATTTTAGAAGCACGCCTGGATCGTGCGGAAACCGGGGCGTGAATGCATCCGGAATCGGAAGCCCGATGTTTTGCTTCCCGCGCTACACGCTGTTGCGCTCCGCACGCTGTGGCTCGACATCTTATGCGGCGCTCCTTAGCGAAGTGCAGCCGCCACGGCCTCGTCAATCTGCAGCGCAAAGCGCGCTTCGACATTGGGCACCGCGTAGCCAATCGACAATTCCAGATACGCGTCACCGAGCACCAACTGAACGAACGTCGCTGCCCGCATTACAGCAGTCGATTCGTCAAATCGCTTTCGCAGAATTTTCCCGGCGAAGGCACGCACGACCTTTGCACCATTTTCGTAAAACACCTGGCCAAGTTCCGGAAGACGCTCGGCCTCCGCAACGATGGCGCGGTAAAGCCGCAGATTTTCCAGCGTGATAAGGCTTCGTGCCAACACCCATCCCAACTCGCGCAACTCGACTTCGGGTGCGCCACCGGTTTGCTCGCCCTGAGCGCTGGCAAGCAGCACGCCCACCTGAGCGCACATCTCGCTGACGAGACCAGTGAAGAGTGCCTCCTTCGACTTGAAGTGACGGTAGACCGTCTGTTTTCCGACGCCAGCGGCCGCGGCGACATCGTCCATCGTTGCCAGGCCGAAACCCTGGCTTAAAAAAACGGCTTTCGCGCCGTCGAGAATGGCGGACCGCTTACGGCGTTGCAGCGGGCTCAGGTCGGGGAGAGGGGACGTATTCATGGCCGATAAATAACAGATCGTCGCGCAGTTGACAAGACTGGTCAGTCTCGTTTAGATTTGTCAAAACGAGACTGACAAGTCTCGTTTGTATGACTATTCAACTTCGCAGTCAATCAATGGAGAACGCTTTGAAACTGTTCATTACAGGTGGTACTGGCTTCATCGGGCAAGCGGTCGCGCGCAAGGCAATCAGCCTCGGGTATCAGGTGACGGCGCTGGTGCGAGACGACAGCTCGGCGGCTGCCGGCGCGCTGGCACGTCTCGGTGTGACACTGCATTCCGGCGACCTGCGCGAGCCACAGTCTTTCGCTGCGACTGCCGGTGGCGCTGATGGCGTGGTGCACACCGCGTCGACCAACGATGCTTGCGCCGCTGCTGCCGATGAGGCCGCAGCTGTAGCGATGCTTTCGCATTTGCGTCCGGGCGCAGCGTTTGTCTATACGTCGGGCACCTGGGTCTACGGCAGTACGGAAGGGGAGCCCGCGACTGAAGCATCGGCGCTGAACCCAACACCACTGATCGCCTGGCGGCCCGCAGTGGAGCACCAGGTGCTGGCGCTGGCAGCACGCCGCTCGATTGCCTCGATGATCCTCAGGCCGGGTATGGTGCACGGCCATGGCGGCGGCATCTTCGGCATGCTTGCCGGCATGGTCCGTCAGACGGGCAGTGTGAGAGTCGTCGGCGATGGTCGTAACCATTGGCCTGCCGTGCACGTCGATGATCTCGCCACGGCGTATCTGAGCGCGGTGGAGCGGTTGGCAAGCGGGGACGTCCGAGTCACCGGACAGATCTTCAACGTGGTTGCGGAAGAGGCCGTTGGCGTTGCCGAAATGGGCGAAGCGATCCGGGCCTCGGTGGGCGCCGACCGCGTCGAATTTTGGCCGCTCGACGATGCTCGCAAATCGCTTGGGCCATTTGCTGACGCATTGGCGCTCGACCAGGCGGTAAGCGGCCGGCATGCCCGGCGAGCTCTTGCGTGGGAACCCCACGGCCCTGGCCTGATTGCGGACCTCTCTGTACGGAATCACTTTCAGCAAAGCAACGGAGCATGACCATGACATGGAACGGTGTATCTTTCGAATCGATTCTCACGACGATCGTAGCGGTTCTGTTCGCGGTTGCTGGGGCGGTCAATCTCGCAGGACGCGGCGCGGTGAAGCGCGACTTCGCACGCTGGGGTTACCCGGCATGGTTCCGGTTGCTCTGTGGCGCGCTCGAACTGCTCAGTGCCGCACTTCTTCTTGGACAACAAACCAGAGTTTTAGGCCTAACGCTGGCCGGTGCGATCATGATTGGCGCGCTCATCACGTTGCTACGAAACCGGGAGCCGTTCCGGCATTTGGCGCCGGCGCTGATCTTCTCGGCTCTCATTGTGGTTACTATGGCGGTCCGCAGTTGAAGCCTCTCGCCATCAGGCGCGTGAGCCCGGTACGCGAAGCCTGGAACCCACATTGCCCTTGGCGAAGGTCCGTTGTTGAGAGCGGCGACCGTCGCTTGCGGGTCGCGTGCCGTCGGTCAATATCTCGGCGTAGGCGGCACGCTCATGCCGATCGAATGAGGCGATGATCGGCCATGAGCCGTCATTCGCCCGCCCGTCGCTCGGACGCTCAGATGTCAGCTCCGCCCCACCAAACGGCCATTCCGCTTAACCTGCCGCCGAGACGGGTCCGCAGAAATCCCCCTCCTATCTGTGCGTAATTCGCCTCACCGTACTGGTAATCAGGTCTACATAGAAAAGGTCCCCGTTCTGTCCAACTTTCAAATCCACTGGCCCTCCCTGCAGACCCTTTGCAAATGTCCGAGGCGTGGTATCCGGAGGCTGCATTGTCCAGATGCATTTCCGGAGAAGGTCGCCAAAGTACAGAGCGCTCTTGAACGGATGAGGATAGGTCGTGCTGGTGCCGTCAGTGAACCCGATGGCGGAGATCACACTGCCGTTCTGATCCGGGCCCCCGCCGGACGGCTTGGCGCCGCAACCCTTTCCTCGGCTGTCCTCGGGTGTAATGTAACTCTGATGAGCATACGCAAAGAACGGCGCGGTGACACCCCCCACGCTCCCACAATAGGCACTGCTCTGGTACTCGCTCTCAGGAGCCGGACCGAAGTTGTTATTGGGATCCCATCCTTCGAAGCACGGCCAGCCAAAGTTCTGCCCGGCGACGCTGACGTGATCAATGGCCTCCCAGGTGTTCCAACCCACATTGCCGACATACAGGTCATCCGTGTCGGGCATCCGGGCGAAACGGAAAGGATTGCGCAAGCCGTTTGCGACAACGGAAACTCTTTGGCTTGTGGTACTTGGGTTCGTTATCCGGAGAATAACGCCATCGCTGAAAGGCGAAACGCTCTGACTGCGAAATGCCCCCTGCGGCAGATTTGTACCATCGCCGCAAGCGCTATCTAACTGCCCGTAATCCACCTGGTCGAAGCTGGCGCCGTCGCCGGCACTGACATACAGGGTTCTGTTATCGGCTCCGAAGACTAAGGCCCCGATACTGTGAGACGTGTAGTAAAAGCACCACGTCTGATGGGTGGACCCGGCGGGGGGAAGGAGCTTCGTTTCGCCCGACACCGTCAAAAGCGAAAGTTGGCCGCGGGTCAGAACGTTTCCGCTACACGCTCCTGTAGCAGGAGCCGTAGTGTAAAGAACGTAGACATTGCCATCATTCTGAGGATCGATTGCAAGTCCAAGAAGTCCCCGGTCGCTATCGTTGCAGATTTCACTGCCAAGGTCGGCAAATAACGTGCAGGTAGGCCTCGCCAAATCACAATTCCAAACCTTGCCGCCCTTCTCGGCAACGAAAACCCTGGTCTTATTTCCGTTGAAACTTATCGCGGTCGGCTGATTAAGGCAGCCACGGTACATAATCTGCTCGGTAAAACCCCTTGGGAGGTTCGGTTGCGGCCTGGTGACGGAAGTGGGTTGACACGTAACCGACTGCGCAACAGCCGTGGCTTCGGGCGGAGCAGCACCCGGGCGAGCCGCGTGCGCCGCATTGGTCAAAAATGGCAACGTCAGCAGCAGTGCCAGCGCGGCAATTACGCGGCTTTGGAATAACCACTTTTCCATATGGCGCGACATTTTATCCTCCCGCACGGATCGAACCGCGAGGCAGCGCCACGCAACACGCGTGAATCGTTGGTTTTGACGCCGCAGATCATTCAATATTGGACCGTCCGCTCGCGGGCGGCGGACAAAAGACTGTCACCGCTCGCCACGCAAGTAACCTGAAGGGGCCGATGAGATGCAGCGCGGCACGCGCGCCCCTGGCAAAAACGCTGGATGCCCAAACCTGGTTTGTCGGTGGCGAGAAAAGCAACGCCGGCACTTGAGTCATTGCCCCACCACTGCGCTTTATTCACAAGGATGCGCGGCAGTGCGATCCTCTCGAACCAAACCGAAAGTTGTCGTGGCGCAGAGCAATGTCCGAATGGCCGCAGTGGGTCGAGACGACTCTTCGTCAATGACGAAAGCTGAGCTTCGCCGGCATCTAGTCGCGAATGTCGGCAAAGCGATCTGGAACGGCCGCACGTTTCCTGATCGGCCGCCGTCGGCTTTGGCCGAACAACGGTCCATGAATCGCTTGCGGGCGCGTTCGGCTTAGTCGTCTTCTCTGGGCGTCGACCTCAGTCGTGCATTGCGGCGGGTGGGCCCAGCGAGTACGACGGTCTCAGGGGGAGTTTCTGTTTGATGGCGTGTTGTCCCCAACCCCGAGTCCTCGTCACAAAGGCATCAAGGCGCGCCTGTATAGCCTGGGGAGAATCATCGATGGTTCGCGCGCGAGGTTTCTTTCGGCGCGCTGAGAGCGTTTCATATGTCGATCTTGCAAATTAACCCGATTTGGCGGCGGCGGAGCGTGCCGCGCGAGAACCGGTGACATGGGCAGCGAAAGCGCCAGCGATCAATGAGGTCGGCGGCCCTTTTATCCCGAGCGCCGCACGCATCGATCATGCAGCGTTCAGCAGACGTGCCTGATTATCTATTTCGCTGGTGCGAACCACTTCCCGTAGATCTGCTCATAGGTTCCATCCTCGTACATCGCGAGCAGCGCCTCGTTGATTCTCTTGCGCAACGGACTACCCTCGGCCACGGCAATACCGTATTTTTCCGGCCGGAATATTGGCCCGACAACCTGGAAAAAGCCATTGCCGCGCTTGGCAGCCCAGTACTGAAGGGTAGGCGCATCGTAGACGATGGCCTGCACGTCGCCTTGCGTGAGCATACGCATTCCTTCGTCGGCGGTCGTCACGTTGACAAAGGGCAAGCCGCGTTGAGTCAGGTAGTTTGCCGCGACGGTACCCGGCACCGTACCGATGGTTTTGCCGGGAAGATCGTCCGGACCCCGAATGGACGATTGCAGACGCGCGACGGTCTGCGAAGACGTGACCGTTGCCGTCAATTGGGCAATCAGCACGACGCCGATCAACCACATCGAGGGCACCAATATGCGTCGCCACATGTTGGCTGCGTCGCGTTCGCCGTGCTCTCCGGTTGCGATGATCAACATGGTCACCCATAGACCTTCGCCGATTGCGCGCACATACGGCTTCTGAAAATTACGGTCCTGTCGGCGCTCGATCAACCAGACCAGATTGGCGAGAAGGAAGACGATGGCGATCGCCACGCCCAGAAGCTCACCGATGAGCCGCCACGGAATTGACCAGAAAGTCGTCAGAAAACTGCTTTCGTTCTTCGTGCGGACGATGATCTGCAGGCCGGAGTCGAAATAGGGAAGCGAAAAGTCCACGATCTTTTCGCGCTCCGGCGTCATGGTGACAGCAGATATCGCGACATCCGCCTGACCGCGCTGCAAGGTGGGCAGCACATCGGCCCGCGCCGAAATCACTACCCATGTGAAGTCCACGCGCATGCGGCGCGCCACTTCGGTCCATAGGTCGATGCTGAAGCCTGCCGGCGTCGTGGTTTGCGGCAACACGAAGGGCGCGATCGGCGCAATCACGACCCGCAACGGACTGTCCGCGACCGAGGCCGTGATAGCCGCGCGCTCCACGGCGTAGCTGGGGTCCATCGCGGACGAAGCGAGCACGAGGGCACTCAATGTGAACGACCATTTCGACGGCGCGTGCATCCGTTCCCTCCCGAATTCGTATGGCGCGACATGTGCGAGCACGTGAATGGCCACGTCGAACATCGTCCATGCACGCCTGATCGATGTCGGGGCGATTCGAAACGGGACCGCGCGGCGACCCCATGACCAGACGCGGAAATCCGCCGCCATGTCGACGTCGGTGCGGGCTTCGAGCCAGCCTGAGCGGCGAGCTTCGACAAACACCTCGTAATCATGCTCCATCTGATCGGCGTATGCATCCGCGTACTTGACGAGCGCATCGACCATCTGTTCGCCACGTCCAATGTATCCGCCGATCTCCCCAGAGTTCGGTGCACCCGCCAGCGTGAGATTCGCTCACTCAAGCGTCGCTCGTTGCGCTCCTTTAGATATGCGAAGGACGTCACGCCTGTGGTGCCATTCACTTCAGCCCAGGCGGATTGGCGATCCGCAGCCTCCAGCCACCGTCGCGGCCCTTTTCCATAACCTGCGTAGCGGTGCCGCACTCTTCGTGCTCCCGGCCGTCCGGTAGCGTCACGTTCAGGGTCCAGTCGAGCAGGACGAGGGCTAGGTCGCCGCTCGTCAGTACACGACGCACGTCGTTACGGATGTGTGGGCGCAGTGCCAGCAAGTGAGCGAGGCCCATGCGCAAGTCGGCGGGGCTCTCCTGTACCACCTCGCCATTCGTCATCCGCATCGTGGCTCGATTGCAAAACATACCGAGCAGGGCATCGAGATCGCCGGCGTTCAGAGCGGCATCGAAAGCGGCCGGGACCTGCTCGGGCGAACTGCACACGACTGACTTGTTCTCGATGGCTGCGACGAATCGCGCGATGATCCGCGCCACCTCGGCCGGCGCCTCTAGCGGCGACAAGTGTCCCGTTCCGGCCAGGACGTGCATCGCCGCGTGCGGGATGCGAGGCAGCAGTTCCGCCTGCAGTGTCGCGACGCGATCCACCTGGTCGAGTTCGCCGGAGATGACGATGGTCGGCGCGTCGATTGACGCCACCGCGGCGGTGATGTCTTCGCGCATGGCCACATCTGGCCAGGCCGCTTTAGCCTGCGGTGCGGCCCTCAGGCTGTCCTCGATGACCTGCTCGCGGCGAGCGGCGTCGAGCGGTTTTGCGGTCAAGACGTGATCGATAACGAATTCGACCGATTCGCGCGACTGATACGCGCCGCTCAACGTCGCACGTTGCTCGTCGGAGAGGAACATCGGTGACGGAGGCGACGGCGCGACGAGCACAAGACCGTCGAGCCCGCCCGGCCGGCGCGATGCGATAAGTTGGGCAACCTTCCCACCCATCGAATGACCGACCAGCACGTAACGCCGCAGCCCCAGTGCTTCGATGACACCTTCGGCATCGGCGGCAAGATCGGCAATGCGGTAGCCGTCGGCGGGCGCCTCGGAATCGCCCCAGCCACGGTGATCGGTGGCAACGATTCGATACCGGTCGGGCAATGCGCTCGCTACCGCGTTCCATGTGCGCGACGAGCCGCCGTAGTAGTGCAGGAACACCAGCGCCAACTCGCCGCTGCCCCGCTGCATGACGTGAATCCGCGTACCGTTCGACCTGATTTCCATTTCCGTGCCCCTGTCCGTTAGCTGGTGCCCGAATAGTAGATTCAAGTTGTCAGCTTGATAATTGCCGGATTGGTGTGTTCAATCGATAATCATGTTATCGAATGGGGAAATCAAAATGGACCGGCTTACGAGCCTCGGCGTATTCGTCGCCGCTGTCGAGGAGGGTAGCTTTGCCGCGGCCGCACGCCGCTTCGGGTTATCGGCAGCGATGGCCGGCAAGCACGTGAGCGCTCTCGAGGCCGAACTGAATGCACGGCTACTCCAGCGCACCACCCGGCGCTTGAGTCTGACCGACACGGGTCAGACTTACTACGAACGCTGCAAGCGGATTCTCGAAGCCTTCGACGAAGCGAGGCGGGAAGCGAGCGACTCGCAAGGCACGGCGCGCGGTGTGCTGCGCGTCGCGGCGCCGGTCACGTTCGGGGCGATGCATTTGGGCGAGGTTGTGGCGCGCTATCTGGATGACCATCCGCACGTCAACGTGGAAGTGCTGCTCGGAGACCGCTACGTGGATCTCATCGATGCGGGCGTTGATGTCGCAATCCGGATCGGACGGCTGGAGGACCCGGGGCTTGTGACGCGCCGGCTTGCGCCGTGCCGAATGGTCGTGTGTGCGTCTCCCGCCTACCTCGAGCGCCATGGAACGCCGCGCAAGCCGGACGACCTGGTGCATGCGCAACGGCTTGCTTTCAGCGAGGCCGTCTCGGCAGGCGACTGGACGTTGCGCGACGGGAAAAACCGCGCGCACGTCATCAACGGACCTTGCCGGATGACGGCCAACAATACGCAGATGCTGCTCGCCTCCGCGCTTGCCGGAGCAGGCATCGTGTACGGTCCGACCTTCGTGTTCGGCGCGCACATCCGGCGCGGCGAGCTCGTAGCGCTGCTGCCGGCCTATCGCGCGGCTGATCTGACCATTCAGGCGGTTTATCCGAGCGCGCGGCGCATACCGCTCAAAGTGCGCCGGTTTGTCGACTACCTCGCCGGGGCGTTTGGCGATGAACCGCCTTGGGATCGACCACCGTCCGCTTAGGCCGATGAGCGGTACTTGTATCGCCACAGCCGAAGTGGGGCAAACGGCAGGTCGTGAAATCGCATCGATTCATGGCTATATAGACAACGAGGCCTTTCCAGAATGCTTCGCTGTCGACGCCGGTCCCGCTCAACGATCAATCAATCGATCAGCCGTTGAGACTGTTTGCTGCGGTTCTGGCCACTTGCGAATCCTGATCCGGCTTGACACCGGACACGCCCACCGCGCCCACGACGTGCCCGTCGATCAGAACGGGGACGCCGCCTTCCAGTGTGCCGGCCAGCGGTGCGCTCAGAAACGCGGTCCGCCCGCCGTTGATCATGTCTTCGTACTGCTTCGATTCACGTCGGCCGAGCGCTGAGGTACGCGCTTTTTCGGTCGCGATGTAAGCGCCTATCGGCGCACAGCCGTCGAGACGGAGCAGGCTCAGCAGATGACCTCCGTCATCCACGACCGCGATGGTGACGGCCCACTGGTTTTTCTCGGCTTCCGCGCGCGCGGCTTCGAGGATTCTGGTCGCTTCTACAACGGTCAATACGGGTTTGCTTTGCATGTCGGGGTTATCAGTCAGTGTTTCGAAGTGAGTGTCGCCACCGGCGCATGCCGGTGGCCGGGATACGTTTCGCGGCCAACCGGGTCATCCACCCAAGGCGCCCTGCGTGTTGACGTGCACCGCGTAAATGGACTGCGACGATGCCATGAACAGCCGGTTACGCGCGCGTCCGCCAAAACACAAATTCGCGCAGCGCTCGGGCAGGGCGATTCGGCCAATCATTTTTCCTTGCGGCGAAATGACCATGACGCCATCGAGTTCGTCATTGCCCATGCCCCAGCCGCACCACAAATTGCCGTCGATGTCCGCGCGCATTCCGTCGATCGTGCCGGCCCCCGCGTCATAGAACATTCGTCCTTTACCGATTCCGCGGCCGTCCGCGTCCATTTCATAAACGTGGATCATCCGGTTGGGCACACCGCGCGATTCGATGATGTAAAGCAGCTTCTCGTCGGGTGAAAAGCACAGGCCGTTCGGCCCTTTCAAGTCGCGAGTGACGATGGACGCTTCGCCCGTCACGCCATCGATCCGATACACGGAGTGCGGCAGTTCCTGCTCTGCCTTGATTCCTTCGTAGTGCCCGGAAATGCCCATCGGCGGATCAGTGAACCAGATAGAACCGTCCGACTTCACCACCAGATCGTTGGGGGAATTAAGCGGCTTGCCTTCAAAGGATTCGAGAAGGACGGTGATGCTGCCGTCGTATTCGGTGCGTGTAACACGGCGGCCGTGCTCGCATGTAACGAGCCGCCCTTGCCTGTCGCGAGTGTTGCCGTTCGCGTAGTTGGAGGGTTTTCGGAACACGCTGACCACGCCCGTTTCCTCCTCCCATTTCAGCATCTGGTTGTTCGGAATGTCGCTCCAGAGCAGGTAGCGCCCATCGCCGAACCATACCGGACCTTCAGTCCACCGGTAGCCGGTAGCCAGCCGCTCGACAGCCGAAAAGGCCACGCGGTATTTATCGAAGGAAGGGTCTAGCGAAATCACCCGGGGGTCGGGGTATCGCTCAGCTTGTTGCCACATCTCAATCTCCTGTTCGGGGGCCCGGCATTTCCGCCTCTGCGGCGGCACGACAGGTAGTATAAAGCGAAATGAGTAAGCGCTTTCTCTTGAATTCGAACTTGAAGTACCATAAGATGCCTGAAATGTTGATGTTTCTAGCAGTGGCGCATTGACTGTAGTGGCTATACGAGAAAGCGATTACTCGTCTTCCGCTATTTTTTGAGCGCCCGCGCGAATTTCTGGAAGGGCAATGCCTGATGACTGAGATGACGAGCAAGAATGTGACCGGGCCGGTGATCAGGTTGCATCCCGCTGACAATGTGGTAATCGCGCGCATCGACGTCGCAATCGGCACGCCGGTTCCGGCGGAAGATTTTGTTTGCCGCAGCCAGGTGGCCGCAGGCTATAAGATCGCGGCGACGCTCATCAAGAAAGGCGAGCCGGTTCGCAAATACAACGTGGTGATTGGTTTTGCGGCGACGGATATTGCGCCCGGCACGATGGTCCATAGCCACAACGTCGAGTTCCGCGAGTTCGACCGGGACTACGCATTCGGCGCGGACTACCGGCCCGTCGAGATGGTGCCCGAAGCCGCGCGCGCTACGTTCCAGGGGATCGTGCGAGATAACGGCGAGGTTGCTACGCGCAACTACATTGGCGTGCTGTCGACCGTCAATTGTTCGGCCACGGTCGCACACAAGATCGCCGAATGGTTCACGCCGGAACGGCTAGCGGACTACCCGAACGTAGACGGAGTGGTTGCATTTACGCACTCGATCGGTTGCGGCATGGAAATGAGCGGTGAACCGATGGCGCTGCTGCGCCGGACGATGGCGGGTTATGCGCGCCATCCCAATCTCGCCGCGGCGCTGATTGTCGGGCTGGGATGCGAACGTAACCAGCTGGCGGGACTGATGGATCAGGAAGGCCTGAAGGCTGATTCGCGGCTGCACACGTTCATCATGCAGGAGAGCGGTGGCACGCGCCGGACCATCGAGGCCGGCGTGGCCGCGGTCCGGGCGCTGTTACCCGATGCCAATCGCGTGAAGCGCACGACGGTTCCCGCCAGCCACCTGAAGATCGGTCTGCAATGTGGCGGCTCGGACGGCTTTTCGTCGATCACCGCCAATCCTTCGCTCGGCGCGGCGATGGACTTGCTGGTCCGTCATGGCGGCACGGCCATCCTTTCCGAAACACCCGAAATCTACGGCGTGGAACATACGCTTACGCGGCGTGCGGTCAGCCGCGAAGTCGGCGAAAAGCTGATCGAGCGGATCCGCTGGTGGAAAGACGTGTATTCGGTCGGCCGAGACGTTCAGATCAACGGTCAGGTCAGTCCTGGCAATCAGGTGGGCGGACTGGCGAACATCTTCGAAAAGTCGATTGGATCGGCGATGAAAGGCGGCACCGGGCCGCTGATGGATGTATATCGATACGCCGAGCTGGTAAAGCAACCGGGACTCGTATTCATGGACACGCCCGGTTTCGACCCCGTCTCCGCAACGGGTCAGATTGCAGGCGGTGCAAATCTTATTGCCTTCACCACAGGCCGCGGTTCGATGTTCGGCGCCAAGCCCGTGCCGTCGCTGAAGCTCGCCACCAACACGCCGATGTACACGCGTCTGACCGAAGACATGGATCTGAACTGCGGGGGGATCCTGGATGGCATTGCGTCGATTCAGAGCACGGGCCAGAAAATCTTCGACGCTATTCTTGCAGCCGCATCGGGCGAGCGCACAAAGAGCGAAATGCTTGGGTTAGGCGATCACGAGTTCGTGCCGTGGCAGATCGGCATCATGAGTTGAGTCCCCAGTGGCTCGGCGTGTCGCAAGGGCGAACGGCCATTTTCACCCATAAGAAAAACCGCCGCCCCTAGCTAGTCCAACCAAACAGTGGAGACAGCCCTTGAGTACCCAAACCCCGGCAATACGAATACCTGACAGCGCGGCAAGCAACTCCATCTACACGCGAGTGACCTGGCGCTTCATGCCCTTGCTGTTCGTCTGCTACGTGGTCGCGTATCTGGATCGGGTCAACGTGGGCTTCGCCAAGCTCCAGATGCTCAACGATCTGAACTTCAGCGAGGCGATGTACGGCTTCGGCGCCGGCATCTTCTTCATCGGGTATTTCTTCTTCGAGGTGCCGAGCAATCTGCTGCTGCACCGGCTCGGCGCACGCCGCTGGATCGCCCGGATCATGCTCACCTGGGCCGTGCTCTCGGCTGCGACCGCGTGGGTCACGACGCCCACGATGTTTTACGTATTGCGTTTCTTTCTGGGCGTGGCCGAAGCGGGCTTTTTTCCGGGGTTGGTGCTGTATCTCACCTACTGGTTTCCATCGCATCGGCGCGGCAAGATGATCGCGTTCCTGATGGCGGGCAACCCGGTGGCGGGCATTGTCGGCGGGCCGATCTCGGGCTTCATCATGCAGCGCCTGGCGGGGCATGCGGGGCTTGCCGGTTGGCAGTGGCTGTTCATTCTGGAAGCGGTCCCCGCCGTGGTCCTGGCAGCCGTCATTTTCTGGTTCCTCGACGACCGGGTGAAGGACGCAAAGTGGCTGCCGGTTCAGGACCGCGATTTCATTGCATCGGAAATCGAAGCGGAAGCACGCACCAAAAGTCACGGCTCCGTACGCGAGGTCTTCACGTCGCTCAAAGTCTGGACCTTGTGCACGATTCTCTTCGGCATTGTGATGGGCTCTTATGCCGTTGGCTTCTGGCAGCCAACCATCATAAAGAGTTCCGGAATCACGGACGCTTTCACCATCGGCCTGCTGACGGTCGTGCCTTATCTTGCCGCCTTGATTCTCATGATAGTGGTCGGCCGCCACGCGGACCGTACACGTGAGCGCCGCTGGCACGTCGTCGTGCCGCAATGCATGGCGGCTGCGGGCTTCGTGATGTGCGCCTACGCGGGCAACAATACATATATTGCGTTGCTTGGTCTGACGCTTGCCGCTTCGGGCGTGATTACGGCCTTACCCATGTTCTGGGCCTTGCCCACGTCCTTTCTCGGCGGCACCGGTGCGGCCGCGGGCATTGCCTTGATCAATTCGACTGGCAATCTCGCAGGATTCGTCAGTCCTGCGCTTGTGGGGTGGCTAAAGACGGTCACGCATTCACTTGATTCGAGTCTGTTCCTGATTGCGGGGTCGCTGATCGTCTCCGCATGTCTCATCTTGACGCAGCTTCCCGCAAGACTTGTCAACAAGTAGGACTTCCATGGCACTCGACAGAAGTGCCAGATAACAGAATTCGGTATCCTAAATTACATGGAATAGAGACAAAATGAAGACAGGGAAGTATCGCTATGTTGTCGCCTTGCTGCTGTTTATTGCGGGCGCGATCAATTATATGGACCGCGCGGCGCTTGGTGTAGTCGCACCTGTCCTCAACAAGGAGCTGAGTCTTTCGCCGTCGCAACTCGGCGTGGTGTTCAGCAGTTTTTTCTTCGGCTATTCCATCTTCGCATTCGTCGGCGGACAACTTGCCGACAAGTACGGACCGCGCAGGGTGTTTTCCTGGGCGATGGGCACCTGGTCCATTCTTTGCGGGTTGACTGCGGCCGCGACGGGATTCGGCACGCTGCTGATCTTCCGGGCATTGTTCGGTTTCGGCGAGGGTCCGATGAATTCGACGACCAACCGGACCATCACCAACTGGTTTCCCCGGCATGAAACCGCGACGATGGTCGGCTTTACCTTTTCCGGCCAGACGGTAGGCAGCGCGATCGCGGGGCCGGTGGTCGGACTGATTGCCATTGCTTACGGCTGGCGCACGTCGTTTGTCATTATCGCGGCGTTCGGCCTGGCGTGGATCGTCGCCTGGCGCATATTCGCGACCGACAAGCCGGCGCAAAGCGCGTGGGTCGGTCAGGCCGAACGCGAGATGGTCGAAGCGAGCCGCAACGCGGCACATCCGGCAGAAGGCGGCGACGAAAGCACGCCGCTGCGCAGCTACCTGTTTCGTCCGAGCACGCTCGCGCTCGGCGTCGGCCTGTTCGCGGTGAACTACACGCTGTTCGTGTTCATCTCCTGGATGCCGAGCTATTTCACCAATGCGCTGCATCTGGACATGAAGCACATGAGCATTCTGAGCGCAGTGCCATGGGCATGCGGCGGGATCGGATACTTCGGCGGCGGCCTCGTCGCCGACGCGTATTTCAAGCGCGCGAGCAACAAACTGCTGGCGCGCAAGGTCTCGGCGATCGTGCCGCTCGCGCTCTCGGGTCTCGCCCTCGTGGGCGTGAGCATGGTCGATTCCGTAACACCCGCAGTACTGCTGGTCGCGTTCGCCGTGCTGTTCCTGACGGCTTCGTCGCAAGCGTGCTGGGCCATCATGCACGAACTTGTGCCGGGCAGGCATCTTGGGGGCGTAAGCGGCTTTGTTCACCTGATGAGCAACATTTCGGGCATCGTCGGTCCGACCATGATGGGTTTAGCGGTCCAGTACCTTGGCGGTTACAGCAGCGGCTTCATGCTCGGCGCTGCGGTCGATCTGGTTGGCGTGCTGGCAATGCTGCTGGTCATCGGCCGGCGCGCGGCAGCCGGGACAGTCGAGACGCACACCACCGCGGCATAAGCGGCCCGCCCTGCCACGCGAGCCGTCAGGGCGACACGCGGCCAACCTACTGCGACCGTGCGCGCGGCTGCACGATCGGTCCCGTGAGCATCGTTATTTTTTCGAGTCGATCTATTGCTATGAAACACGTCATCGTTGAACCTGAGCATACCGACTATCAGGCCCCTGCGCGGATCGTTTCGGTGGAGGCGCGCACCATCCGGGTGCCGCTTGACCGTCACACAGCATTCTCGACCCGTCTCGTCACTGCCCGCGACTACACGGTCGTGCGCGTCAGGACAGCCGACGACCACTACGGCATCGGCTTTTGCTACAGCGGCAATCGCGCCGGCATGCTGGTCACGTATGCCGTGCGCGAATTGTTCGCGCCGCTGTTGCGCGGGCGCGCCGCACTCGATGTCGAAGGCCTGTGGTGCGCCATGTACGACGAGTCATTGCTGCAAGGGCGTGCCGGCTCGGTCATGCGCGCGCTGTCCATCATCGACATCGCCTTGTGGGATCGCAATGCACGCGCGACCGGCCTGCCGTTGAGCCGCTATCTCGGCGGCACATGTAGCGCCACCGTGCCGGCCTATGCCAGCGGTGGCTATTACCTCGAAGGCAAGACGCCAGAGCATCTCGGCGAAGAGATGGCGGGTTACGTGGCGCTGGGGTTTCGCGCCGTGAAGATGAAGGTGGGGCGGCTCGATCCGCGCAGCGAGGAAGCGCGGATCAGGGCGGCGCGAGAAGCGATCGGCGACGACGTGCTGCTGATGCTCGATGCCAACAACGCCTGGTCCGACGTTCCGACCGCGCTCGAATACATGCGCCGGTACGAGCCATTCAATCCGTACTGGATAGAAGAGCCCTTCAGTCCGGATGACGTGGAAAGCCATGCGCAACTGAGTCGGCGCACGCCGGTGACCGTTGCGACCGGTGAGATAGAAGCGGGGCGCTGGCGGCATCAGGCGCTGCTCGACAAGCGCGCGGCCATGATCCTTCAGTCGGACGCGGCGGTATGCGGCGGGATCAGCGAATGGCGACGGATTGCGGCGTCGGCCGCGGCCGTGGGCGTGACGATGTGCCCGCACTGGTTTCACGATCTGCACGTGCATCTGGTGGCGTCGACGCCGAACGCGCGCTATGTCGAATTTTTTCCTGACGATCAGGTGCTGAATTTCCGTCGGCTGGTGGATACGCAACTGTCGTTCGCGGACGGCAAGCTGACCGTGCCGACTCGTCCCGGCTTGGGATTCGACTTCGATGAAGCCGCGCTGAACGAATACGCGCTCGACGATTGGGCGTGAAGCCGAAATAACGAATAGCAGGTGAAACCGCCGGTTGTACGTGCAGCCGGCGGGTGTTTCTGCGCGACATCAGGCGACGACTTCGACCCCCGGCATCGAGAAGCCGATTTCGCGGAGGGCGGCGGCGAGCGCATCGCACTGCGCTGGCGTCAGATCGACGAGGGGAGGACGTACGACGCCCCACTCGGGGTCGTTCGAATACACGCCGATCGCTGCCTTGAGCGCGGGGATCATCGGAAACCTGGCGAACACCGCGCGCGTGGCATCCAGTGCTGCCTGACGGGCATCGGCGTCGGCCGATTGCCAGTGACGATACAACTGCACGATCGCCGCTGGATTGACGTTGCCGGTTGCCGTGATACAGCCGACGCCCCCCGCGCGCATGGTGGCCAGCAAAAAGGTTTCACTGCCGGCGAACACATCGAAGCCATGCGGCTGGAAGCGCTCGAGCATGGCCTGGGTGTTGCTCCAGTCGCCCGAACTGTCCTTCACGCCGGCGATTACGCCCGGGAAAGCAGCTAGCAGCCGCTCGATCAGCGCCAGGCTGAGCGGCACCTGGGACACCGGCGGGATGTGATACAGGTAAATGCGCAATGCGTCGGAGCCCACGCGCTCGATGATCTGCGCATAGCTGCGGAACAGGCCTTCGTCGGTGACGCCCTTGTAGTAGAACGGCGGTAGCATCAGCACATTGTTCACGCCCAGCGAAAGCGCATGGCGTGTCAGTTCGACGGTGTCGGTGAGTGCGGAACTGCCGGTGCCTGGCATCAGGCGATCGACCGGAATGTCCGCGCCAACCAACGTTTCGAGCAGTTTCATTTTCTCGCTGACGGCCAGCGAATTCGCTTCCGAGTTGGTGCCGAAAACAGCGAGTCCGACGTCCTGTTCGATCAGCCATCGGCAATGACGGACATAGCGCTCGTGATCGGGAAGAAGGTCTCTCGTGAACGGCGTGACCACGGGCGAGTAGACGCCGCGGGGCCGGTTGACTGAGGTCATCACGTGTTCCTTTTGATTGAAGTGACAGTATTTCGCGCCATTCAGCCGGCGATCTGTTGCGCAGACGAGCGGGCGTGGAGCGCTTCAGGATTGACACAGGTCGACGAGAGCTGGCCGTCGAGTGCATCGATGAGATTGCGCACCGCGCGCATGGCCATGTTCTCGCGCGTTTGTCGCGTAGCGGAACCGATATGCGGCACCGCTACCACGTTCGGTAACTGGAGCAGCGGCGAGTCCGGCGCCACCGGTTCGCGTTCGAACACATCGAGACCGGCGCCGAGAATGCGGCCTTCACGAAGATGCGCAATGAGGGCGGCCTCGTCGACGACCTGTCCGCGAGCGCAGTTGATGAGGATGGTCGAAGGCTTCATGGTCCCGAGTTCCGCGCTACCGATCAGGCGCTCGGTGGCGGGCGATAGCGGCACAAGCACGCAGACGAAATCCGCAGTCGCGAGCAGTTCGGGAAGCGGGCGCCATTGCGCGCCGTAGCGTTCCTCTGCTTCGGGGTTGCGCGAGCGGTTGGAATAGATCACGTCCATGCCGAAGCCGAGGGCGGCCCGCCTGGCAACCGCGCTGCCAATGCGCCCAAGCCCGACGATTCCCAGCGTTTTGTGATGCACGTCGACACCGAATTGCGCCTCGCCGACAGTACGCGTCCACTGGCCGCGCCGGGTCCAGTCGGCGAGTTCGGAGATGCGCCGGGCGGTCGCGAGAATCAAACTGAACACGAGGTCGGCGGTGGTTTCTGTGACTTCTTCCGGCGTATTCGTCAGAACGATGCCGCGGCGCGAGAGTTCGGGGACATCGAATGCATCGAAGCCGGCCGAAATGGTGGACGCGACCTGAAGCACAGGCGCTGCATCGAGGATCTCAGGCGTAATCTTGAGATTGTTGCCGACCATGCCGTGAGCCGTGCCCAGGGCGCGCCTGAACGGCGCGAGGTCGCCGGAGGATACGTCGACCAGTTCGACGGAACAGTGCTCACGGAGTAGCCCCAGCACGGCAGGAGGCAACGGACGATAGGCCACGACATGCTTCATGAAGACCTCGCGGAATGCTGTTGGAGAGAGTTGCCAGGCGGCATCGAGCGCGATCAAAAAGAATCGCTTGCAGACAGACTATAAGTATCGGTAACATTCCCGTCAAGATTATTGATAATCTCATTGACGATCTAGGAGCGATAATGAGCGAGAAGAAAAGCGGCTTGCGGCAGGGCCTGACGAACTACGGCGACGAAGGTTTCTCGCTTTTTCTACGCAAGGCGTTCATCAAGGGCGCGGGTTATACCGACGACGCGCTATCGCGTCCCATCGTCGCCATCGCGAACACGGGCAGCGCCTACAACCCGTGCCACGGCAACGCGCCGCAATTGATCGAGGCGGTCAAGCGCGGCGTGATGCTGGCTGGCGGGCTGCCGGTCGAATTTCCGACGATTTCGATTGCCGAGAGCTTTTCGCATCCGACCAGCATGTACCTGCGCAACCTGATGTCGATGGACACGGAGGAGATGATCAGGGCCCAGCCAATGGATGCGGTGGTGCTGATCGGTGGCTGCGACAAGACCGTCCCGGCCCAGTTGATGGGTGCGGCGGCGGCGGGCGTTCCGGCCATTCAACTGGTGACGGGTGCCATGCTCACGGGCTCGCATCGCGGTGAACGGGTGGGGGCATGTACGGACTGCCGTCGTTTCTGGGCGAGTTTCCGCGGCGACCAGATCGACGAAGCCGAGATCGAAGCGGTCAACAATCAGCTCGTGGCAACGGTCGGAACCTGTTCGGTGATGGGAACCGCGAGCACGATGGCTTGCATCGCGGAAGCCTTGGGCATGATGCTTCCGGGCGGTGCGTCCGCGCCTGCCGTGACCGCCGACCGCATCCGCATTGCGGAGCGCACCGGCGCGCAGGCCGTGGCCATGATCGGGCGGGACCTGAGTCCGGCGACCATCCTGACGCCCAAGGCGATCGAAAACGCGTTGCGGGTGCTGCTCGCAATCGGCGGCTCGACCAACGGCATCATTCACCTCACGGCAATCGCGGGCCGGCTCGGGATTCGCATCGACCTTCAGCAGCTCGACCGGATGGCGCGTGAAACGCCGGTGCTCGTCGATTTGAAGCCGTCTGGGCAGCACTACATGGAAGACCTGCATCGCGCCGGTGGGTTGACCACGGTGATGCGCGAGATAAGAGGGCTGCTGCATCTCGATGCGCTCACTGTGACCGGCCGTACGCTCGGCGAGGAACTGGATGCCGCTCCGGCGAGCTTCGCGCAAGAAGTCGTCCGCCCGTTTGACCGCCCGATCTTTCCGCAAGGCGGCATTGCGGTGCTGCGTGGCAACCTCGCGCCGGGCGGCGCGATCATCAAGCAGTCCGCGGCAAGCGCCAGCCTGATGGAGCACGAAGGGCGGGCCGTTGTTTTCGAGGACGCGGAGGACCTGGCTCTTCGCATCGACGATCCGGAACTGGACGTGGAGGCGGACGACGTCCTCGTGCTCAAGCGGATCGGTCCGGTCGGTGCGCCCGGAATGCCGGAAGCGGGCTACATTCCGATTCCGCGCAAGCTCGGCCGCCTGGGTGTGAAGGACATGGTGCGCATTTCGGACGGCCGCATGAGCGGAACGGCGTCCGGCACAGTGGTCTTGCACGTCACACCCGAAGCGGCTATCGGCGGTCCCCTCGCGATCGTGCAAACGGGCGACCGGATTCGCCTGAGCGTGGCCGAGCGGTCGATCGAACTTGCCCTTGGTGACGAAGAAATTGCAACTCGTCTCGCGGCGTTGCCGACGCGCGAGGTCAATCCTGACGAGCGTGGTTATCGCAAGCTCTTCCTGACGACGATCACGCAGGCAGACGAGGGCTGCGACTTCGACTTTCTGCAAGCTGCCCGGATGACTGCAACCGTGCCCGGCAACGGAAAGAAGGATTAAGGTCATTTTTTCGTATAGGCTCGCGGCTTGGATCATTTTGCGGACCCTTTTATGAGCAACGCTGCCACGCCCAAACGCTCCGATGCACCCACTGCGAAGACGGTCGAACGCGACCGCAATGTCGACGAGACGCTGCGCAGCGTCTCGGACGAGCTCGAGGAACAGATCGTTCTGGGCGTTCTGCATCCGCGCGAACGGCTCGTGGAAGACGATCTGTGCGAGCGCTTCAACCTGAAACGCCACGTTGCACGTCAGGTGCTGGCGGAGGTGGAGCGGCGCGGCCTGGTGGAGCGCCGCAAGAATGTGGGCGCGGTGGTCAAGTCGTTTACACCGCGCGAGGTCACTGAACTGTATGCGCTGCGCGAACTGCTGGAAGCCGACGCGGCGAGGCGTATTGTTTTTCCGGTCAGTAGCGAGGCGCTCGATGCGTTGACGGCAATTCAGGCAGAGCACGACGAAGCAGCCATCGCAGGCGATCTGCGGCGCGTGTTCCGCGCGAACATGGCCTTTCACCATGCGTTCTTTGCGTTGTCGGAAAGCCAGGTTCTAACCGAGGCGATTCGCGAATATGAACGCCGCACGCATGCCATCCGTTCGGTGTCTATCGTGTTTCCTCAGTATCTGGAGAAGGCGCGCGCCGAGCACCACCAGATGATCGAGGCGCTTCGAACCGGCGACCGGGAATCGTTGATCAAGCTGTGCCGGGAACACCTGGTGCCATCGCGCGACGCGTATCTTGAAGCGCACCATCGCCGCTCGGCCGGCTACGCGGTACAGAAGGGCGCAACCGATTAACCGTATTTGCTGAATCACAGAGAGGGTATCAATGACTCGAGTACTGATTACCGGCGCGGCCGGTCACATTGGACGTGTGCTCCGCGCCGGTTTCCAGGGGCACTATGCACTGCGCCTCGCCGATATTGCGCCGCAGGCGCCGGCGCAGGCAGGCGAGGAAATCGTGACCGCGGACATCACGCGGCTCGAGGATCTTCTCCCGGCCATGGAGGGTGTCGACGTCGTCGTGCATCTTGCCGGCATTCCTGACGAGGCTCGCTGGGAGCGCATCCGCGATATGAACATCGAGGGTTGCTACAACGTGTTCGAAGCGGCGCGGCAAGCGGGCGTCAAGCGCGTGGTGTTTGCGAGTTCAAACCATGCGGTGGGCTTTCATCGTCGCGACCGGATGATCGACAACAGCGTCGAGCCGCGCCCTGATAGCCGCTACGGCATCTCGAAGGTGTTCGGCGAGGCGCTTGGCCGGATGTACGCCGACAAGCACGGCATGTCGGTTGCATGCATTCGCATCGGCTCGTTCCGCCCGGACGACCGGCCAACCGCACCGCGTCACCTCTTCACATGGATCAGCCATCGCGACATGGTGCAGGTGGCGCGCCGCTGTATCGACTATCCGGAATTTCACTTCGCGGTCGTGTATGGCGTATCCAATAACGCGCGCAATCGCTGGGACAACGCCAATGTACGCTATCTCGGGTTCGTGCCGGAAGACGATGCCGAACTGTACGCGGCTGAGATCGCGGCAACGGGAAAGGCGGAAGATGCGCGTGAAGCGCTGTTTCATGGCGGCTTCGGCTGCCTGGTCGAATTCGACGGTGATCCGCTGCGGATCGATTGACAGCGGCAGCCAATGAGCTTCGGCGTGATGGACGGCGACATGCAAATGGCTCGCTCTGGACAGGGTGTGCGTGCGCTCAAGGGTCTCGGCCGTACTCGGCCTGAAGGCCACAATGGGTTCACCGAAACCAGGACGCGTATCGAGGATCGCGTGCAATTCGCGCGATTCGCGATCGCCCTCGTCATCGATGACGGAGAGCAGCAGCCCTGTCGTTCAGCTGATCGCCGGAGCGAAAGCGCTGCCGGTATTCGGCGGGACTGATCTGAAGCCGGCGGCTAAACGTACGCCGAAGTGTGTCCGCGCTCTCGAAGCCGCAACGCTTCGCGATTTCGCCAATCGGGTGGCGGGTGCTTTCGAGGTAGCGACGCGCGGCGTCGATGCGCGCGTCGTTCAGGAATGCGATCAAACTGACGCCGCATTCCTTGGTGAAGATGCGGGACAGATTGCGCGGACTCATTTTTAACCGGTGCGCAAGCGACGCGGTCGTATGGTTCAGATGAAGATTGTCGAGCAGGTACTCCTGAATTGACTGGATCTGGGAATCGCTGGCGGCTTGAGTTTCCAGCAGCGGGCTGAACTGCGATTGGCCGCCCGCGCGACGCACGTACACGATCAGATATTTCGCGACGTCGAGCGCCATTTTCTTGCCGAAGTCCTCTTCGATCATGACCAGTGCGAGATCGATGCCGGCGGTCACGCCCGCAGTCGTGTAGAGGCCGCTGTCTTTTACATAGATCTGGTCGGGTTCGACCTTCACCTTCGGAAACATCGCCGAAAGACGCGTGGCGTCCATCCAGTGTGTCGTGACCGTACGGTTATCGATCATGCCGGCGGCGCCGAAAGCAAAAACGCCGTTACAGATAGCGGCGATCCGCCTGCAACTCTTGTGCTGCTTCACGAGCCATTCGCTAAGCGTCGAGTCTTCGAGTACTTCGAATACACCGAGGCCGCCGGGCACGATTACCGTGTCGAAATGCGGACACGGATCGAAGATGGTCCGGTCCGGCATGACCGTCAGTCCGCTGGAAGACAGCACACTGCCCCGCGTCGTGCCGACTGTCAGCATCTCGTATTCGCACGCCCCCTGACTGAGAATGCGGACTTCCGCAAAGGCGTCCTTGGGGCCCGCGATATCGAGCAGCTGGAATCCTGGGAACAGGACCATTCCGACGGTGATCTTGCGCATAGGTGTCAGTCAAATGGAGCCGAGGCTGGCGCGGCGCGTGCCGCATGCGCTCGCCTAGCGGCTTGTCCCGAGTTCGTCGAAGCGCCGGGCCCGGTAAAGCACCATCGATACGATCCAGCTCGCGGCGAAGACGCCGATGATGACGTAGCCCAGCGTACCGAAGTTGTCGTTCAACGTACCGATAGCATCCCACAGCTTGCCTTCGAGCTTCAAGTGGTCAGAAATCAGGCCCAGCGCCTCGATCGTGCCGACCAGCAGCGCAACCGCGACCGACACCAGCGTGATCGTCATGTTGTAGTAGATCTTACGAATCGGCTTTAGATACGCCCAGCCGTAGGCGCCGAGCATCAGGTGGCCGTCGAGCGTATCGACCAGCGACATCCCCGCGCTGAAGAGCGCCGGGAACACCATCACCGCCCATGGCGAAATGCCGTGCGAAGCCTGCGACGCCGACATGCCGAGCAGGCTCACTTCGGTCGCGGTATCGAAACCCAGTCCGAACAGAAAGCCAAGCGGGAACATGTGCCAGCTGCGTCCGACGAGCCGGAACATAGGCCGGAAGATCCGCGCGAGGAAGCCGCGATCGGCTAGCAACATGTCGAAGTCGTCGTCGACGTAGGCGCCGCCTGCGCGTATGTGACGCCATGCCTGGAAGATCGATTTCATAATCAGCAGGTTCAGGAACGCGATGGCGAACATGAAGAGGGTCGATACCGATGTGCTGATCAGTCCACCCAATTCCTTGTATTGGACAAAGCGCGTGCTCAACACGCCTGCGACTGCCGCGACCGCGAGCGAGGCGACGACGATGATGGTCGAGTGACCGAGCGAGAAGAAAAAGCCCACGGCGACAGGACGCTTTTTATCCTGCATCAACTTACGGGTCACGTTGTCGATCGCGGCAATGTGATCGGCATCGACCGCGTGGCGCAAGCCGAGTCCGTAGGCAATCAACGCGGTGCCGAGCAGGACCGGGTGGTCCCGGAACGACACGAACGCCCAGATCCACGCGGCGGCATTAGTCACCAACAGCAGGCTGTAGATGCCGAGGAGCTTGCGCTGGACCTGCGGATCGGATCCGCTGAGTACATTGGACAGTTGCTTGAGCATGATAGGTATCCTGATGAAACGGCGTTGCGCGATATGGCGCGCGCTTCGCGCCCCTGCCTGAACGCCGGAAGCAAGGGCACGGCTCAGTTGCCGGACGGACGCAATGCGCGCAGATCCAGCGATGCCATGTCGGTGGCCGACAGCACCCCGGCCTGCGTCACGGTCTTTTCGAGGGCGAGCAGAAAGCGCTCGTAGTAATCCCACGGCGGCTGCCCCGCGCAGTATCCGTCTTCCCATTCGGCGATGGACGCCATGAGATTCTGACGGAAGTCTTCCCACTCGAAGTGCCCCGCCTTCGACAACGAAAGCGCGAGCCCGAATGCCTGCCGTTCCCATGGCTTGTCGAACAGCAGTTTGCCTTGCATGCGCGGCGGAGAGTCCGGACTACCAAGCATGCTGGAAGCGGCATATTCCTCGAAACGGGTAAACATGATCAGACCGCCTGCCACGGCGAGGCGGAAGGCGAGGGCACCAGCGCCACACCCATCATCGCTTCCGGCGTGACGAGCGCCGCCAGTTCCACTTCGCTCATGCCTTCGGTGCCGGCGGGCCGCTCCGGGATGACGAACCAGCGGATTTGCGCGCTGCTGTCCCATACCTTGACTTCCGTATCGTCCGAAACCGGCACGCCAAACTCCTTCAGCACGGCGCGCGGTTCGCGCACGCCGCGCGCGCGGAACACCGGGTCCTTGTACCAGTAGGGCGGCAGACCCAGCACCGGCCAGGGATAGCAGGAGCAAAGCGTGCAGATGATGAGGTTGTGAACACCGTCGCCGTTGGCGACTGCGGCCATGTGTTCGCCTTCCGCGCCTTCCATTCCGGCCGGGAAGTCCATTTCCGCAATCGCCTTTGGTGTGTCTTCGACAAGGCGTGCCTTGAACGCCGGATCGATCCATGCGCGCGCCACGATTTTCGCGCCATTGAACGGGCCGGCCATCGTTTCGAAATGACTGAGCACGGTATCGACCGAGTCGCTGCCCAGCACCCCTTTCTCGATCAGAAGCGCTTCGAGCGCCCGTACTTTGGCTGCGCTCGCGGCCTCGCGTTCTTCGTCGTATTTGAATAGTTCACTCATGGTGGTTCTGTATCAGATGATAGGTGTAGAGATTCAGTTCGATGCGTCGAGATACGCTTCGTATAGATCGGCGTAGATCGTCGTGTTCGGTTCGCTCTTGTCCTTGCCCCAGATGTCCTCGGCTTTGAACGCAATGCGATAGACGGGCATCGGCTCGCCGATGCCGTCGGGTCCGGTCGAAACGAAGTAGGAGTAGGCACCCGGATAGACGAAGTCGATCACGCCGCGCTTGTTGCGCAGATAGCCGGGCAAACGCGTGTGATCGACGGCGGCCGGATCGGCTATGCACACCTCGGCGCCGGATTCGAAACGCGGTGCCTGCTTCAGTGCGTTCAGTCCCGAATCGCCTTTTGCAAGGTAGTCGCTGATCTGCGAGGCGATTGCCGGACTCGGCTGTTCCGGCAGCGGCGCTTCCGGATGGGCGCGGTAATGCGCGGTCTTCTGCGCAAGTTCGTCGGCCGATACGTAACCCTGATCGATGAAGAATTGCGAAATCCCCATCAGCCACTTTTCGTAGTACCGGTATTTGAAGTATTCGAACGGCTGCATGCCTTCGGCGCCGGTGCGCAGCGACGCCCAGGTCCACGTATTCCTGAACGCGGTAGGCAACGTTGCTACCGGGTACTTTGGCAGCGCGTCCGACAGATGCGTGCTTTCCGCCATCATCACCGTATGAATGCCGAAAATGCGCTTCTCCCACGGCTCGACGAAAACTCGTGTCTCGACATTGACGGGGCCGAGGTTTTCGAGCCCCCCAAGGCTGTGCTGTAGTTTCATGGTGTGCGGTTCGTGAAGTGTGAGATCAGTTGAGTTGATGCTGAGGCTTGTGGCTCAGCGCGTCGCCGAACGCTTCGGAGACGATGCCGAATACGGCGCCGGTGACGAGCGCGGCGGCAGCCACCAGCGCGGGGTTCTGAATGCTGAGTGTGGTAATCGCCTTGCCCGTGGCGACGGTGGTGCCGACCGTCGAAGCAAAGCCCCACACGACGGCCGGCAGCACATTCAGCAGCTTCAGTTTCGATACCTGCACCATCGCCGCACTCCCGACACCGACGCAAATCGCTGCGACGAGCGGCGTCGGGCCGGCATTGGCGACGGCCAGCAGCGAGAGCGACGCGATGACGAGGCCGGTGAGGTTGGATGCGACGCTCTGCACGAAGCCGCGCGGACCGCCGCCGACCACGAAGAACGAAGCCCACGCGATAAAGGTGACCCAAACCGGGACTGGAAACACCGTTGCCGTGACGTAGGTGTCGACGACGGCGAGCAAGCCGATACTGACGGTAAGCGCATCAGTCTTCTTCATTGCAGAATCCTCGAGGTAAGTTGGGCTAGTGGATACAGCTGAGAAACGATTCACGTAGTTGCGAAAAATTCAGATTGCGACCGATGAACACGAACCTGTTCTCGCGCGGCTCGTCCTTCAGCCATGCGCGTCCTGGTTCGGCCTCCAGCAACATGTGCACGCTATGGAAATGAAACTGCCGCGCTTCGGCGTGGAAGTTGAGAACCCCTTTCATCCGCATCAGTTGCTGGCCTTGCTGTTGCACGAGTTCGTTGATCCAACGGCTAAAGCGCGTCGCATCGAGGTCGCCCTTTTCGACCAGCGCGCACGATTGAATCGACGCGTCGTGTTCGTGGTCGTGAGCGCCTTCGTCGAGCAGATCGGGCTCGATCGCAAGCAGCGTGGGGAGCGAGAAGCGGCGCATACCCAGCAGAGCGTCCGCGCGGATTGGCGAACGGGTCGAGGTGATGATGGCGGCGGTTGGATTCAATGAACGGATCGTTCGCTCGACAGCGATAAGCTCGTCTTCCGTGATCAGGTCGAGCTTGTTGATCAGAATGACGTCGGCGAAGGCCACCTGTTCGCGCGCAATGTCGTCGTCGAGTTGGCGGCGCAGATGCAGTGCGTCGACCACGGTGACGACCGATTCGAGATCCACGGCTTCGCGTAGGTCGGGATCGGCCAGGAACGTTTGCAGGACCGGCGCCGGATCGGCGAGTCCGGATGTCTCGACGATCAGCCGGTGCATGGGCGCAGCAGCGGTCCGCGGGCGCGCCAGCAGCGCTTTCACACTGCTGACGAGGTCCGCGCGCACCGTGCAGCACACGCAGCCGTTATTGATTTCGACCATCGCCTGTTCTTCGGCGAGGATCAATTGTCCGTCGATGCCGACTTCGCCGAATTCGTTGACGACCACGCCGATCGAACCCGGCGCGCGCTGCTGCAGCAACTGATTGACGAGCGTGGTCTTACCCGCGCCGAGAAACCCGGAGATGACGGTGACGGGAAGCTTGCGCAGTGTGGGTGTGCGATTCATGAGGAGTCCATTGCTGATCGAGACTGGCTCAATAGAGCGAGTACCGGACCTGTCGCCGTCATCCGTCTGCGCCGGAAATCAGCTTGTCTCGAATGCGCTGAAAATGTGGCGGCTTTTGTCCGAGTCGGACAATCAGGACAAAATGGCACGACGACGCGGCATGATTCCGATGCCAAGCGCTGGTGCAGGTGAGAGATTCGATGCTCCGCGACGGTGCGCAATGCTCCGCGAATATGCGGCGGGATGGACGACCACCTCGACAGAGCGCGATCCTGTTGAGCGCGGGCACCGCCGGTTCACGTGCTGACCGCTTGGGCGACGGTGGGCCGTATCGTCAACATGGCGGCGCTGCTGGAGCTCGCCCGGGCGTGACGCGCTGGGTAGTCTGCCGGTTCGGTGGATCCACCAGGCCAGCGCCCATCACTTTCTAATCGCCTCGGTCGCCATGCGACTCACGTGCGTCCATCCTGGGCGGCCTTTTGCGCGTGCCCGCTCCGTGCAGAATTCCCACCACGTTGCTCTCCTGCGGCGCCCCAGTGTCAAGATTCTTGCAGTCATTCGTCGGTTGACGACCATAATTTCTGCGATTGAATCGGAAGCTCAATCGGATAAATGGGGAGAAACCGCGAAAAACGGGTCGAATGTGCTCAGCGTGTCTGAGACGTTCGCTAACCAGATTTTTTTGCATATTCCGTATGTCGTCAATTGACGATTTATTTTCTCGGAGATATCTTCGCGTCTCAAGAGGTAGCCGAAGCAGCGGCTACGCCACGTGTGAACAGTGCCGCGCAAACGGTCGGAGCGAGCCATGAGTAACGTCGTCAATAGATCCGGGAACAGTCGTCGTCGATTTCTACAGGTGTCGGCGGGTGCGGGGCTCGCTGCTTCTGGTTTGATGGGTGGGATGTCCCGGGCCTTCGCTGCCGACAGCGTGAATCTGCATACCTGGTCGGCCGGCGTCGATACGGTGAAGCGCATGCTCGTGCCGTTTCAGAAGGAAACGGGGCTGAACGTCAACTACAACAACCTCCCGTTCGCACAGTATCGCGAGGCGATGGTGACGAAATTCGTAGGCCAGGCGCCGATCGACGTGCTGTGGGTGTCCGACGGCTGGCTGCCCGAGTGGGCCGACGCGGGCTGGCTTGCGCCGCTCGACGGCTATCCGCAACTGCTCAGGTACAACGGCGAGGTGCAGGATTTCTGCACCCAATCGATGCGCTACAAGGGTCGTCAGTACGGTCTCACCTACTACACCGACTACATGGCGTTTCTGTACGACGCCGACAAGCTCGCCAAGGCGGGCATCGCGGCGCCGCCTGCAACGTGGGACGAACTGGTCGCGCAATCCCTGAAGATCAAGAATGCGGGTCTCTCGCAATACCCGCTGATGCTCTCGATGGCACGCGAAAGCTGGCTGATCGAGTTCATGTCGTCACTGGTGTTTTCGAATGGCGGCCGCTTTGTCGACGACAGCGGCAAGGCGGTGATGGACGATCCGAAGCACGGCGCGGTGACTTCGCTGCAATGGGTTGCCGATGCGGTCAACAAGCACCACATCGTTTCGCCTGCGTGCGTCGAGTTGGGAGAATTGAACGGCTTCAAGGCCGTGGCGTCGGGCAATCACGCGTTCGCATTATTGCCTCGCTACCGGGTTCAGGCGCTTAACGATCCGCGCCAGTCGCGCGTCGCGGGCCATATCAGGCAGGCGTTGATGCCGGCCGGCCCGAACGGTTCGCACGCCACGGTTGCGTGGATGCGTATGCACGCGATGAGCGCCGCGGCCGGCGCCAACAAGACGCGGGCCGCTGAGGCGACGCGTCTGATCGAAGCGTTCGGTGGACGATTCGATGGCCAGTACGCGTTTCAGAAAGCGATGTTCATGGACACCGGCACGGCATTCGGCGTGAAGCCGCTCTTTAACGACCCCGAAGTCCGCACCGCGTATGAAAAGTACGGCGACTTCTCGATGTTTCAGAAGCAACAGGATCTGGCTCGCAAGAAGGATGTGATCACGCGCTGGTTCGGCGAATGGGACGAGACCAACGGGACGGCATGGCAAGCGGCGATCCTCGGTCAAGCAAGCGTGGCCGACGCGCTGAAACGGTCCGCGCAGAAGTGGACCGCGTTGAGCAAAGCCTGAGGTCGATATGAGCGTTCATGCCTTGGGCCGCCGCTGGCTTGCCAGACATTCCGTGGCGTCTTCCGATCAGCGTAGCGCAATGCTGCTGCTGACGCCGATGATGCTGGTGCTGCTCGCAGTCGCCGTGTTTCCGGTCCTTTACTCGTTCTGGACGAGCCTGTTCGACATTCATTTGACGCGCATGAACAGGGTGTCGTTCGTCGGCCTGGGCAACTACATCCAGACCTTTCGCGATCCGATGTTCTGGGCTGCGGTCGAGCGCACCGCATGGTTCACCGTCGTGTCGGTCCTTGCGATCATGATCATTGCGACGCTGATGGCGCTATTGCTGAATCAGGAGTTTCGCGGCCGGCGCATCCTGTCGACCGCCCTGCTGATTCCATGGGCCATTCCCTATGTGGTCGACGGTCTGATGTGGAAGTGGATCTACGACTCAGGGTACGGTGCGCTCAACGGACTGCTATTGCAGCTTGGCGTGATCGGCCAGTACATGGTATGGCTGGGCGACACGCACAAGACGCTGGCGTTGATCTCCAACGCATTCGTGTGGAAGGAAGTGCCGCTCGCGACCATTCTGCTGCTTGTGACGATGAAGTCCATTCCGTCGGACCTTTACGCGGCGGCGAGAGTGGACGGCGCCAACGTGTGGAGCCGATTCGTGCACGTGACGCTGCCGGCGATGCGTCCCGGCTTCATGCTCGTGATGATCTACGAAGCGATGATGGCGGTCCGGCACTTCGACCTCTTCTTCATTCTGACGGAGGGCGGCCCGGCCGACGCGTCTCATGTGCTCTCCTGGCACATCTACGTCGAGACGTTCCGCAACCTGTCGTTCGGCACCGGTGCGGCGGTCGCGTATGTGCTCGCGCTCGCCACGTTTGCGATGTCGTACGCGATCATTCGTCTACTCGGCAAGAGGCTTTAAGCGATGTCTTCTTCTGTTGTGAAGCGCCTTGCGCTGCTGGCCGGTTCAATCGTGATGTTGCTGTATGTGCTGGCACCGGTTGCGTGGCTGCTGTCGTCCTCGTTGCAGCGCGAAGCGGATATCACGTCCATTCCGCCACACTGGATTCCCCATCCGCCGACGCTGTCCAGCTTCAAGGCGATCGTCGCGGCAAGCACCGGCACGGCGTCGGACGACGGCAACGCCGCATTCGTTCCGTCCACCGCGCAGTATCTGTTGCCGGCGCTGCGCAATAGCCTCGAGGTCGCCGCTGCGGTGGTGCTGCTGAATCTGCTCGTCAGCGTTCCCGCCGCTTATGCGATGGCGAAGATCCGGTATATCGGCCGCGATCTGTCGGTGTATTTCATGCTGGCTACCCGCGTGATTCCCGATATCGCACTCGTCGTGCCGTTCTTTCTGTTCGTGCGCAAGCTCGGCCTGCTCGACAGCGTCGGGTCGCTGATCATCACTTATCTGGCGATCACGGTGCCGTTCAGCGTCTTCATGTTGCTTAGTTATTTCGAATCGCTACCCGACGAGCTCGACAAGGCGGCTCGGGTCGATGGCTGCTCGCGGATTCAGGCTTTGCTGAAGGTGTTTTTGCCACTCGCGGTGCCATCGCTCGTCGCCGTCATCATGTTCACGTTCCTGACTAGCTGGAACGAGTTCCTGTTCGCCTTGATGTTTACGCAGACCGCCGCGTCGCAGACCGTCCCGATCATCGTTGCGTCTTTCACGTCGGATTTCACGACGAGCTTTTCGTTCATCAACGCAGCGGGCGTGGTCGCGATCGTGCCGCCTGTGATCATCGCCGTGGTGTTCGAGCGTTACATCGTGTCTGGTCTGACTGCCGGCGCGGTAAAGGGATAAAGGGAAAGATCATGGCTCAAATCGAATTTCAGCAGGTGGGCAAGCGATATGCGAACGGACATGTCGCATTGGACAACCTGAATCTGCAGATCAGGGACAAGGAGTTTCTCGTTCTGCTCGGACCGTCCGGCTGCGGCAAGTCGACGACGCTCAACATGATCGCGGGACTGGAAGAGGTCACGCAGGGCAGCTTGCGGTTCGACGACGTCGAAGTCAACGGCTTGCCGGCGCACCGGCGCGACGTGGCGATGGTGTTTCAAAGCTACGCGCTCTACCCGCACAAGAACGTGTACGACAACATCGCCTTCGGCCTGCGGATGCGCAAATATCCGCAACAGGAGATCGATGCGCGGGTGCGCGCGGCCGCGCAGTCGCTCGAAATCGCGCATCTGCTGGACCGGCGGCCCGGGCAACTGTCGGGCGGGCAGCGCCAGCGCGTCGCGCTCGGCCGCGCCATGGTGCGCCAGCCCGCGGTCTTTCTGATGGACGAACCGCTGTCGAACCTCGACGCGGCGCTGCGTGTATCGATGCGCGCGAGCATCAAGGCATTGCATCAGTCGATGCAGACGACTTTCGTGTACGTGACGCACGATCAGGCCGAAGCGCTGACGCTCGCCGACCGCATCGTCGTGATGCGCCAGGGCGTCGTGCAGCAGATCGGCTCGCCCGATGATATCTACGAGCGGCCAGCCAATAAGTTCGTCGCCAATTTTCTCGGCAGCCCGCCGATCAACTTTATCGATGGCGTCCTCACGCAAGGCGACCATGGTTTGCATTTTCGCAGAGGTGATTTTTCGCTCGCCCTCGATGACGAGACGCGGCGCCTCCTCGCGGGATGCAGCGGCCGGGCCGTGTCGGCCGGCATTCGTGCCGAGGACATCGACGAGCATGACGACTCGACCGATTGTTCGCTGACAGGCGACATCGCCTCGTTGCTGCCGGTAGGCTCCGATCAGTTTATCGGCCTGCAATGTCTGGGGCAGTCAATGTTTTTTCGTGTCGGCAAGGAGCGTTCCTGCAAGGTCGGTGAACGCGTGACCCTGTCGATCAACCGCCGCCGTCTGCACCTTTTCGATCAGGCGAGCGGCGTGAACCTGAAGGTGCAGAACGCATGAAACCCGCGGTATTTTCGTATCACCGGCCTCGCACGCTTGAAGAGGCGCTGTCGCTGCTCGCGCTGCACGGCTTCGACGCCAAAGTCATCGCGGGAGGGCAAAGCCTCGCGCCGATGATGAACATGCGCTTTGCGCAGCCGGCACACCTGATCGACCTCAACGCATTGCCGCAACTCAGCGGTGTGACGCTTGCGGGTGAGTTGCTCTCCATTGGCGCGATGACGCGCCATCACGAGGTGGCCGTCAGCGGCACGGTGCGCGCCGTTTGCCCGCTGCTCGCGGAAGCGGCGGCGACCATTGGGCACTACGCGATTCGCCAGCGCGGCACGCTTGGGGGCAGCCTTGCGCATGCGGACCCTGCTGCGCAAATGCCGCTCATTGCAAGCACGCTGGGTGCGAGCATCGAGATTGCCGGACCGGACGGCAGCCGCGAGATGCCGGCCACGGAGTTCCTGATTGCAGTGATGACGACCGATCTCGCCGCCGAAGAAATCATTCGAGCGGTGCATTTCCCGGTTGCACGCCCGGGCGAGCGGCACGCATTTGAAATCTTTAGCAGGCGGCACGGCGACTTCGCGATTGCTGCTTGCGCACTGACCGTCATGCTCCACGGCAACAGATTTGCCAGCCTGCGCATTGGACTCGGCGGCGTGGCGGACACTCCGCTTGTGCTGGACGAACTCGCTGCGGGCTTCGTCGGCGCTCCGGTGGATGCGCCGACGCTTGCTGCAATCGCCGACGCGGTGGCTGGCGCTATCGATCCATACGATCAACCGGACATCAGCGCCGCTTACCGGCGCGATCTCGTCAAGGCGCTCACGGCGCGAGCGTTGCGACGCGTGACGCATTCGGCCAACACGACCGCCCATTGAGCCATGGAAAAGAGAACAATTTATCTCGATGTGAACGGTAGCCGTCACGAAGTGCACTGCGAGCCTCGCAAGCTCCTTTCCGATGTGCTTCGTGAAGACTGCCGTCTGACCGGCACGCACGTCGGCTGCGAGCACGGTGTATGTGGCGCATGCACCGTGCTGATCGACGGCCGTCCGGCGCGCTCGTGCCTTGCGTACGCCGTTCAGATGGACGAAGTGCGGATTACCACGATCGAAGCTGTCGCGCAGGATGGCCGCCTCTCGCCGCTGCAGCAGGCGCTGCATGAGTGTCATGGCCTGCAGTGCGGCTTTTGCACGCCGGGCATCGTGATGACCTTCGAGGCCTATCTGCGCGAGCACCCGAGCCCATCCGAGTCCGAGGTGCGCGAGGCGCTTTCCGGCAACCTGTGCCGCTGCACGGGGTACCAGAACATCGTCCGGGCGATCCTGCGCGCGGCCGCGCGGATGCGGGGGGAGAGCGCCGATGTCTGAGCAGACGTTTCGCTACCTCAACAAGGCGGTGCCGCGCACCGAGGACTATCGCCTGCTGACGGGCTATGGCCGGTATCTCGACGATATCGAAATCGCGGGCGCCCTGCACGTGAGCTTCGTGCGCTCGCCCCATGCGCATGCGCGGATCGTCTCGGTAGATACCGCCGCGGCTATCGGCATGCCTGGCGTCGTGACCATCGTTACCGGACGGGAGCTGGCTCAGTGGACCACGCCGATGCGTGTCGCTGCGCCGGTCGAGGGCTTGTTGCCGGTCGAGTTCGCGACGATGCCGACCGACGTCGTGCGCTTTCAGGGCGATCTGGTCGCGTGTGTGGTTGCGACCGACCGGTACCTCGCAGAAGACGCGGCTGAGCAGGTCATAGTCGAGTTCGAGCCGCTGCCTGTGGTGACCGATATGTGGCAAGCACTCGAAGCCCATGCCGCGCAAGTCGACCCAGGCGTGCCCGGCAACCTGGTGTCGCACCAGCGCTACTCGAACGGCGACCCGCAGAGCGTCGCCCAGCGAGCTTACCGCGTGGTCGAATCGACCTTCCAGCAGCAGCGGCAGACCCATGTGCCCATCGAAACACGCGGTTGCGCAGCAGTCTGGGACGCCGGGCGCCACCACCTGACGTTTCACATCGGAACCCAGGTGCCGCATCCTTTGCGCACTCAGCTCGCGCAACGGCTCAGACTCAGCGAGTCGCAGGTGACGGTGATTTCGCCTGACGTCGGCGGTTCGTTCGGTCAAAAAATCGCCTTGTACCGCGAGGAGCTGACCGTTGCCGCACTCGCACGTCATTTGAAGCGACCGGTGCGCTGGCGCGAAGACCGTCTCGAGAATCTGACCGCAGCGGCCAATTCCCGTGAAGACTTCTGCCGCACGCGCGCTTCGGTGGATGAGCACGGCACGCTGCTCGCGCTCGATCTGGAGATCCGCGAAGACTTCGGCGCGTATTGCTTCTTTCCGGCGAACTACCTCGCGCGCGTCGTCGCAATGGTGTTGAGTGGACCGTACCGGCTGCAGCACTACGCTTTCGACGTGAAGGTCGTGCTCAGTCACAAATGTGGCAATGCACCCATGCGCGCGCCGATGTCCATCACCAGCTGGGTCATGGAAGGCACGATGGAAGCGATTGCGCGCGAGCTGAAGCTGGATCCGGTCGAAGTGCGCCGCCGCAACCTGTTGACGCCGGAGGAACTGCCGTACCGCACCGCCACCGGCGAATTGCTGGCCGACATTACGCCGTCGCAGACCTTTGAGGCGGTGCTGGCGGCCTTCGACTACGACGCTTTTCGCGCGCGTCAGCAGGCGGCGCGGGCAGCCGGCCGCTATCTCGGGCTTGGCCTGTGCAACGTGGTGGAGCCGACGACGTACGGTTCGCGCTTTTATAAATCGGCCGGCATTCCGGGCTCGGGACACGAGGCCAGCTGGATTCGGATCGAGCCGAGTGGTGTCGTGAACGCGTCGGTGGGGCTCGGCCCCAGCGGGCAGGGCTATGAAAGCGCGATGGCCAATGCGGTGGCCGAAGGCCTGGGTGTGGACCCGTCGAGCGTGCGTATCCATCTGGGCCACACCGATATCGCGCCATACGGAATGGGCAGCCGCGGCGCCCGCAGCGGCACAGCGGGCGGCGGCGCGCTTTATTTATGCGCACTCGATGCGCGCCGCAAGGTGCTCGCCATTGCCGCCGGTTGTCTCGACCTGCCCGACAGCGACTCGCTTCGCCTTGTCGACGCGCGCATCGAGCGCCGCAGCGGCGACGCGTGGGTCGAGACAGGTCTAACGCTCGCCGACGTGGCGCGGCGCGCCTATATGGATCCAACTTCGTTGCCCCAAGGCCTCACGCCCGGCCTCGAGTTTCATTTGACCTATGATCCGCCGCCGATGACCTACTCGAATTCGACGCACGGATGCGAGATCGAGCTGGACGTGGCCACCGGCGCGATCCATATCGCGCGCTACGTGATCGCCGAAGACTGCGGCACGCTGCTCAATCCCACCGTGGTGACAGGGCAGCAACACGGCGCAGTGGCGATGGGACTGTCCGGCGCGTTGTTCGAGCATACGCGCTACGACGAAACGGGACAGAACGTGAGCGGCTCGCTGGCCGACTACCTGATCGCCACTTCGACCGAACTACCCAATTTCGAGATCATTCCGTTGCATACGCCTAGCCGCGCGACGGCGGCGGGCATCAAGGGGATGGCCGAAGGCGGCGTGATGGGCGCGCTCGGCGCCTTGACCAATGCCGTCAACGACGCGCTGGCGCCATTCGGCGTGGTGGCGGACCGTCACCCTTTGACTCCCATGCTGTTGCGCGACCTGCTGCGCGACAAACTCTGACCGGATCAAACAATCATGAATCAATCTGCAAGCAAACCCGCCGTCGGCTTTGTCGGCCTCGGCATCATGGGCGCCTCGATGGCGGCGCGGCTCGCCGCAGCCGGCTATCCGTTACACGTCTATAACCGCACGCGTGCGAAGGCCGAGCCGCTCATCGAAGCGGGCGCGAGCTGGCACGCCACGCCAAAGGCGCTCGCTGAAGCATCCGACGTGGTCATCTCGATCGTCGGCATGCCGGACGACGTGCGTGCGCTGTATCTCGGCGACGACGGTCTGATCGCGAACGCGCGGCGCGATGCCGTGCTGATCGACATGACGACTTCGAGTCCGCAACTGGCCGAGGAGCTGGCCGCGCAAGCCGCGGTTCGCGGCGTGCAGATGCTGGACGCGCCGGTTTCGGGCGGCGATGTCGGCGCGCGCGAGGGGCGGCTGTCCATCATGGTGGGCGGCGCGGCCGATGTGCTCGCGCGCGTCGAGCCGATGCTGCGCTGCCTCGGCACGAACATCGTGCTGCAAGGCGGACCGGGCTCGGGTCAGCACACCAAGCTGTGCAATCAGATCGTGATCGCATCGACGATGATGGGCGTGTGCGAGGGCCTCGCGTATGCGCACAGCGCGGGACTGGATCCGCAGACCGTCCTGAGCGCGATCGGCGGCGGCGCGGCTGGCGGCTTCCAGTTGAACAACCTGGGGCCGCGCATCGCGAAAGGCGATTTCGCGCCTGGCTTTTTTATCGAGCATTTCATCAAGGACATGCGGATTGCGCATGAGGAAGCCGCTCACATGGGACGTGAGTTGCCGGGTCTTGAACTGGTGCGCAGTCTTTATCAGAAGCTCGCCGAGCAAGGCTTCACGCGTAACGGCACTCAGGCGCTCTTCAAACTCTACGAGCGCTGAGGAATGGCGATGAAGTTGGCTGATCAATGCATCCTCCCGGCACGACCCGAGACCGTATGGCGTGCGCTGAACGATCCTGCCGTGCTCGAGGCGTGTCTGCCCGGGTGTAAATCGCTCGCGATGCTGGACGAGCGGCATTTCGAGTCGACCGTGCAGATTCGCGTCGGCCCGGTGGCCGCGACCTTCAAAAGCAATGTGGAGCTGTCGGATCTCGATCCACCCAGGGCCTACACGATCGTCGGCACGGGCAATGCGGGCGCAGTCGGCTTTGCCAGGGTCACCGCGCGCGTGCAACTCGAACCGCAAGCCGAGACGACCGTGCTCGCATACGACGCGGATGTCGAAATCGGTGGAAAGCTGATGAGCGTGGGGTCCCGGCTGATTCAGTCCGCGGCGGGCAAGAATCTCGACGCCTTCTTCGGCGCGCTGAAGGCGCACATCGAAAAGGAGGCGGCGCCTGCGAACGCTGTGCCAGATATCGAGCCGGCGCTGCCGGCTCGGCCGGACAACGTGCCACCGATCGGCGGCGTGCAATCTCAGCCGCACAGCGAGACGAAGCCGTTCACCGTCACAGCCAAACCCGGTCCGACACCCGGTCTGCGGGTCTGGCTGGTCGGTGCAGGTTCGGGTCTGGTCGGTTTGCTGGTTGGATTTTTGATTGGGCACGCGGGCTGACGGTCCGTGTCGCGCTGGCGGTGCCCGGTGAGCGTGCAGACCGGGCACCGTTCCGAAGCGTGAGCAGGCTCGGCGCCGCAATGCGTGAGCGCACTGCGCGTGGATCACATGCCGTTCCAGTGGCAACCTTGTTCGTTCTGTAGTTCAGCGTTTGATCAACTCCATTTTTCATTCGACGGGAATTTTCATGAGCAGAAAAATAGTTGTCCTAATGGCATTGACCTGCCTTGCAGAGGCGGCTCGCGCACAAAGCAGCGTGACCCTCTACGGCGTCGCCGACGATGGCATTACCTACACCAACAATCAGGGCGGACATGCCAATTACCAGACCTTCAGCGGTGGGATGGGCGGCAGCAAGTTCGGCCTGCTGGGCAGCGAGGATCTAGGTGGCGGCACGAGCGCAATCTTCCAGCTCGAGAGCGGCTATGACGTGAATAGCGGCAAGCTCGGCTATAACGGCCGGCTGTTCGGCCGTCAGGCATATGTGGGTTTGTCCGGCAACTACGGCAGCGTGCGCCTCGGGCGGCAGTATGACTTCATGGTGACCAACCTGCAGCCGCTGACCTCTTCGCTGGCGTTCGGCGGCTCGCTGTCGGCGCATGCGGGCGATGTGGACGGAATCTGGGGCACGTATCCCGTCAATAACACGGTCAAGTACGTGAGCCCGACGTATCACGGCGTCACGGCGGGCGCGCTCTATAGCTTTGGCGGCGTGGCCGGCTCGGTCGGCGCGTCGCGGCAGTACGGCTTCGGCCTGAGCTATGCGAACGGCCCGCTGAAGCTGGCGGCCGCCTATCTCTATGTGAACAACCCGGCGGTGACGCGATTTGACGGCGCCACGGGGGCGACAGCGGGCCAGGCGTTCACGAATCCCGTAACGACACCGATTTATAGCGGCTACGCCACCGCGCACAGCATGCAGACGCTCGGTGTGGGCGGCAACTATCAGTTCGGCACCACAACGCTGGGGGCGCTTTACACCAACACGCGCTTCAGCAACGCAGTAGCGACCAGCAGCACCACGTTCCAGGGGGCCGCGACACTCGACTCGTACGAGGCGTTCGTCAGCCACCGCTTTACACCTGCTGTCATGGGGGGTCTGACTTACAACTACACGTCGTCACCGCATGCGCACTACAACCAGCTGGCGGCGGGCTCGCAGTACCTGTTTTCGAAGCGTACGTTCACCTACCTGATCGTTGCCTGGCAACGCGCCAGCGGCGTTGATTCGACGGGACACGCAGCGGTAGCCGATCTGACCTATCTGTCACCTTCGTCGACGCCGAATCAGGTCGCGCTGCGCGTGGGCATACGGCACAGCTTTTGATTTGCGGTGGAGTGCAGGTCTGCCTGGCCGCGTGACGGTGTGCTCGGGCGGACGTCGTTTTGTGAATGTCTGAATGACAACAGGAGGCAATCATGCTGGTTGAAATGCGTGCATACCAGATTACGGCAGGAAAGGTGGGCGAGTTTCTGCAAATTTACGAGCGCGAGGGGCTGGAGATCATCAGTCGGTACGCACGGCTCAAGGGCTGCTGGACTAAAGACTCGGGGACGTTGAATTCGGTCGTGTTCTGCTGGAGCTATGACGACTATGCGCACCGTGCCGCGCAGCGCGCGAAGCTCGCCGCCGATCCGCATTGGCAAGCTTTCACGCCTCGCATCTTGCCGTACCTGGTGCATCAGGAATCAGTGTTCCTTTCGCCGGTGCCGTTTTGCCCGGCTGACTGAAGCAGCCGAGGTGGTGAATTCTTCTGACTGTCGGATGTGCAACGTTGCCTGTCGCGCCGCAGTCGGCCTGTGCTTGTGTGCATTTGAGGTTCGATCTGTTTTTCAGATCCCAAGGTAACGGTCGTAACTGATCTGAGCGGCATCTGGTTTCGATCCGGGCAACCGTCTATTCCGGTTTGAGACGACCGGTCATTTGAATGTAAGGAAGAGAGATTCAATGCAGAACTTTACGTTTCACAACCCCACACGAATCATTTTCGGCGAAGGCCAGATTGCCGCACTCGATGCTCACGTCCCACCGAACGCACGGGTGCTGATTACGTACGGCGGTGGCAGTATCAAGAGCAACGGTGTGCTCGCGCAAGTGCAGGCGGCGCTCGGTGAGCGCGCGTGGCACGTGTTCGGCGGCATCGAGCCGAATCCCACTTACGAAACGCTGATGGAGGCGGTTGCGCTCGCGCGTGAGAAGAACATCGACTTTTTGCTGGCGGTGGGCGGCGGCTCGGTGATCGACGGGACGAAGTTCATTGCGGCGGCGATGAAGTTCGACGGCGAGCCGTGGGACATTCTGGCCAGGCAGGCCCCGGTGCGCGATGCGGTGCCGTTCGGCTGCGTGCTGACGCTACCCGCGACCGGTTCGGAAATGAACAATGGCAGCGTCATCAGCTACCGCGCGAAGGGCGACAAGCTGTTTTTCACGAGCGACGCGACCTATCCGCTCTTCTCGGTACTCGATCCGACGACGACCTATTCGTTGCCGCCGCGGCAGATTGCCAACGGTGTCGTCGATGCGTTCGTTCATATCGTCGAGCAGTATCTGACCTATCCGGTGGACGCGCGAGTACAGGACCGTTTCGCCGAAGGCCTGCTGATCACGCTGACCGAAGTCGGCCCACAAGCGCTTGCCGAGCCGCACAACTATGCGGTGCGAGCCAACCTGATGTGGACCGCGACGTTGGCGCTAAACGGCCTGATCGGCGCCGGCGTGCCGCAGGACTGGGCGACCCACATGCTCGGCCACGAGATCACGGCGCTCCACGGACTCGATCACGCACAGACGCTCGCCATCGTGCTGCCGGCCATGCTGAGCGTGCGCCGCGAGTCGAAGCGCGCGAAGTTGCTGCAGTACGCCGAGCGCGTCTGGAACATCACAGCGGGCAGCGAGGACGAGCGTATCAGTGCGGCGATTACGGCGACCCGCGTGTTCTTCGAACGTATGTCGGTGGGTACCCGCTTGCGCGACTACCGGATTGGCGGACAGTCCATCGCGACGCTGATCGCGAAGCTCGACGAGCACGGGATGACGGCATTGGGCGAACGCGGCGACGTGACGCTCGACGTGAGCCGTCAGGTCTATCAATTCGCAGTCTGAACGGGCCGCGCATTCGCGCGGCTGATCATCTGGAGTGTCACTATGAAAATTGGATTTGTAGGACTGGGCGCGATGGGCGCCGCGATTGCGAAGAACCTGATCGACGCCGGGCATGACGTGCAGGTTTTCAACCGGAGTCCGGCACGCGCCGAACCGTTGCGCGAAGCCGGGGCGCGCGTCGCGTCGAGTCCCGCGCAGGCGGCGCTCGGGGCCGACGTGGTGTTCACGATGTTGGCCGACGATGCCGCGCACGCCGCGGTCACGTTTGGCGAGGAGGGCATCGCCAGCACGCTGAAACCGGGGGCGCTGCACATCTCGATGAGCACGATCAGTGTTGCCACTGCGCAGGATCACGCAGCGAAGTATCGTGAAGCGGGTCTTGCCTTCGTGTCCGCGCCGGTGTTCGGCCGGCCCGATGCCGCGGCGGCGCGCAAGCTGTTCATCATGGCGGCCGGAGCGGACGAGCACCTCAAGGTCGCCGTGCCGCTTCTGGAAACGCTTGGGCAGTCGGTGGGCATTGTCGGCGAGGAGCCTTCGCAGGCCAATCTGGTGAAACTGATCGGCAACTTCATGCTGTCCGTGGTCATCGAAACGCTGGGCGAAGCCTGTGCCGTGGCGGGCAAGGCCGGCATCGATCCGATGCGTCTGGTGGAACTGTTGACGAGCGCAAGCTTCAACGCGCCGCCATACAAAATCTACGGTGCGCTGATTGCGTCGCAACAATTTCAGCCGCCTGGCTTCTCGTTGCCGCTCGGTCAAAAGGACAACCGCCTGATGCTGGCCGCCGCTGAGGCGCTTGGCGTTCCACTGCCGCTGGCAAGTCTCGTGCACGACCGGTTCCTGACGTTGCGCTCGCAAGGGCTCGGCGCTGAGCATGACTGGTCGGCGGTGGCGCTTTGCGCGCTGTCCGATGCCGGCATGAGCAACGCGCTTCGCGGCGGCTGAGCGCAATGGGCACGAATGCCGCTCGTGATGAGCGGCATTCGACGTCTCGAACCGCGCGCGAACCGGGACGTCGAGTACTCGCGGGCCCAGGGTACTATCCTGGGCTCAGCTACGGCCCATATTCGGCTCCGCCGTCGCATCACGCTCACGTCGTGGTCTCGCAGTGTCCTTGATCAACATCACGAACGCGCTTGTGGCAATCAGACAGAAGCCCATTACCAACAGTCCGGCGGAAAACGAGTTGGTCAGCGAGCGCGCGAAGCCGACGAAGTAAGGCCCTCCAAATGCCCCGATCATCCCGATACCGTTGATCATGCCGCTAATTCGGGCCGTCACTTCAGAGGGCACCAGTTCGGTGGCGATCGACCACAGTACCGGCTGCGATCCGTAAAGCGTCGCGCCAGCGATGACGAGCAGCGCCATGTTCGCGACAAACGGATTGGACTCAAAGGTTTCGCCGCCAACCAGAAGGGCCAGGCCGGAAATAGCCAGCGGTATCGCGGAAAAGAGCCGCCGGTCCAGTTTGCGGTCGGACCAGTAAGTCAGGATCGGCATGAGCACGATCGCGAATGCGTAGGGAATCGATGAGAGCCAGCCGATGTCCGTCGGCGAAAGCCCCGGCTGTTGATGAATCACGCTGGGCAGCCAGATCACAAAGCCGAGGAAGCCGGTGTTCCAAAGCAGGATCGCGGTTGCGAAAAGCCATACTGCCGGGCGCCGCAATTGCGAGCCGAAGGATACCGGTATGGGTGACGGCGCTTGCGATGCGTGCCGCCTGTTTTCCGAGTCGAGGCGTTCGATCAGTTGCGCGCGATCGGCGGCTTTCAACCACTTCGCGTTGCGCGGCGAATCGGCTACGCCCCACAACCACACCAGTACCCACACGAGCGGGAAAATGCCCTCGACGATGAACAACGTGCGCCAGTCGCCGAGCTTCAGGATGTAGCCGGCGATGGGGCCGCTCGCCATCGCGGCGAACGGGTAACACAGCTGCCAGATGCCATTTGCGCGAGCACGCTCGGAAGGCGCGAACCAGTTCCTGACGAACAGCAGGAAAGTCGGAAATATACCGCCTTCGAATACGCCGATCGCGAAACGAACCACGACCAGCTGCTGCGCATTGTGCACAAACCCCTGCGCCATTTCGATCGTTCCCCACAGCACCATCAGCACGGCGATCAGCGCCTTGCCGTAGCCCTTGTCGGCGATCCAGCCGCCCACGACCTGCGAAGTGCCATAGCCGATAAACAGCACACCCGACGCGAATCCGAGAATCGAGGCGGTCAGCCCGAGTTCCTTGCCCATCGTCGGAATCGCAAAGCCGATGTTGGTGCGATCCATGAACGCGATGACAAGCGTCATCATCATCACGGGCAGTAAGCGAAACCATCTTTGCTCCATCGTCTGTCTCCATCCATGTTTTGCGTGCATAGCGACAAGGCGGCAAGCAGCCCTGCGCGACAGCACGTGTTTGTCTTTGTATAGCTACGTGTTGCAAACGATCCTGGCACTGCATCGCGACGGTCTTGGCCGCCTCGGCATGCGAGGCACTGCACGAACCTCCGCTCTGGCAACCCAACAATCGAATCCGGTCTGGCACCGCCCTGAGCGTGCGGAGCCGGACCGTCCGTCTCACGTGTAGCGATGCGGCGCCGGTTGCCACTTCTTCCAGAAATCGGGATCGTGGCAGATCACCAGTTCACCGCCGAAGAACTCGCGCAGCAGGCGCAGCCGCGCGATCGATGCGATCGCGAGTTCGGTGTTGTGCGCATTGCCGGGCGGCGAGTCGGGTTCGAGGTTGGCCGGGCAGAACACCGCGTCGCCGGTCATGAACATGAGCGAGCCCGACGGCAGACGCACCATCAGCGATTGATGTCCCGGCGTATGGCCCGGCGTCGTGAGCACGGCCACGCCGGGCTTTATCACCTGATCGCCGCGCAACAGTTCATAGTCGATTTCACAATCGAAGTAGGCGCGCTCGTACGGTCGCGCGGCAAAGCTGTCCGGTTGATACGCAAAGCGATATTCCGAACTCTGCACGAGGAAGCGTGCATGAGGGAATAACAGGTTGCCGCCCGAGTGGTCCCAGTGGAAGTGGCTGTTGATGACAATCTTGACGTCCTCCGGCGTACGGCCGAGCTCGGCCAGCCGTGCGCGAATGTCGTCCTGTCGCTCATAGCGCGCGATCATTTCGGAAAAGCGCTTCATCGACAGACAGAGAGGGGGACGATCATCCCGTTCGCAGTCGTGCGGCAGAAGACCGGTATCGAACAGGATATGTTCGCCGTCCGTCATCTCGATCAATGCGCCGGTCACGGGAACCTCGACCCGCGTACCCATTCCGCGCCGCATCGTCAATGACGACTGGTCGTTGATGAGCGTGCCGAGGTTGAACAGCGCAACGCTTTTGACAAGCGTTCCGATGGTGCCGGATAGGGCGGCTGGCACAGTCATCGTCTCCTTCCTTTCAGGAATCGCCGAGTTCCCGGTCGAATCTCTCGTGGTCCATCAGTCATGCCAACTGATGGCGCTCGCAGAACAAGCGGGCCGGGCGTGATCTTGCCAGCCGATCGCGTCATCGGTGATGCCCCATTTTCCATCAGCCGCCAGATGAACCGGAGGGCGCGTTTGCGAGGAGTATGCTGGTCATCGCCCCTCAGAAGAAGTAGTCTTTGCTTTCTTCAAAACATAAAATTTATTTCGATGGACTCCCGCTTTCTTCAGAGCTTTGTCTACGTGGTCGAATTTGGCTCGATCGCGGAAGCCGCTCGCCGGCTCGATCTGACGCCGGCCGCGGTGGCACAGCGCGTGAAGATGCTGGAGGCGGAGTTGGGCGGCCAACTCGTGCGGCGCTGCGGACGCACGGTCGGTACGACGGAAGCCGGCGAGCGCATCCTCGAACGCGCTCGCAAGGTGTTGCACGAGATCCGCGACCTCAAGTCGGATCTGGAGAATCCGTCGACGCTGGGTGGACAACTGCGCCTCGGCGGCATGGGAACGATGATGACGAGTCTGATCCCCGTCATGCTTGCGGAATTGCTGGCGCGTCATCCCGGAATCGACTTTTATCTCGAGCCCGGCACCTCGCTCGACCTGTATCGGAAGGTCGTCAGTGGTGATCTCGATGCCGCGGTCGTCGCACGGCCACCGTTCAATCTGCCGAAAAGTTGCAACTGGCACACGTTCAGGGAAGAGCCGCTCGTGCTGTTGACGCCTGCCGCGATGAATGTGACCGATCCGCACGTCACATTGCAGACGGAGCCGTTTCTCCGTTACGACCGCAATGCTGTCGGCGGGCAACTTGCCGAGAGCTACCTTCGGCAACATGGCATTACTCCGCATCAACGTTGCGAGCTCGACGGGCTCGGCGCGATTGCCGCGCTGGTGGACCGCGGTCTGGGCGTTTCACTCGTGCCCGACTGGACGGCCAAACCGCTCAGCGATCTATCACTTGCCAAATGGCCGCTGCCGCATCCCTTTCAGAAGCGCGTGGTCGGATTGATATGGCGACGCTCCTCAGTCCGTCTCCGACTGATCAAGGCCTTTCTGCAAGTGGCTTCGGAGTTCAAATATGGCTAATGCACGCAGTGCAAGCGTAATTGACGCGCATGCGGCCTCGGCGATATCGCTATAGAATTGTCGCGCCACAACCGTGAATGTCGACTATTAGCAAACCTGTTCGCAAACCAGTCGGGCCGTCTCGCAACTCTCTCTCTTCGATACACTCTCAATGTCTCATAGTACTCGCCGGCCCACGGGCCGCGCTTCTTCTGGTCGGCGTCATTTGAGCAAGGAAATGCTGCTCCCAATGACGAGGCAAGCCGTCTCTGATATCTCGCTCGCGAATCACCTCGCTCTTGCGGTCTGTCGCAAAGGGCAAGGGAATGCTCATCTGCTCAATGAACTGATCAGAGTCGTATATCTGACGTACTACTTACAAGATGCCGGATTCGGTAATGCGCCTGTCGATTTGTACCGACGTGCGGAGGCTGAATTGGATCAAGCTGTTGACAGGGCGCAGTATGACGGAGTGTGGCAAGTCAGCGCCGAGGTCGCATCCATGCTCGAAGAAATCCTGGCCATTCACGACCAGCAACTGACGGCGGCTGCGACCCGGCACGTGATGGAGGCCAACGCGCGGTTTTCCAGGTTCATCAAAAGCGATCTTCATTCGCCAATGTCGAAACACGCACAGCCGACCGCTCGCCACGACGACATCGAACTCAACGTCACCGCGAGCGCCAACAGGTTGCAATAGGCCTGACAGGGAACGTGCTCCGAAGTAGTCAAAATACTACGGGGCATACCGTTCCCACGCCGTGCAGAGGCGTTCAGTTAGCGCTGCGCTCCGTTGCCGTTGCGATGAGTGCCGGCGCCGCAGCCGCTTGCGCGAGTTCATCGCTCGACCATCCGCCGCCGAGCGCATCCAGGAGTTGCACATTCGCGCTCAGCTGGCGTGTCTGGATATCGAGCACGCTGCGTTGCGCGTCGAGTGCGACCGTCTGCGCCTGCACGACATCGAGGTAACCCACTACGCCCTGGCGATATTGACGTAACGCGAGGTCGACCGAGTACTGAGCGGCGTTTGCTGCATCACGTTGCTCACCAAGCGCGGTGCCGAGATACGACAGCAGGGCAAGGTTGTCTTCAACCTGCTGGAATGCGGACAGGACAACGCTGCGGTAACGTTCTCCCGCTTCTTCGGTTGCCGCCTTGGCGGCGTCGAGTTGCGCACGGCGGTACCCGCCGTCGAACACGTACTGCACCAGTTGCGGGCCGACCGCCCAGAACAGATTGGGCGCGCTGACCAGGCCCGCGTAGGCTGCGCTTTGCACACCCCCCTGCAAGCTGAGCGTGATGTCCGGAAAGTAGGCCGCCCGCGCGACGCCAATTTTTGCGTTAGCCTCGGCCACCCGTCGTTCCGCTGCAGCGACGTCGGGCCGTCGCTGCAGCAGGGTCGAGGGCAGGCCGGTCGGAATCGCCGGCAACGCGATGGCGGCGGTCTGGGACGGCAGGCTGAATTCCGACGCGGAGGTTCCAACCAGTACCGCGATCGCATGTTCAATCAAGGCCCGTTGCGCCAGGTTCTGCGACAGCTGCGACTTCGCCGACGAAAGTTGCGTTTGCGCCCGGGAAACGTCGAGGCCGGACACGATCCCGCTGTTGTGCAACGTTTGTGTGAGTTGCAGGGCCTTCGCAAATGCCACGACGGTCTCGTTCAACAGCTCGGTTTGCTGGTCGAGGCCGCGCAAGCGGACATAACTATCCGCCAGTTCGACCTGCAGGCTCAGCCTGACCGAGGCCAGATCGGCCTTGGTCGCCTGCGCCTCGTCCTTGCCGGCCACCACCGAGTCGCGCACGCGGCCCCAGAGATCGAGGTCGTAGTCGATTTCGCCGCCAAGCGTGACGGAGTTGTAGTTGTTCGGGCCGCCCACGCGCAACGGCCGGTTGTCGGACTGGCGCTCACGCAGCGGCACGGCACTCGCACTGATCGACGGGTACAGCCCCGACTGGACCTGCGCCACGAAAGCCTGCGCTTGCGCATAATGTGCGTACGCCGCGCGCAAGTCGGTGTTGTTGGCCAGCAGCCGTGCTTCGAGATCGTCGAGCTGTGTGTCGCCATACATCTTCCACCAACCGTTGCGGTCTATCCGGTCGGCGGGCTGTGCGGTGGTCCACGGACCAAACGTTTTGTATTGCGCAGCGATCGGCGCCGGCGGGACCTGATATTGCGGCGCGAGCGAGCAGGCACAGAGCGCGACGACGCTCGCGAGAAGCGCCGGAAGTCCATACTTAACCATGTGCAACTGCCTTCTTGTCGGTCGCCGTCGCAATCTGCACGCTGTCGCCGTTAGCGAGTCCGTCGGGCGGCGTATCGATCACGCGATCGGTCGCGGCGAGCCCAGCGCCAATCTCCACCGAATTGCCCAGGTCGCGGTCGATCTTCACCTGCTTGAACAGCACATGACCGCTCGCGCCAAGCGTGGCGACCATGACGCCACGGCCATCGAAGACGAGCGCACTGGCCGGTACACGGAGCGCATCGGCGGAGGCGGGCAACGAGAATTTCAGGCTGGCGAACCCACCCGGCAGCAGCTTGCCGTTGGCGTTGTCCACCAGTAGTTGAACGAGCGTCGTCCCCGAACTCGAATTGACCGAGTCTGACGCTGCCACCACGCGCGCGGTGAACTGCTGGTCGGGATATTCGGGAACGCTCAGGACGGCGGTCGTGCCGTCGTGTATCGCCGGTGCGTAGTTCTGCGGCACCTGGACATACACGCGTAACTGCTTGACATCGGAGACCGCGAACAGCTCCTGGCCTACCCCGCCGCTGCCGGCGTTGACCAACGCGCCGACGTCGGTATCGCGCGCGGTTACCACACCGTCGAATGGCGCGACGATGCGCGCGAAGGCCTTGGTGGCGACGAGGCGGTCAACGTTGGCCTTTGCGGCCGCTACGATCGCCTCCTTGGCGGTGTAGTCGGCGGTGCGCTGATCGACATCCTGCTGGGCGACGGAATCCGTGCCGCTTAGCGCTTCCCAGCGCTTGGCCGTCGTACCCGCCACTAATGCGTTCGCCTGCGCACTCTGGAGATCCGCGCGCGCCTGCAATAGCTGCTGGTCGAGCTCGGGGGTTTCGATTTCGGCAAGGACCTGCCCCGCTTTGACCGGCGCGCCGATATCGACACTCCATGATTTTAGATAGCCGCTGACCTGCGCGAAAATCGGCGCTCGCGTAAACGCTTCGAGGCGGCCGGGCAGTTGCAGCGATGGGCCGTTGGCGTCACGCAAGGGCTGGATCACGTTGACGGTCGGCACGGCCTGGGCGTCGGTCCAGGTTTTCAGCTTGCGGGCGTCGGTGGCTCGCAGCGTAAGGCCGGCAACGACGATGCCGAGGGCGACCAGCAGGCCGACCACCCCCGCTACCAGAAGCGGGCGGCGCGACGGTCTATTGGTGGGAAAAGTGGATTCAGACGACATGAGCAGGACCTCCCGTGACGGATGCCGGGGTAGCCGCGCGCCCGGGGCGCGCGTGCACGATACAAAAAATGACGGGGACGAGGAACAGTGAAGCGGTGGTGGCAAACAGCAGACCGCCGATCACGGCGCGGCCAAGCGGCGCGTTTTGCTCACCGCCTTCGCCGAGGGCGAGCGCCATCGGCATCATGCCGATGATCATGGAGAGCGCGGTCATGAGCACGGGGCGAAAACGCGTAAAGCCCGCTTCGAGTGCGGCCTTGAACGGGTCGCCGTGTGCGGCAAGTCGCTCGCGGCAGAAACTGACAACCAGAATCGAGTTGGCGGTCGCCACCCCCATGCACATGATCGCGCCAGTCAATGCGGGTACGGAGAGCGTCGTGTGGGTCGCGAACAGCATCCAGACGATACCTGCCAACGCGGCAGGCAATGCGGTCACGATCACGAACGGGTCGGCCCACGACTGGAAATTGACCACGATCAGCAGATAGATCAGCGCCACCGCGCCCAGCAGGCCGAACAACATGCCGGCAAAGGCGCTATTCATCGTCTGCACCTGGCCCAGCAGCGCGACGTTCGAGCCCTTGGGCAAGGTGCCGGCATTGTCATGCACGATGCGCTGGATATCGGCTGCCACCGCGCCGAGGTCGCGGCCCTGGGTGGTCGCGAAGATCTCGACCATGGGCTGGATGTTGTACTGGCTGACAACCTCGTTGCTGCCGGTGCGTTCGACTGTCGCCAGACCGCCGAGGATCTGGGCGGTGCTTCCGCCGCTGGCCGTGATCGGCAGATTTTGCAGGGCGGCGAGCGAATCGAGGCTGTATTGCGGCGTTTGCATCACGATCGGATACGATACGCCGTTCGCGTTGTTCAGCCAGAACGTGGGCGCGACCTGGCTGGAACCCGCGAGGTTCACCACCATGCTGTTCGTCACGTCGCGCTCGGTGATGCCGAGCAATTGCGCGCGCGTGCGGTCGACATCGACATTGAAGGTCGGGTTGTCGTGCGACTGTTCGATGCGCGCGTCGACTACGCCCGGCACATCGCGAACCTGGCGCAGCAGACGGTCCGCATAGGCGTAGTTGGCGTTCAGGTCATTGCCGCGAATCTGCAGATCGATCGGCGCCGGCGAGCCGAAGTTCAGGATCTGACTGATGATGTCCGCCGGTGGGAACGAAAACGTGACGCCCGGAAATTCGCGCGGCAGTCTTTCGCGCATGACGCGAACGTATTCGTCGGTGGGACGATGGCCATCATTCAGCGCGATCTGGATGTCGCCGTCTTGCGAGCCGACCGTACCGGTGTTGTTGTACGCGGTATTGATGCCGCTGACGGGCAGACCCATGTTGTCGACCACGGTGCCGAGATCCTCCGGTGGAATGATCCGGCGGATCGCGCCTTCGACATTCGCGAAAATCTGCGCGGTCTTTTCAACGCGAACGCCGACGGGCGCGCGCACATGCATCAGGATCTGTCCGGAATCGACCGAAGGGAAGAAGTTGCGGCCGAGGAACGGCACCAGCGCGAACGAGAGTACTACAAAGCCGAGGAAGCCACTGACGAACGGACGCCGGTGGGTCAGCGCGAGTTCGAGCAAGCCGCGGTAGGCGCTACGCACCTTTTCAAAGCGCGCTTCAAAGCCACGCTGGAAACGCGTGAGCGGACCGGGGCGCTTCGTTTCATGCGCGTGCTCGTCCTGCACATGCTGCTTCAGCAGGTATTTCGCCATCGTCGGCACGAGGGTTCGCGACAGGATGAACGACGAGATCATCGCGAAGATCACGGCTTCAGCCATCGGTACGAACAGGAAGCGCGCGACGCCGCTCAGGAAGAACATCGGCACGAACACGATGCAGATACACAGCAGCGAGACGAATGCCGGCGTGACGATCTGCGCGGCACCGTCGAGAATAGCCGTCTCCACCTCTTTGCCGTGCTCGAGGTGCCAGTTGATGTTTTCAATCGTCACCGTGGCATCGTCGACCAGAATTCCCACCGCTAGTGCGAGACCGCCGAGCGTCATGATGTTCAACGTTTCGCCGAGCGCGGACAGTGTCGCGATGGAGCCGAGGATGGCGAGTGGGATTGAGGTTGCGATGATGATCGTCGAGCGCCAGCTGCCCAGGAACAGCAGGATCATCAGGCTCGTCAGCACGGCCGCGATCACGCCCTCGCGCGCCACGCCGGTGATGGCCGCCCGCACGAACAGCGACTGGTCACCGATGGGTTCGATCTGCAGGTTATCGGGCCACGACGCTTTTCCCGCGGCAAGCCGCTGCTTAATGCCGGAGATGATGCCGAGCGTCGAAACCGAGCCGTTCTTGAGCACGGACATCAGCACCGAGCGCCGGCCGTCGACGTGCACGATATTGGTCTGCGGCGGACTACCGTCGCGCACATTCGCAATGTCACGGATATAGACCGTGGTGCCATTGGCCGCCTTGACCGGCAGATCGCCCAAGGCTTTGATTTCCGATGGCGCATTGTTCAATTGCAACGTGTACTCGTAGTCACCGATCTTTTCAGTGCCTACCGGCGTAATCAGGTTCTGGCCGGCAAGTGCATTCGCTACGTCCTGCGCGGATAAGCCGCGCGCCTGGAGCGCCGCCGGGTCGACGTCGATCTGTACCTGACGTGTCTTGCCGCCGAACGGGTATGGAATGGCTGCGCCTGCGACCGTCGTGAGAACCGGGCGCACCGCATTCAGACCCAGGTCGCCGAGATTCTGCTCGGTGAGTCCCTTGCCAGATAGCGCCAGCTGGATGATCGGTACGGTCGACGCACTGTAGTTCAGGATTAGAGGAGGCGTCGTGCCCGCAGGCAACTGCCGTAATTGAGTTTGCGCGACCGCGGTTACCTGCGCGTTCGCCGTGCTGATATTCACGCCCGGCTGGAAGAAGATCTTGATGATCCCGAAGCCGGCGACCGATTCCGCCTCGATATGCTCGACGTCGTTCACGGTTGTCGTCAACGTGCGTTCGAACGGCGAGGTGATGCGGCCGACCATCTGGTCCGGCGGCAGCCCCGTGTACTGCCACACGACGCTGATGACGGGGATATTGATATCCGGAAAGATGTCGGTTGGCGTCCTCATCGCGGACAACGGGCCGATGATGAGAATGAAGATCGCCAGGACTACGAAGGTATAAGGTCGCCGGAGGGCGATGCGGACTAGGCCGAGCATGAGAATTCCTGAGCTTGGGGTAGAACGTAAGAGTGTCCTGGTAAAGGCTAGCGCGGCGTGCGATGACCCGCAGCCGCGTGCTTGTACCTGACACAAGCACAGGACGAAATTGATCTGACGGTATATTCGACTGTGACGGAATACTGGCTAGGGATTCGCATAATCTGCATTTCTTGAGAACTGCTGTACTGCTTAAGATCAATCAAAAAGCTTGCGCGCATCTTTCAATTGCCCGGCGTTTGACAGAGAAATACAACAGGAAGAACATGCGCAACAAAGAAGGTTGCCTTGGGACGCGTGCCGATGTGCCGCAACGCAACCCAAGCGCGAATGTACACAAAGCCCGGCACTTCTGCTGAAGGACAAAATGAAACGCCAGGCTTGTGGATGTCGGATGGGCTTATCCCGCTTTGTCCGCATGCGCCGGCAATACCTTGTCGTTGTTGACAGAGCAAGGCCTGGCAAGAGCCAGCGCAGAAGTATGAGCGTCGTTTCCCTGAAGGCTAAACCCCCAACGAGTTTTTTATTACCGATTGTTCAAGAGGCGCATTCGCGCTCTGGACGCAGGCTCTAATCGGCAACCAAAAGAACTGACTTCCATGCCCGAGATGAAGTATTCCAGTCACTGTCACATTGTTCACGATGATCATCGCTGGCTAACTGGGACGTATTCTGGTGCGCCGAATTTAGCGGGAACGTAACGGTGAGTTGTAGAAGTGGCTTTTTGCGCAAAACAGTTGTGTGCAAAACCGGTAGACTGGGAAATGGCTTTCATACTGCCGACAGCGTAGGGCAATCGCCATTTGAGGCCGTCCTGGGAACATGATCCACGCGTGCATGGCTTCGACCTTGCGGATATCGAACTGCCATAACCATTCGCAGCAGCTCACAAGGTTCGGCCTTATCGTTTGAGCATCGCATGGTTGTTTTGAAACGCTCGCAATCGAAAACTTATCTACACCTATTTCGTGCGTCGGCCTCGGAGTTCGGAGCCGATGAAAAGCAATCGGTGGCGGTGACCCCCAGGGCTCGACGGCAGCATCGGCCACCGCGAGAAATATCCAGACTTCAATGAAAAGAGGAGCCGCGGGAGCTAGAGTTTCAAAGCAGCGGCCGGCGTGTCGCATTGTCGCCCGCAGGGATATCAAACTTCATTCGCGCAACACCAGATGCCTACGCGTGGCAGCCTACTTCGACATAACCCGGTACACGTCTGGCTGCCGCTTCTTTGGCGGCACGATCATTTCGATTTTGCCGACCAGGAAGATATACGAAAGGATGCCCAGAACCGCGACGATCGAGACGTACCACATCGCATAGTGGAAGCTATGCGTGCGTTGCAGGATCACGCCGAAAACGATGGGCGTGGCAATGCCTGACAGATTGCCGAACAGATTCAGGAAGCCGCCCATCGTACCGATGAAATTGCGAGGAATGACGTCCGTAAATACCACCCAGCCGAGATTCGCGACGTTGTTTCCAAAGAACGCCAGCGAAAGGATCCCGATTGCAATGACAGGCTGGTTCTCGAAGAAATTGACGGTGACGATCATGGCTGTCAACACGAGGCCGACTATCACGGGCACCTTGCGCGCGACAGTGACCGATTTACCTCTTTTCAGGAGGCTGTCGCTGAGGAAGCCACCCGCCAGCATGCCGACCATCGCCATGAGATAAGGAATGGATGCGCCTAGTCCCGCTTTGGAAAGCGTGAGATTCAATGCCTTCTCGAGGTAGACGATGAACCATGTCATGAAGAAGATCAGCGTCGAGTTATAGGCGAACTGCGTGATGAACAGGCCCCAGACAGTTTTGTTCTTGAGGAAGTACAGCACGTCGTCTCTCTGGACCACGGTGCCGACCGTGGATTGATCCTCAGACCCATAGCCACCCCCGGCCTTGATAAGGTCGAGCTCGACCTGAGCGGTTCTGCTGCTGTCTTTAGGGTCGCGATAAACAATCAGCCAGTAGACCCCAAAGACGATCCCTACGCCACCGGTTGCATAGAAAACCATTTGCCAGCCGTAGCGGCTCGTCAGAAAAGTCAGGACCGGGGTGAACAATGCAAGACCGATGTATTGCGAACTGATATAGGTCGCCGTCGCCCGTGCGCGTTCGTTCTTCGGAAACCAGTTCGCGACGATTTTCGTATTCGAGAGGTACGACGGCGCTTCAGCGAGCCCAATCAGGGCCCGGCAGACCAGCAGCACCGCAAACGAGGCGCCCAGGGCCGCGAAAAGATGATGCGAAGCAAAGCCCATCGCGAATGTACATGCGCTCCAGATGACTATTGCACTGCCGTACAGAACTCTCGATCCGATTCGATCCAGGAGATACCCGACGGGAAGCTGGGCGGCCGCATATGTCCACGTGAACATCGAAAAGAGCAGGCCGAGCTGGGTCGGCGAAAGGCCGAAGTCCCCCTGGATCCTGCTACCCGCGATCGATAGGTTCGCACGATCCATGTAGTTGATGGCCGTGACTATGAATAGTAGAAAGACAATGAAATAGCGGGTCTTTGTTGTTTTCATGATTTCGAATTAAAGAAGCCGTCCGGAGGCACGCCCAGACGTACATTGCCTGCCTGGAACACCGGCTTCGTTCTCCTGCTCAGAGTGGGAGCTTTACAACCGCATTGTTCTGCGTGCTGCGATAAATAGCGGTGAACAGTTCCACGGTCTTGCGGCCGTCCAGTCCGTCGATCAAAGGCTTCGTGCCGTTGCCGACGGCAGTCAGAAAATCATCTATCTGCTGCTCGTGATAGAAGTACAGGGAATCCGCGGAATTAAAAAACTCCGCATCCGCTTTTTTCCACTCGGCGAGCATTGCTTCTTCGCTTCTGATCGTCCAGATATCGTTGTAAGGCGGTTCGGTGATGGTCGAGACGCCGGCGATGAACATCGCGCCGCCGTCCGTCTGCACGCCGACCGACGCGCCGTTGTCTCCGTGAATATGGACCTTCCCATACAAAGCAGGATTCTGTGAATTGCTGACCAGGACGTTGGCAATCGCGCCGCTTTTGAACTTGATGATGGCCGCCGCGGTGTCTTCGACTTCGATGTAGTCGTGGTTGACGTTTTTCCACACGCCGTAGACCTCATCGATGTCGCCCAGATACCAGAGAAGCAGATCGAGCTGATGAGGTGCCTGGTTGACGAGCACGCCTCCTCCTTCGCCGGCCCACGAGCCACGCCAGGGATCGCTTTCGTAGTACTGGCGGTCGCGCCATCCGAGCATGACGACGTTGCCGATCACAGGGCGGCCGATCTTGCCCGCATCGATGGCCTGCTTGATTCGCATCGCGGACGGATAAAAGCGCCGTTGGCACACGACGCCGACCGTACGCCGGCACGCTTCGGCACATGAAAGGATGGCATCGCAGTCTTCGAGCGAAGAAGCGAGGGGCTTCTCCACGAGAACGTGACAGCCGCTCTTCAAGGCGGCGATCGCAACGGGGGCATGCTGAGGATGCGGAGTGCAGATGCATACGACGTCGACCTGCGCGGCCTCGATCATCTCTTCGACGTTATCGAACGCACGCACGCCGTATTGGTTGCCGAAGGCGATTGCTCGATCGATAGAGGTGCCGCATACCGCGACGAAGTCCGAGTTCTCGAGATTCGAGAGAGCCCGGGCATGAAAATGACCGACCTTTCCGCAGCCGACAATGGCCGTTCTGAGTTTTATCATGGCAATTCGGTGTTACGTTGCTGGTTTGAGAGCGAGCGAGGCGCCGCCACCAGACCTGGTGGCAGCGCACGATGTTGGTCGTGGATTGCGTGGCGCCTGGCGTGAAGGCGCATCCGTCGGCTTGATGACGTGGCAGGCGGCCCGACGGCGCACGGTCAAGTGAATGAAGTCTCTGCAGACACAAGTCGACTTCACGATGGAGCTACTGCGATCCGGCCGAAGGTGGGCATCGGTGTATGACTTGCGATCTCGCAGGGCGGACCGGGAGCGATCCCGGCCGCATCACACGCTACGCCTTGAGATGGGGCCCCAGCAGCGACAGGTCAGCAATTGAAAGACGATCGTGCGCGGTCTGCACCTGATGCCAGTACGGGTAGAGCAGGGGCGGCGCGCTCACCTTGTCGAGCCGCTCGCGCTGTTCGGCGCTCAGCCTGAGATTCGCCGCGCCGAGGTTGTCGAGCAACTGCTTCTCGTTGCGGCCGCCGATGATGACCGACGTAACGGCGGGGCGACCGAGCGTCCATGCGAGCGCGACTTGAGCGGCCGAGACGTTGTGCTCGCCGGCGATCTCGACAAGCGTGTCGACAATCGACCACAGTCGTTCGGCGTCGCGAATCGGCGGCTCCGTCCAGCCCGCTAGCTGACGCGTGCCCTCGGGCGTCGAGTCGCGGCGGTGCTTACCCGACAGCAGGCCGCCTGCGAGCGGGCTCCAGACGAGAATGCCCAGGCCTTGATCGAGCGCGATAGGCGCGAGTTCGTACTCCGCTTCGCGTGCTTCGAGCGTGTAATGTATCTGCTGGCTCACGAAGCGCGACAGACGATCGCGTTCGCTTACATGCAACGCTTTCATCAGGTGCCAGCCTGAGTAGTTCGAGCAGCCGACATACCGGACCTTGCCATGCCGGACCAGCAGGTCGAGCGCTTCAAGCGTTTCTTCGAGCGGCGTGAGTCCGTCCCATTCGTGCACCTGATAGAGGTCGATCACATCGGTCTTGAGACGGCGCAGGCTCGCCTCGCAGGCTTCTATCAAATGATGCCGCGACAGGCCCCGGTCGTTCGGGCCGTCACCCATGGGAAAGCGGGCTTTCGTCGCGATCAGCACGCCGCCTTTGCGCTTGCCGCCGAGCGCCTGGCCGACGATTTCCTCCGATGCACCGTTCGAATAGACGTCCGCGGTATCGATCAGGTTGACGCCCGCGTCGATGCATATGTCGATCTGCCGGCGCGCGTCGTCGAGGCCGACCTCGCCGACGCTCGCGAATTTGCCTTTGCCTCCCATCGTCATCGTGCCTAGCGTGATGGTCGACACCTTGAGGCCCGAACGGCCCAGTTGACGGTAATCCATGATGAAGCAATCTCCATGTATGTTGCGAGGATTCGCAGCCGGCGTGCGGTCGTTAAGGTTTATTGCGCCCGAATTTCGTGCCCAGTGTTCCTTGACGTCCCCGGAGGTCCGACGATAGCGGAGATTGACTTACCATTCCAATAGAAAGATATGATTCAATTGTGCGGTTTTCGTGATTAATCGTCTCTTTGAGAAAGAGTGTCAACGTGGATTTGAAGCAGTTGGAGCATTTTATGGCGGTCGCGGAAGAGCGGCATTTCACGCGCGCGGCGCGCCGCCTCAACCTCGTGCAGTCCGGCTTGTCTGCGTCGATCCGCTCACTGGAAGAAGACCTGGGCGGACCGTTGTTCAATCGCAGCACGAGGCGAGTCGCTTTGACGCCTGCCGGCGAAGTGCTGTTCGCAGAGGCGCGGCGGGTACTGGCCGCCGCGCGTGACGCGCGCCATGCCGTCACGCAGGTTCACGGGCTCGCACGCGGCCGGCTGAGTATCGGTGCGATTCACGGGCTCGCGCCTTTCGTCGACTTGCCCGCTTCGCTAGGGCAGTTTCGGGCTGCGTTTGGTGGGATCGATATCGAATTGACTCTGGACGGATCGCGCGCATTGATCGACGAGGTGCGGGAAGGACGCCTCGACCTCGCGTTCACACAGCCCCCGGATACGCTGCTCGACGATCTCGGATCGCACATGTTCGCATGCGAGGCAATGGTCGTCGTCTGCGCGACGCATCATCGTCTTGCTGGCGCCCGCGAGCTGGCGCTAGCCGATCTCGTCGACGAAACATTCGCCGACCTACGCCCGGAGTGGAGCGTGCGGCGGCTTGTCGATCGATCTTTTGAGGCGGCAGGGCTGCAGCGCCGGACCAGCTTCGAGGTCAACGACATGCCGATGTTGCTTGAACTGACCGCACAGGGGCTTGCGATCAGTATGGTGCCCGAATCTGTGGCCGCCACAAGGGGAATCAACACGCGCGGCGCGCCGGTCGCAACGGCGAGCCTGCGCGAGGCCGAGGAACCCTGCTGGGAACTCGCGGCCGTTTTTAAGGGAAGCGCGGGAGAGCCGCTCATACCTGTCGCCCGTGCTTTCCTGGATTTGCTCAAATTGCCCGTCGTGGCGACTTGACGCTCGCCATATGCATGCGCGATTGTTCGAGGCGTAAAAGATCCGGCACGATGTCCGGCGCCCCGGGGGAAATGGACATCCTGCGAACCTGGCCGGATGGTCGCCAGAAGGTCGCAGCCTTCCGCACTATACTTAGGGTCGCTAACCAACGAGAGCCCTGTCGGTCGCGCTAAATAGTTCATGCTAGGATCGCTAACTCACTGTTCCAACAGATCGGAATCGCGGTCGTTTGTTGGCGTCGCGATTCCTGCACCAACGAGGATTCTGATGACTCATTCTGCGATGACCCCGGGCGGCGTCGCCGTGATCACCGGCGGCGCCGCCGGCATTGGCCTGGCTGCTGCCAAACGCTTTGCGCGGCTTGGGCTGCGCATCTGCATTGCCGATCTCGGCACCGACCGCATTGCGCAAGCCGTAGAGGAAATCGCGGCGCTGACCGCAAACGGCACACAAGACGTCTTCGGGGTTGAGACCGACGTCAGCGTCGCCGACGATGTTCGCCGCCTGCATGCATCCGTCGTCGAACGGTTCGGTGGAACAGATGTGCTGATGAACAACGCCGGCATTCAGCCCGGCAGCGGGATGTTCGGTCCAACCGGGAACTGGGAGCGCGTGCTGGGCGTCAACCTGTGGGGCGTGATCCACGGTACGCAGATCTTCGTACCGGACATGATCAAGCACGGCCGTCCGGGGCTCGTGATCAATACCGGTTCAAAGCAAGGCATCACGACGCCGCCGGGCGACCCCGCATACAATGTTGCGAAGGCCGGTCTGAAAACGTTCACTGAAGCGCTGCAACATGAATTGCGCAACACCGCCGACTGCCGGATTAGCGCTCATCTGCTGATTCCCGGTTTCGTGTTCACGGACCTGACACGGAAAGGCCGCGCGGAAAAGCCCGTCGCCGCATGGACGCCCGAGCAGACCGTCGATTTCATGTTCGAGCGTCTCGATGCCGGCGACTTCTACATACTGTGTCCCGACAACGACGTGCCGCGTTCGCTCGACGAACTGCGCATTCTATGGGCGGCAGGCGATATCGTAGAGAACCGGCCCGCGTTGTCGCGCTGGCATCCGGACTACGCCAGGGCGTTCGATGCGTTCATCAAGCAGCCCCGTTGACTCAAGCGTCGGCGCCAAGCGGCAACAAAGAGAAACGTATCCCGATCCGGCCGTGGATGTACTCGATCCGCGCTTCCTGAAATACCGGATCACGAACGCGGCAGTCGAACGGCTTGCGACGGGCATGCGCTTCGGCGAGGGACCGGTGACGGCCGCTTCCCGCTATGGTGCGACATTCCGAACACAATCGCAGCCTGTCGCCTCATTCCGCCACGCCGAAGACGTCACACGTTTTGCCGGCAGTTCAGCAGGCCGGCCGTCTGTGGGTCGTATACGTTGATCTTCGAGCGCAGCAGCGCTCTTTCCGTGAGATGCCGGAATAGGGTACGGGTAAATCGATAGAGGACACCTGTCCATATAGTCCGGAATTACCGCTACGGGTGGACTCACCGGATGCGAAGGCAAACCACGTTGATCATGGACGCAGTGACTGGCTAGCCACAACGCGAATTTCAAGATTGATAGCGCGCGGATGCGACTGCGAGAGGAAGCAGCCAGAAGTGCGCGTGGTGCCGATTTGTCGTCAAGATAACAAAAACGTAATCCCAAGGTCAGATTTCGGTCGAGGTGCGTCTACAACAATAGGAATGGCAAGACGCTTCGCGCCTAACACCGGAATGTGACACAGGACGACGCCGTGAATCAATTAGCTGCAATTCGTATATTCGCCAAGGTCGCCGAGTGTTTGAACTTCGCGGAAGCGGCCAAACAGCTTGGCATTTCGAACTCGGCCGTTACGCGTAGCGTGGCAGTACTGGAGCAACACCTCCGTGTTCGCCTGGTTAACAGGACGACTCGCCGCGTGTCACTGACGGCTGCGGGTCAATCGTACTCAAAACATTGCGAAGAGCTGCTAAGGCAGATTTCCGTGATGGACGAGTTCATGGCAACGGCCGCGGGCCAGACGGGCGGATCTCTACGTATTGCGTCGTCTTCTTCTTATGCCTCCATCGATTTGCTGGAGCTACTGGCGGCTTATCGGCTGCAAGAGCCACGTATGCAGTTCGAGTTGACGGTATTCGATAACATGACGGATGACATCATGGCGAATTCCGATGTTTGCTTCAGCGCTGAGCGCGGCGTGCGCGATTCGTCGCTGGTTTGCCGTCCGCTCGCGCAGACGCGGGATGTGATTGTCGCGTGTCCCGCATACCTGTCTCGCCGAGGCCTACCGCGAACACCATTGGAGCTCTCTTCGCATGATGTACTCGTGACATCGGACGCGCCTGGCCGTTACTGGGATTTCCGCGACAAGCACGGCACACAACGCGTGGAGGTTCGACCTATCCTGAACACGCAGAGTCCGCTTCTGGTAAAGCGCGCGGTGCAGGCGGGCCTCGGTATAGCGCGCCTGTCAATGTCGCTCATTCAAAGTGAGTTGTCGGATGGCACATTACGGCCGCTACTGACGCATGTCGAATTGTGCGGCGATGAGCGGCCTGTATGGCTTTTTTACTCCGGACAACCGCGTATGGCGCTGACGCTCAGAAGATTTATCGACTTCGTCGTCGAACGCTACCGTCAAAGTGAGGCTGAAGAAAACAAGGAGGCCGTTATCCCCGTGTGATCGACCGGGTCTCCAGTTCACGCAAGCTGTCGTGCAGAACTTCGACGCGCTGCAAATGACTGTTACCGCGCTCAAGCAGGCGTTCCGCGACCAGCGAGCAAATCAGGTTGACCACTGACGTCATACCCGCCTTGCTGTCGAACAGCATCAAGCCATCGGTATGGCATCGGATCACCCAGCGCGCCAGCCGCGCAGGTTTGCCCGCGATCACATCCGACATATACAGAACCGGCACGCCTGCCTCGGCCAGCGCGGTGGCAGCCAGGCCCACCGCCGGCACGCGGCGCCGCAAGCCAATGATGATCGCGAGATCCTTCGCGTTCAGATCGGCCAGGTACTCGCCGATGGTGTCGCCGGGCGCGGGCAATAGCATCACGTCCGAACGCACCTGAATCAGTTCGCGCCGGATCATCGTGGCGACCGTGTGGCTATGTCGATAGCCGATGATCGCCACGCGTCGTGCTTGCGCGATTGCGTCGACCACCTCGCTTAGCACTTGCGTATCGAGCGAACGATAGGTGTTCGCCATGTTTTCGACTTCGTGCTGCAGATGGGCCTGGATGATGTCGTCGAGTTTCGAGCCTGCCGTCTTGCGCCCCCTGTCCTGTAGATATAACGGCGAACCGCCGACCTGTGCCGCTCGTGCAATCGCTCGGGCATCGTCATAAGACGCATACCCTAGTTTCTGAAAGAACCGTGTGGCGGTTGCCTTCGACACTTGCGCGGTCGCCGCCAGTTCGGTGGCGGTTTGCATCGCCAGTTGTCCCGGTGAACTCAGAATCACATCGGCAAGCCGCTGATCGATTTCAGACAGTTCGTCATAGCATTCCGCAATCCGACTTTCGATCGATGGTAGGGGTCGCTTCTCTTTTTTTGCCTGAGCGTTTGACATTTGGCTTGTGGATAAATTGGTTGCCCGTGATGGTGCGATGCCAGCACCGGAAGCGTGCATCTAGGCTTGTCCGCACGAGACAAGTGCAGATAAGCGCCATCTCGCATGAACTTCATTATAGGTCCGGCATCGAAAACGTGAAATCAATGTTTCTCTCAAGTCCATATGGAAACACATGTTTTCATCCAATAATTCTTGAAACGAACGTTTCAGATATCCCGCTGGTACGGATCATGCATTGCATCCGGCATCGTCCACCTGTCTACAGGAGTTCTACTGATGTCGAAGCACCGCCTCTCCAGCATTGCCCTTGCCGCGTTGTTGCCGTTTGCCGCGTTGATTCACTCGGTCGCCGCGAGCGCCGATACGCTCGACGACATCAAGAGTCGCGGCACGATGACGGTCGGCATCGATCCGACCTTCGCGCCATACGAATACACAGATGCCAGCAGCAACATCGTCGGCTTCGATCCGGCCATCCTGGCGGCTGTCGCGAAACATCTCGGCGTGAAGATCGAATATCAGCGCATGGCGTTTAGCGGCATCATTCCCGGCCTGCTCGCGCATTCGTTCGATATCGAGGGTTCGGCGCTGAACGTGACCGCCGAACGCGCGAAGCGTCTCGCGTATGTCGTCCCGACCAGCAAGACCGTCAACGGCGCACTCGTACGTGCCGATTTCAAGAAGATTCCGGCGAACGCCACCATCGAATCGCTCGCGGGCCTGACCGCGGCGGTCAAGAGCGCAAGCGCGCCCGAGCAGATCCTCAAGCAGTTCAACGAAACGCTGAAGGCCAAGGGTCTTGCGCCAATCACGCTGATCAGCGTGGATAGCGTCGATCAGACGGTGGCCGCATTGATGACGCGCCGCGCCGATTTCGTGTTCGACGATATGACCGTGCTCGCGGGCGTGGTCAAACAGAACCCCGGCAAGCTCAAATCGACCGGTGAGCTCGGCCCGTCGCAATGGATCGCGTGGGCGACTCGCCCCGACGATACGCGTCTGAACAAGGCGATCAGCGACGAAATCATCGCAATGAAGAAATCAGGCGAACTCACACGCCTGCAAAAGGCCAATCTCGGGGTGAGCTTCGATACGCCGACGTCCGACTTCATTCCCAAGCAGTAAGCGCGAGCAGGCCGAATCAAATGACAGATCCAGTTCAGACTCTCACCGTCAAGGCGGGACATGGCCGTACCTTCGAAGTGAAGGCCGGCCAACGATTGACGATCATAGATGTGGAAGGCCAGCAGGCCGCCGATTTCGTCGCGGTCGTCGCCTCGAACCATACCGAGAAGCTGTCGCCGACCCACACGCGTCGTCAGCTTCGCACGCTGTTTTTCAATGTCGGCGACGCGCTGTATTCGTCGTTGGGACGGCCTCTGCTGCGGGTCGTCGAGGACACGGTCGGTGTTCACGATGCCAATGTGCCCGCGTGCGACGACACGCGTTTCACGGTCGATTTCAACGTGATCGGGCATCGCAACTGTCTCGACAACATGCACGCGGGTCTCGCGCTGTACGGTCTGTCGCCGTTCGACGTGCCCGAGCCGTTCAATCTGTTTCAGAACGGCCCGGTTACCGCCGACTGCCGGATGCAGGTCACCGATCCGACCAGCAAGCCGGGCGACCACATCACCTTCGATGTACTCGAAGACCTGGTGTGCGCGGTGTCGTCGTGTCCGCAGGACATTATCCCCGGCAATGGCCTTAAGGTCACCGACATTGCCATTTCCATCCTGCCCGCGGCGCCCGTCGCCGCCTGAACGGACTCAACCATGCTGCTTCTCAAAGAACCGCCCGCACGCCCCGCGCTGCCGCCGCAAACCATCGCCGTGCCCGCCGGCGAAAGCCGCGCCATCGAAGTCAAGGCCGGCCAGATTCTGCGCATCGAGGCGAAAGAACCCGGTGCGGTTGCATCGATGTTCGGCTTCAGCCGCATCAACGACGACGTCTACATGTCGGTCCATCACACGCGTGTCTTCAGCAATTCGTACGTGTTGCAGGCGGGCATGCGAATCGTCAGCAACCGTCGTCGCGCGATGATGGTGCTCGGCAAGGATTCGAGCGGCAAGCACGACTTGTTGCTGCCCGCATCCACGAGCGCGTATCTCGCCGAACAAGGCTACGTCGGACAGACCGGTTGCGTCGAATCGGTCGGCGCGGTGATCGGCACGCTCGGCCTCAAGCCGCCGAAGATGCCTGATCCGGTCAACCTGTTCATGCACGTCGCACTGCATCGAGACGGCCGCATCGAACCGCTGCCGAACACCACGCGCGCGGGAGATTTCATCGCATGTCGGGTCGTCACGGATATGACGTTCATCGTGTCGGCGTGTTGCACCGGAATTGCGGGGAACGACACGCCTGGTGCGCTCGAACTCTCGAGCGCAGAAGAACTCGACGAACTCTGATTCCGGGAAAACGCCGCAATGGGCTTCGACCCGCAAGTGATCCATAGCCTGCCGACGTTGATCGACGGCTGGTTGCTGACCGTGGAACTGACGCTCCTTGGCGCGACTGGCAGCGTCGTATTCGGCCATCTCGCACTGGCGATGCAACTGACGCGTATCGCGCCACTACGCTGGGTCGCGCGCCTCTACATCAGCTTCATGCGGGGCACGCCGGCGCTCGTGCAACTGTTCATGCTGTTCTTCGCGCTACCGCTGATCGGACTGGGCGGTCGACCGATGCTGGCCGCCGCGCTGACGCTCGGCCTGAACAGTGGGGCGTACACGGCCGAAATCCTGCGCGGCAATCTCCGGGTCGTCACGGCCGGTCAGTATGAAGCGGCGATTGCGCTCGGCATGGCGCCGTGGCGCATCGCGTTGCGGATTACGTTGCCGCAGATGCTGAAAGCGAGCTTGCCTGCGTTCGTCAACGAATTCACGATCCTGCTGAAGACCACGCCATTGGCGTCGGTCGTGGCTGTCACCGAACTCACGTATGCGGGACAAATGGTGATCGCGCGCACCTACACGTCGACGCAGGTGATGTTGTTCGTCAGCGTCGGCTATCTGGCGGTCGCGCTTCCCGTCATCTACGCCGCGCGACGCATCCAGCGTAAGCCGCGCGTACCGCGCGCCGCAGGCATCGCAACCGGAGTCGCACGATGAGGTTCGACCTCGGCGTTCTGTCAGGTTATTGGCCCGAACTCGTGCAGGGACTCGGCGGCACGATCTGGCTCTGTGCGGCCGGCGCGGCGATGTCGGGCGTACTCGGTGTGTTGCTGACGATCGGTCAGCGTCGCGGCGCGCCGTGGCTCGTCGCGCTGATTCGCAGCTATACGGCGTTGACGCTTGGTTTGCCCTTGCTCGTATTACTTTACGTGACGTTCTTCGTCTTGCCGGATTTTGGCGTGCTGTTGCCTGCGCCGCTCGTCGGCACCATAACGCTCGCGATCTATTACGGCCCGTACGTCGCGGAAGTGATTCAGGCCGCCATCGCCGCCGTGCCCGCGGGCACCGTCGAAGCCGGTGTCGCCATCGGCATGTCGCCGGCGAAAATCGCGCAACGCATCATCACGCCGCAGGCGCTGCCGCTGTTACTGCCCACGTTGACCGGCCTGTTGATCGGTCTGGTCAAGGATTCCGCGTTGCTGTCCGTGATCTCGGTTCATGAGTTCATGTTCGCCGCGAAAGCCGTCGTGTCCGACACCTACGCACCACTCGAAGTCTATTTCATCGTCGCGATGGTCTACTGGGCCGCGACATCCGTCATCCATCTCTCGACCCGTCATTGGGAACGCCGCCTCGGGCGCCCCCAACGGGTCGCCTTGCCCCGGTGATCAGCATGAACCTATCCGGCAACACGACGCGCGTGGCGTTGAAGGCGAGCGGCATCGTCAAGTCGTTTGGTCCGAATCGCATCCTGGACGGCGTCGACCTGACAGTCGCGCGCGGCGAAACGATCTGCGTACTCGGCCCGTCCGGTTCCGGCAAATCGACCTTGCTGCGCTGCCTGAACTGGCTTTCTCCGCCCGACGAAGGCGCGGTCTGGATCGGCGACGAGCGGATCGGTTTGCGTGAAAACGCGAACGGCTCGACCGGACCACGTCCTGACCGCGAGATCCGCGCGCAGCGCAGCCGGATCGGCATGGTGTTTCAGAGCTTCAATCTGTGGCCGCACATGACGGTGCTCGAAAACGTGGCGGAAGGCCTGCTGTCGGTCAAGCGGATGAGCCGCCTTGCCGCCAGCGACCTCGCGGTCGAAGCGCTGCGGCAAGTAGGGTTGAGTGGCAAGCGCACAGCGATGCCCGCGGACCTGTCGGGCGGACAGCAGCAACGCGTGGGCATCGCGCGCACTCTGGCGATGGCGCCGGAAGTGATCCTTTTCGACGAGCCGACCAGCGCGCTCGACCCGGAACTTGTCGGCGAAGTACTCGCGGTGATGCGCGGTCTCGCCGCGAATGACACGACGATGATCGTCGTCACGCATGAGATCGGCTTCGCGCGCGATGTCGCCGACCGCGTGATCTTTATGGACGGCGGACGCATCGTCGAACAGGGGCCGCCGGCCGAGGTGCTCGACGCACCGTCGTCGCCCCGTCTCCAGCAATTTCTCTACCGCTTCAACTCGGAATCTAAAAGCTCATGAGCTACACGAATCAACCCACATCGACCGTTCCCGCCGGCCACGGCAAAGCCGTTCGACTCAAAGCAGGCCAGGCCGTGCGCGTCATCAATACGCATGGCACCCAGGTGGTGGATTGCTGGGCCTGGAATGCGTACGACCTGAACGAATACATGTGCATGGAAACCACGCGCGTGTGGAACCAGCGGCTGAACCCGATCGTCGGCGACAGCTTCGTGACGAATCAACGTCATCCGGTGCTGACCGTAGTCGAGGATACGACGCCTGGCGTTCACGACACCTTCATGGCGGCCTGCGATCGCAAACGCTATGAACTGCTCGGCGTGCGCGGCTATCACCGCAACTGTTGCGACAACATGTTCGAAGGTATGTTCGAACTCGGCGTCACGCCGCCGCGCCAGAACCTCGCGTCCTTCAACATCTTCATGAATATTCGCGTGCAGCCCGACGGCATCACGCTCCATACCTTGCCCACCGTGACGAAGCCCGGCGAGTACATCACGTTGCGCGCGGAAATGGATTGTTTCGTCGCGTTTTCCGCCTGTCCGCAAGACATCGTGAAAATTCAGGGGCAAGGCGACAACACGCCAAAGCCCGTAGAAATTGCGGTGCTCGACAACTTCGAGTCGGATTTGCAAGGCACGCAATCGTGGGTGCCGGCCGCCTGAGCGTCCCAGTCCCTTAACCGATCACTTCGCGTACAGACACATGGCACTTCCCACTTTCGATCCCGACGCACCCGCCTTCACACGCACGGGCATCAACCTCGCGGACCCGCGACTCGGCGCGCAGGCTGTATTCACCAGTGACGATTTCTTTGCACCGATGGCACGCATGCTTGACCCGGAACCGGCCGTCTTCATTCCTGGCAAATACGACGAAAACGGCAAATGGATGGACGGTTGGGAATCGCGCCGCAAGCGTGAGACTGGCCACGATTTCTGCATCGTCAAACTGGGGGTGGCGGGCGAATTGATGGGCGTCGATATCGACACGAGTCATTTCACCGGCAACTTTCCGCCGGCTGCGTCGATCGACGCATGCCGTTGCGACGACGATATTCCGCCCGCCGAGGCACAATGGACTGAAGTGCTGCCCGCGACCGCGCTCAACGGCAACGCACATCATTATCACGCGATCGATTCGGCCACTCGCGGAATCTATACGCACGTGCGCCTCAATATCTATCCTGACGGCGGCGTAGCCCGTTTTCGCGTGTATGGCCGGCCGCGCCGGGAACTCGCGCCACGCGCGGAACTTGATCTCGCGTCCGCGATGAACGGTGCGCGAATCGTCGCCGCGAACAACCAACATTACGGTTCAGCGTCGAACCTGCTGCTGCCGATGCGCGCGGCCAACATGGGCGAAGGCTGGGAAACCCGGCGACGCCGCGAACCAGGCTGCGACTGGTGCATCATCGAATTGGCGACACCCGGTGAAATCAGTCAGGTCAGCGTTGACACCGCGCATTTCAAGGGAAATTTTGCGGACCGATGCTCGCTACAAGGCGCGTTCGTCAGCGCGGGAACGGACGAGTCCCTGATTACGCAATCGATGTTCTGGCCGGTATTGCTCGACGAGCAGAAGCTGGAGATGGACAGGGTACATACCTTTGCGCCAACCCGAAACATGTCTGTTACACATGTGCGTTTCAACATATTGCCGGATGGTGGCGTCTCGCGGCTGAGTCTGATGGGGCGCACCTCGACTTGATCGCGGGCAAGGCTTCGCCTGCATTAATCCGCAGTCTGCTCACGCCGGTTGCCCGACTCGCTCGTAAGCAGCCGCCCGTTGGCCGGCCGCGGGCGATTCCAGGCTCGCGCACAGCCGCGTTGCAGGGATCATCTGGCGATTTTGCTAAGGTAGTGCTGGGCGGCGCGCAGGACGTGCCGCTCTGCGAGCATGGCGGCCAGTGCCGCATCGCCCGACTGGACGGCGCGCAGAATGGCTGCGTGCTCTGCCCAGGTTATGCGGATTTCCTCGTCGTTGGTGTTGACGAACAGCATGCGTGTGCGATCGCGCAGCGAGCGCATCAGGTCGGTAAGCATGGAGTTTGCACCGGCCGAGTAGAGCAGATCGTGAAACCGCGCATTGAGGTCGAGCAGCCCGGCGGTTTCGCCCTTGCTCACCCGCGCATTGCCCTCGGCGAGCACTTCCTCGATTTCCGCGACCAGTTGCTGCGTGCAGTGCTCGGCAGCGAGACGGGCGTTCAAGCCTTCCAGGGTGGCGCGGATCTGCACCATCTCGCGTGCGGACGACGGTTCGAGCGAAGCGACCACCGCGCCATGACGCGGCCGCACTTCAACGAGTCCTTCCGCCGCCAGCGCCCGCAGCGCTTCGCGCACCGGCACGCGCGACACATTCAGATCTTCGGCAATGCGTCCTTCAACCAGACGGTCGCCTGGTGCGTAAGCGCCTGTCATGATGGATTCGCGGATGCGAACGAGGACAAGTTCAGACAGTTGCTTGTGCCGAATCGGGGCGGATCGCTCCTGCTTGCCTGTGGAGGCCGGCGAATCGGGGTGGGTGCTCATTAAGTCTCCATACGCTGGACGTCGCCGGCGGCGCCGGCATATCGAATATTCTAACTCAGTGACGGAGCGTTGTAGACAGTACACGGCATACCACATTCGGCTGATTCGAAGGCCGCCGCCCTGATGCCGCGATCGTTTGCGAACCGCATGCATACGGAATCGCGTGCGGTCAACCGCGCGGCACGCTGGCTAAAAAGGCAAGAATTTCGCTGCCCAGATAGGTTTCCCCAGAGTTGAAGTGCGCCACGATCGACGTGTGATTGTGGCCGCGCAGTTGCACGAACCTGGGCGGCACGCCGCGATGGCGCAGCACGTCGACGAACATCTGCGCGCCGTATTCATCCAGATACGGGTTCTCGTATTCCGCCACGGCGATCATCAGCGGTACAGACGAGCGCGTGACGTGGGTGAGCGGCGAGCGTGCGGCATACAGCGACTCGTCCGCGCCGAAATAGGTGCGCACCGGTTGCGCGTTGGGATTGCCAGGCCGCACATCGGCGACGACACGGGCGCTGATGAGTACCAGTCCCGCGACATCGGTTTCGCCGACCCGGCCGGCTAGTGCTGGATCGAACAGATACGCTGCGGCATGCGCGCCGCCTGCCGAATGACCGATGACGAAGATCCGGCGCGGATCGAATCTCGTGTGCGAAGCCAGTCCGCGGACAAAGACAAGTGCGTCCGCAACGTCTTGCGCGCCACCCGGGTAAGGTGCCTCGTCGGCCAGCCGGTATTCGATATTGAACGCGACGACGCCCTGGTTGGCGAACCAGTGGCACACGTTGTCGTAGATTTCGCCATTCACGCTCTTGTTGCCGCGGACGAAGGCTCCGCCGTGTACAAACACCACGGCGTCGCGCAACGCGCCGTCGCCATGTTCGTGAACGGATGCGGGCGGCAAAAAGATGTCGAGCGTATGCCGCGCGTGCGGACCGTAACGCACGTCGCGCTCGACGGCCGCGAGCTTGGGCGCCGCGGCCGCTATCGGCGTATAGGCGTCCACCACCATTTTGCGATTTCTCACGATATCCTCGCCCCAACGAGGACCGAGCGCATGCATGGCGCGGCGGTCTGTTTCGGCAAGCGCGCTGAACGGTTCCATGGCGGGATCGGGCTTCACCATGACACGCTCACGTCGCCTTTGACGAACGTCTGGCAGGCCATGCGATAGCCCGCCGCGAGTTCCTCCGCACTGAGGTGGCGTTTCTCCTTGGCCTTCACGGTGTCCGTATTTTCCATTCCCTGCTCGACCTTGCATTTGCAGGTGCCGCAGAGTCCACCGCCACATTTGAAGGGAATGCCGCCCTGCTCGCGCAACGACACGCGCAGCAGGTTGCTATCGGGCGGCGCTTGCACGGTTTTGCCGCCGTTCGTGATGAAAGTGACCTGAATCATGAGATAAACCTGTTCAAGAAGCGCCGGCCGGCTTGTCGAGCGGCACGATCTCCGCATCGGCGTGACTCGCACCTGCGAGATGGGACAGTGATTGAAAAGCCGCTTCGAGCGTGTCGAAGTGGTCGAAGAACTTGGTCGGCACGAAATTGACATTGGCGGGTGTGGCTTCATCGAAGATCCTCACGCGCGTTTCGCGCTGCAACTCGGCAATTGTGAAGGTGGCGACGTGTCGACTGTCGTAGCGGTACACGTACGACTGCAAGGGTTGCAGGCCGTCGGTGACTTCGCTGCGGTATTGTCCCGGCTTGCTGGTCAGAATGATGTACATGGCGCGATGGCTGAAGTCATGCAGGTAGTGTGTCGTCAGGGGGCGTGTCGTTCTGTGCCAGTTCGATGTCGTGATCAATCCATAGCTGGCAGGCGAGGCGATAGCCTCGTGCGAGACGCTCGCCGAGCTGCTTGCGCTCCTTCCAGTTCGGTTCGGGCAGATGCTCGGCCCCGCTGATAACCACGCATGCGCATTGCGCGCATTTCCCCATGCCGCACCCATAACGCAGGTGCGGATATGGAAACTGCCGGATGCCGGCGCGCACCACGAGATTGGTGTTGTCCTTGACCGAGTCACGGTACGACTCGCCGTTTCTGTGAAAGACCACGTTTGGCATTGCTTTCTCCTGGCTCTAGCCGCGATTAAGTAAGGCGGCACGCCGAGTGACATTAAGAATGTACATCGTATACAATAGCGGCGATCGGCGTTCTCAATTTTTGCTCTGCATCACGTCGATCCACCCAACAGTCCTTTTGGGCGGCGCGGTAAAGGCAACTCACCAATGCCCAAGCTCTATTTGCAGTATACCGTATACTTTAATTTGATCGTCAAGTTGTCAATTTGTCGGGCGCACGCATCTGGCGACCCGTCCGGCGTTTTTTCACCCTTCAAGGAGTGGCATCCGATGATTCATCTGACCGACCAGCAGATCGACGAACTGATCGGCTTTGACGACGCAATTCCCGCGCTCGACATTGCCTTTCGCACCTTCGCGCGCGGCGACGCCGCCGTGCAGCGGCGCGTGCGCACCGAGGCCGGCGGCGTGAAGCTGTCGACGCTCGGCGCAGTCGTTCCGGAGTTGGGCGTAGCCGGCGCCAAGGTGTACTCGACCATCGCTGGGCGATTCAACTTTTCGATCATCCTTTTTTCAACCGACGACGGCCGGCCGCTCGCCACGCTCGAAGCAAACGCAATCACCCGCTTGCGCACCGCGGCGACGACGGTGCTCGCGCTGCGGGCGCTGGCCAAACCCGGCGCACGCACCGTCGCCCTGTTCGGCACCGGCGTACAGGGACGTGCCCACGCGCACGCGCTTGCGGCGTTCACGTCGCTCAGAGAGTTTCGAATCGTTGGACTGGAAGGAACGGCTGAGCTTGCCGACGACCTCAATCGCACGTATGCGGAGCGCGGCGTCCAGGCGTGTCCGGCGTGCGCCGGGGACGCGGTTGAAGGCGCGGACGTCGTCGTGACGGCGACCCGTGCGACTGGTGCACTGTTCGACGGCAATCTGCTGTCTCCGGGCGCCACGATCGCCGCGATCGGATCGAGCCTGCCGTACACGCGCGAACTCGACGATACGACGGTGTCGCGTGCATCGCGAATCGTGGTGGAGTTGCGCGAACAGGCGCGAGAGGAAGCGGGCGATCTGATACAGACTGCGCCGGGCACGTTCGCCTGGGACGACGTGGTCGAACTGGGCGCGGTGCTCGAAGACCCCGCCACGGCACGCCGCGACGACAGCGACATCGTGTTGTACAAGGCTGTTGGGATCGGCTTGCAGGATGTCGCGCTGGCCGCCCGCGCCTATGCGCGCGCGACCGGCCACGCTGCCGCGCCGGGCGTCGCACCGACTTTGGCGTGACTGCCATGAAGGTCTCCCGTGAGCCGGCCGTGTGGGTGTTGCGCGCTTGCCGCTGATTGAACGCGTTGCGAGAGAGAAGGGCACGCACGGGAAGCGCGCCGGTCCAACCGGGTGAATGGCCGCCGGCGCGTTTGGTCGAACGCCGGCGGCGCGTCAGAGATAGCGCCAGCAGTTGGGCACGCCGCCCGCGCTGCCAGGTCTCAGCCTTGCACCTGTCGCCGCATGAGCATGTGACCGACAAGCGGGACTAAGATGGCGATCGCCACGCTGACCAGAAATCCCGCATCGATGCCAAACGGTGAGCCGGACATGCCGCCACCAATCTGCTGTAACGCGCTATCGACATGGCGGTCGGCTTGCAGTATGTCGCCCGCAATCCAGCCGAGCAGCGCCGCACCAACATAGGTCAGCGCAGGCAGACGTTTCAGAACCGCGATCATCGCGTTACTGCCAAAGGCAATGACCGGCGCGCCCACTGCGAGACCCATGAACACGTAAAACAGCCGAGAGGCTTCCGGCAGCGTTTGCGCGATGGCCGCCGTGGCAACCGCATTGTCCAGACTCATGGCGAAGTCGGCGCAGACGATCGTAAGGACCGCGCGCCACAATGCCGAGGCGGCGTGCGTGGTTTCCTCGTCGTTCTGATGCTGGAGCATTTGCACGCCGATCCACACCAGCAGCGCAGCGGCGATCACGTGCATGTATGGCACGGCGAACACCGCGCCAATCACGCCGATCAGCAGTAACCGGAGCACGATGCCGAGGACCGTGCCGAGCATGATGCCGATACGTCGCTGACGCGGCGCGAGGGAGCGGCAGGCCATCGCGATGGCGATCGCGTTGTCTCCGCCCAACAGCACATTGAAGAACACGATCTGCAGTACGGCCCAGCCGTCATGAGCGAGCGGGGCCGGCAAGCCTGGAAACGTCATTGGAAATGTGTTCCTTCAACTGATTGCAATTGCGACGACGGTAGCCGCGATCAGCCCGCAAATGACCGGCAGGAACAGCGCGCGCACCGCTTCGAGTACGGGAACACGGGCGAAGCCAGTCACCGCGATCAGCGAGGACCACGCGATCAGCGTGCCACCGCCCGTCCACACCGCGCCCATCTGTCCGATCGCGGCAAGCGTGGCCGCGGGCATGTGCGCCATCGGTGCAAGTGCGCCGGAGAGCGAACCCGTGAGCGGCAGCCCCGCGAAACCGGAGCCGTCAATACCGGTCACCATGCCCGTCAGCAGCACGCCGAATGACACGAAGACCGGGCTTTGCGGAATGAACTGGCTACACGCCTGGACCAGTTCGAACAGCAGCGAAGGCACATGCTGGCCCGGCGCAATGCCGAGAATCGTGCCCGCCGTGCTGCTGTCGCCGACGAAGAAGAAGCCGGCAATCGGCAACACCGCGCCCATCGCCTTGAATGCGAACACGAGGCCGTCGATGATGTGTTCCGCCGTGCGATCGAGAAAGCCGCGGCGACCGCTCGACAGCGTCGTCAACATCATGAGGATCGCGGCCACCCCGCCGATCAGCGCGGCTGCGTCGCCGCCACGGATCGTGTCAGCGCCGATGATCTGCGGGCGCGTCATGACAATCACGACGGCAAGAAACGCGAGCGGCGTAACGACCGAGAAGGTCTTGGACCACATTTCATGGCGCGACATCGCGGCGCCGCCGATCATGCCCGGCATGGTCAGCGCTGCGCCGCCGCCCGCCGAGGCGAGCGCCGGCTGCGGTTCGTTCAGGTGTCCACCGCTCGTGCTGCGGGCCAGTTCAGCCTTGGCGAAGCTGCCCTGGTGCAACTGCGGCGCGGGTTCCGCCGTGCCAGATTCGCCTTGCGCTTCCCACGAGATCAGATTTGCCGCGCCGGGTTTGCGCACGCTGCGCCGCACGGTCATGAACCAGGTCATGCCGAGCGCGACCGCGCCTGCCACGATCGAAAGCAGAAAGGCCGTGTTGGCGACAGTCAGCATGTCGGCGCCGGCAGCCTTCGCACTGATTCCGGGCGCGACCTTGATCACGTAATCCGACGAGAGCGCCATGCCCTGGCCGGCGATCGCGATGGCGGCCGCAGCGCCCAGCGGCGAGAGGCCAGCGTAGATCGCAGCGGGAATCAGAATGGCGCCTACCAGCGGCACCGCCGGCGTCGGCCAGAAGAACAGCGAGATCAGGTACGTGATCAACGCGAGGATGAAAAACGCCACGTGTCCATTGACCATGATCCGTTTGAACGGCCGGACCATGCGCACGTCGGCGCCGATTTCGCGCAGGCCGTTGAGCAGCGCCGTCATCAGCGCGATCACGAGGAAAATGTTGAAGAGTTCGTGCGCGGCGGTGAGGCTGCCCATGAAAATGGCCTGCAGGCCAGTCAACAGTTTGCCCGACGAGGCGACGGCCACCGCAAAGGTAGCGAGAATCGCGGGTACGACCACATTGGCCCGGAAGATCATTGTCGCGATGATGGCAACCACGCCTATCAAATAACAGTAATGGGCCGGTGTAAGTGACGAGAGGAGGTGCATGGGGGGAACCTCTGTTTGTAAGAGAGATAAGAGCGGTTGATCGGTATGCTATGTGCAGCTTGATGCGTGTCAAAAATGCGGGCTTTTTTTCTTTCTGTGGAATTGGCTGTCAGTCCGGCTCAGTTGCAAATTATTACGGATGACTAACAAAATACGACGTCGCCCGCCGCGAGTTGGTCTCTGTTTTGCTTTGCCGACGCTGATCCGTAGCGCGACGCGGTCCGCCAGGCCCGTCGGACCATCGACGCTCAGGCCTGCGCGTCTGACTCGGCCTGCTGGAACGTGAATCCGTCGGCGTAAAAATAACGGGCGCTCACGCCAAGTTCGGCGAACGCGCGTTTGGCCGAGGCGATCATGTCTGGCGAACCGCACGCGTAGACCGCATGCTCGGACAGGTCGGGAAACTGCGTGGCGACTGCCTGCTGCACATATCCTCGCGCGCCGGTCCATGTCTCATCCGCTCGCGACAGCACCGGCGTGTAGTCGAAGTCGTCGTGCTGTGCGGCGAGCGCCACGAGCGTATCGTGCAGATACAGATCTTGCGGCGTGCGTCCGCCCCAGAACAGCGCGATGGGCGGACGGTCCGGATCGGCGAGCAGTTCGCCGAGCATCGCGTAGAGCGGGGCGATGCCTGTGCCGGTCGCGATCATCACGATCGGGCGGTAGTCCTCTGCGTGATAGCCAAAGCCGCCGAGCGGCAACTCCACGTCGAGGGTGTCGCCGACCGCGAGCGTTGCCAGGCGCTCGCCCGTGAAATAGCCGCCTTCGATCCTGCGAATGTGAAAGGCAACGGTCGCCCCGTTTGGAGACGAGGCCATCGAAAAGCTGCGCACGCCGACTTCGCCGAGATGCACGTGCATGTATTGTCCTGGCCTGAACGCGATGCGCTCCTGTCCATCGATGGCAAGCGTGAGCGTGACCACATGGGTGGCGGCGTCCTCCAATGCAACCACCGACGCGCGATGCCGGGCGGCCGGCACCGGCGATGCAAGCGGACGGTCCGTACTGACGACAAGCGAAGACGTGGCGCGGGCCTGGCAAGCGAGCGCATAGCCTTCAGCCGCCTCCTGTTCGGAGAGTCCCGGCGGCATCTCGTCGTAGCGCACCGAGCCGCTCAGCAGCTTGACGCGGCAGGTGCCGCACGCGCCGAAACAGCATTCGGAGGGCAGCATCACACCGGCGCGAACGGCCGCGTCGAGCACGGTCTCGCCATCCGCGGCATCGAACGTGCATGCTTCCTCGATCCAGGTAACCTGATGATTCACGGCGCTACCTCTGCGTCAGTTACAGCTTGATATCGCTTTGAACGAGAACCTCGCGGCCCGAGTCGCGCAGCAGGTCGCGCAGCGCGGCAAGGCCGGCGAGCCCCGCGGCGGTGTCCTGCTCGCCGTTGCCGCCGCTCAGACCGATGCCGCCCACCACCTGCTTGTCGACAACGATCGGGAAACCGCCGACGAACACCGCGAATTTGCCCTCAAAGCTCCATTGAATGCCGAAGGCTTCGTTGCCGGGCAGCGCAGGGCCGTTCGGCGCAGTGTTGAACAGGTGCGTCGAGCGCTTGTGGCCCGCCGCGGTAAATGCCTTATTCCAGGCGATTTGCGGACCGGTGACGCGGCCGCCGTCCATGCGTTCCATGGCGAGCGGAAAACCGCCTTCGTCCGTGATGCAGATGGTTTCGAGCACGCCGATTTCCTGCGAGCGGGCAATGGCCGCGGCAATCATGTGACGGGCTTCAGCCAGTTCGAGTTTGAAGAAAGGTTTCATGAGAGACGAATACGAATAGGTGGACCGGGTGGCGTCAGACGCCGCGATAGACGGTTTTGGTCTGCAGATAGAACTCGAGGCCGTCGCGTCCCGACTCGCGGAACGTAGCCGTGCTCGAACGTTTGAGTCCGCCGAAAGGCGCATTGACGAGGTTGCCGGTGGTGGTGCGGTTGATCTTCACCGTGCCGGCCTCGATGTCGCCGGCGAAGCGGTCCATCAGCGCGGCGTCACGCGTGACGAGCGCGGCCGAGAGGCCATATTCGGTGTCGTTGGCTACGGCGATTGCGTCGGCGTAGTCGGCTACGTCGATCACCGCGATAACCGGGCCGAAGATCTCCTCACGGGCGATACGTGCATTGCGCGGCACGTCGATGAACACCGTCGGCTGGACAAAGTAGCCGTGCGCAAGTTCGCCGTCGATCAACTGCTCGCCGCCGGCGGCAAGCGTCGCTTCGCGCTTGCCGGCTTTGATGTACTCGAGCACCGTGTGCAACTGACTGGCGGTGGCCAGCGGACCGATCTGGGCGTCCGCTTCCATGCCATTGCCGATTTTTAGCGCGGCAGTCTTCTCGACGAGTTGCGCGACGAACGCCGCCTTGGCTTGGGGTGTGACGAGTACGCGGCTCGTGCCGGTGCATGCCTGGCCGGTCAGTGAAAAGCCGCCTTTGATCGTCAGATCGACCGCGAGCGGCACGTCGCTTTCTTCCAGCACGATCAGCGGATTCTTGCCGCCCAACTCCATCTGCGTACGCGTGGATAGCGACGCGGCGCGATGGATCTGCTCGCCCGCGGCGGTCGAACCGGTGAACGAAATGGCGCGGATTTGCGGCGCCTCGATGATCGCGGGACCGACCTCGCCGGCCTTGCCGGTGACGAAGTTCAACACGCCGCGCGGCAGGCCGGCTTCAATCAATGCTTCGGTCAGGCGCAATCCGGCAAGCGGCGCATCGGACGACGGCTTGAACACCACCGTGTTGCCGCACACCAGCGCGGGCGCGATTTTGCGCGCGGGGATCGAGACGGGGAAATTCCACGGACTGATCACCGTGACGACGCCGAGTGGTTCGCGTAGCGTGTAGACGCTCATCTTCGGATCGTCGTTCGGAAAGGTTTCGCCGCCGAACGATTGCGCTTCGATCGCGTAATAGCGCAGCGTCTGCGCGGAGCGCATGAATTCGTCGCGTGCAAGCGTGCGCGGCTTGCCTTCCTCGCGGGTGAGTTCGTCGCCGAAACGCTCGGCGTGCTGTTCGAGGTAATCGGCCGCTTTCAGCAGATACTTCGCGCGTGTTGCCACCGACAGCTTTTTCCAGCCCGCGAACGCAGCCGATGCCGCCTTGACGGCCGCCATCGCGTCCGCAGCGTTCGACGCCTGGAACCGGCCGACGAGGTCGCGCGTATCGGCGGGATTAAGGTTGTCGAAGGTGAGACCGGACAGGCTGGCGCACCATTCGCCGTCAATATGGTTGAAATAGGTGGGAGCGTTCATCATGATTGTTGCGTCCTGCAAATGGGGAAACCAGCTCATCTGAAGCGGCGAGACCATCATTGCGGCCCGGCGAACGGACTCCTCCGCGGGTTGCCGGCGGCCCGCAGCCCATGAGAATCGGCCTGACGCGACATGCGTCGGGCCGATCGAACCGTCAGGCCGCGAGACCCAGTTCCGGCAGCGAGATTTCCTTTTCCACGTAGTCGTGATAGAGCGCGGTCGTGTAAAGCAGCCGCATCTGCGCGCCCACTTCGCAAATCTTCAGGCAGCGCTGCTGCAGCTCCGGGGTCGTCGCGTGTTCGAGGACGATCTGGTAGCCGCGCTCGCCGTGAATTTCGTCGGACACGATGTGCAGGTCGAAGAACTCCACCTCCTCGTCCGTGAACTTGTACTTCTCGCGCAGCGTCGGCGTCTGCTTGCGATAGATGGACGGCACCTGCGATTCGAGACCCACCACCAACGCGGCGACCGCAACGATCGGGTCTTCTCGCATCGCCACCGAGTAGCACCAGCCTTGCAGGCCGCGCGTGGTGGGCGACATGTTGTCCGGATCGGTGACGCGTTCGCGCGTCGTGCCGCATGCTTTCGCGAAACGGATCAGCAGATCCGTGTGACGGTCGCCGCCGATCTCTTCCTCGTACATGTTGGCGAGCAGGAAGTCTTTCGCCTCGGTCATGTGTTCCGGCATGCGGGCATACAGGTAGCCCAGGTAATCCGCGAATGGGCCGACGTAGTGGTAGTGGTTCTCCGCCCAGCGCGCGAGGTGCGCGCGGCTCAGCTTGCCACTTGCCCACGCGATGCTGAACGGTGCCTGATTCGCACTCTTGCCCTTGATCGCTTGTTCCAGTGCGACGCGGAACGCGTCGCGGCTCATCAGTTCAGCCATAAAAAACTCCTTGTTCGTGAAGAGGAGGTGTTGATCCAAGTGGATCCGTCGTGCATTTCAGTACACTGTATACTGTCCGCTTCGCGGTGCCAACACTTTCTGATCGTTTTGCGGCTAGAACGCGTGACGCAGGCCGATGCCGGCCGCAGCCTGATTTTGCGTGCTCGACGCCGAGACGAACTGCGTGACCTGGGCGACCAGGCCGGCGGTCATCGCGTGCTGATAAGTGGCGAATGCGTAGACCTGCGTGCTCTTGGACAACGCGTATTGCGCGATCGCGTTGTACTGAAGGTAGCGGGGATCGCTGTCGTTCGCCTCGACGGTGCCGTCCGTGTAGGTCACGCCAAGGCCGGCGGAAAGCGCGGGCGTAAAGGAGTACAGCCCGTTCACCTCGTAGTTCATGAAGTGCACGTTCTGCCCTTCGAAGCCCTGCTTGTAGCTCGTGCTGGTGATGTTGGCACTGGCCTTGAGTGCGCCGAATTTGTACGATGCGCCGCCGCCGGCCGTCAGGAACGAGTGCGCAGCAAGCGCGTAGGCACCCACGGCGGAGTTCGTGTCCTTCCAGAACGTGCCTGGCGACAGATTGCCCGGCTGTCGCGCGTAGGTGGCGCCGAAGCCGACATACAGCGGTCCTTGCGCGTAGCTGCCGCCCACGCTCCACATGCTGTTTTCGCCGAAACTGCCGGCCACGCCGCCGAAGCTGTACATCGCGCTGCCCGTGAAACCGCCGTAGCTGTTCTGGTAACGCACGGCGTTATTGACGCGCACGCCGCGGTTGGTCAGATCCATGTCGCCGGGATGTTCCATGTACACAGACCAGTCGGCGGCGGTGAGTTGCGCCACGTAATCGACCATCGACTCGTACTGGCGGCCCATAGTCAACTGGCCCCAGCGGTCGTTGGCAAGACCCACGTACGCTTGACGCCCGAACAGCAAGCCACCTTGGCCGAGCGAGCCGTCGGTCACGTCAAAACCGTTTTCCAGCCGGAAGATGGCCGTGGTGCCGCCGCCGAGGTCTTCGGAGCCGAGAAAGCCGACCCGGCTGCCGCGCGTCGTGCCGCTGGAGGCGCCCCATGTGCTGCCGCCGCCCTGGTTGTTGACGTAGCCGAGCGAAGTATCGATCAGGCCGTACAGAGTGACGCTGCCTTGCGCGTAGGCCGCACCGGCCGAACCGAGGCAGCCGATCGCGGCGGCTGTAGACAGGAATTTCTTCATCGTAAACCTTGTGTAATGGCCGGCGGCGGGCGCGGCGCGGGGGATGGAAACAACTAAACGCTGAATTCGGTAGGAAGTATGCGGTATACAAAAAAGACGCAATTGTTTTTTGGTACGAGACAGGAGCGTGTGGAGCTCTCGCGGCCAGGCAACGAATTTAAGAGTGAATTGTTCTTCCAGAAGGCACGCGGAAAGGACTTGACGTCACGATCGGAAAACGCTGGCCGAGGGAAGTATCGGTGTGTCGCACCCGGAAGCAGCGGTCGTCACCGTCATGGGATTGCTGCCCGGCAGGTGAACATGTTCGTTCATCCGGCGACGCAGGAAGAGGTGCCAGGTGCGCGGCTCCATGGGAGCTCTATCGGGCACGGCAAGGCGGATGAAGCATGGCTTGCTGCCCTTCATGAACGGACGTCACCGCATGGCCACCCGAGCAGACCGTCGGTTTCATGTTCGAGCGTCTCGACGCCGGCGACTTCGACATGCTGTGTCCCGACGACGATGTGCCGCGTTCGATCGACGAACTGCGCATTCCAAGGGCGGCAGGCGATATCGTAGAGAATCGCTCCGCGTTAGCGCGCTGGCATCCGGACTACGCCAGGGCATTCGAAGCCTTCATCAAGCAGCTGCGTCGACTCAAAGCTGCGTCGACTCAACGGGCGGCGCAGCGCACAACCGGCTGTTCATGGCCTGCGGGCAGTAGCTGTACGCGCTATACGTCGATGCAACCGCAGCGGTCTCAACCTGAGCGCGTCGGCGGGTTGCGCCCGCGCCCGGTCGGCCGCGGCGCCACCGCATACAGGCCGGTCACGATGCGAACTCATACGACCTCAAGACGTGCGCTGGCGCTCGCTGAACGGAACGCCACCTCTTGATTTGGAATCTGGTGAAGACTCGACGATCTGCACGACAACCTGTTCGGCGGCGACACCGAAGCTGTCAACCACAGCTTTGGTAATCCCCGTCATCAGCGCTTTCTTTTGCTCGGCCGAGCGGCCCGCAACTGCGTAAACAACGACTTCCGGCATAACGTACTCCAATGGGGTGGTAAGGAACTGCAGTTGGAATCCTGGCGGCACTGCACGTCTTGATCTTCGCCTCGGGATCGGCCCGGGCCGCGCTACGGGCGGAAGTCTACCTGCGTAAGCTCTTCGCACACCTGCCATAGTCGGCCGGCAATCGACGCGTCCTTTGCCGGCCTGGCGACGTTCGCTTCTCCAATCCTGCTTCCCCGTGCCTCCAGAAAGCCTTGCGGGCCATAGTAGCCACCGTCGCTGACGTCAGGCGAAGTGGCGGCGTAAAGGGTCGGCAGGGCGCCGGCATGATCCGTATTCAGCAGGCTACCGATGACATGACCAAGAAGCTCGCGAGCAACTGCTGAAATCGCGGAGCGATCCCCAGCCCGAAACAGATTCGTGTTGGCGACGCCAGGGTGAGCGGCAACCGACATGACACGCGAATTCGCAGCGCGCAAACGCCGGTCGAGCTCGAACGCAAACATCAGATCCGCGAGCTTCGATTGCCGATAGGACTGCATTGGCGAATAGGTCTTTCTGGATTGGAGGTCGTCAAAATCGATGCGTCCGTGTTTGTGCGCGATGGAAGCGATCGTGACGATGCGCGGTCGATCAGGCGAATCGGCCGCCGCCAGTCTGAGAGCGGGCATCAGGAGCGCGGTCAACGCGAAATGGCCGAGTACGTTGGTGCCGAACTGGAGCTCGAAGCCGTCGGCAGTCTCAAGCCGTTTTGGCGGCGCCATGACGCCAGCGTTGTTGACCAGAATGTGAATGTGGCGTTGGCTGGCCAGCTCCTTACGTGCGAACTGGCGTACGGACTCGAGGGATGCGAGATCGAGAATCGCGAGTTCGGCGCGAGCGTCGGGCACGGCAGCGTTCAGCCTGGCTAAGGCGTCTTTACCGCGCTGTTCATCGCGGCACGCGAGTATGACTTGCGCACCTTTGCGCATCAACACCAATGCGGCATGGTAGCCAATGCCGCTGTTCGCTCCGGTGATGAGCACTCGCTTGCCGGTCTGCGGCGGAATATCGGTGATGGTCCACTGGTTGTTCATAGTGCTTCGGCTCGGCATAGTGATAGTCGCCTTCGAGACTACCATTAGCGAGTCGCGGGCGTCGCTATCGGCCAGGTCGCGTACTGCATGCGGAGGATGCCGGTTCGCGCTCCGGGAGGGGTGGTGCGTTCCGAAGTCACGGCGCGTGCTGGTGAGGCGCTTCTGTACGTGATCGCCGGTCAGCTATCACGAACGCCGATGACCTGGACGGAGATGAATAGTCGAAGGCCATCGCGTCACTCCGCTGCCAGCCGTCCTGCACCGTGCACGACACTCCGTGGATCGGGCCGGGCGCGCGAACGCGCCGGCGGTCAACCCGTTCGGCCAGCCGGCAACCCGGTGCTCGACTGTGCGCCTGACCCGCAGCCGCACCCCGCTCCATGCTGGTGCGTGTAAACCGCGCGTTCGTTGATTTGACGTTCGGCGCTCCCGGCCGACGACATAAAGGCCAGCGCAGGCATGGCCAGCATCCGCTGCGCAATAGCGCTACACGTGGGGCAAGTACAGATCGCGTCGCGTTCGGCGACGGCACGCATGACGGAGAACGCGCCACAGGTTTCACAACGATAGGGATAAATCGGCATGGCCTTTCTTTCCTCTTTCCTCGAAATAAGAAGTTCTGCAACAGACTGGCGCATGCCAGTTACGCGGGCCGTAACCGTTCGGGAATCGATGGTGTTCACGGCACGATCGTCCGCGCCAGGCCGGCCATGCCCGCGCGCGGCGACGCTGACGCAACCGGGTGCGCAAGCGTCGCGAGCCGGGGAAGCCGCCCGATACGACGGGGCGGACAGGAACACCGACTCGAGATTAGTGGGTGACCCGATGTCATTTCCTCAACGCTTGGGCAAGTACTTTTTGTCGACCTTACAGATATAGGTGTATTTCGGATTCACCATCTGGGTACAGCGCGCTTCCGCGATCTGGCCGAGCAGCATGTAGGCTTCGGCACCCGGAATGCCGTAGCCCTCCTCCAGCCAATAGACCATTTCCTCGAACGCGATACGCAGCGCGTCGTCGAGCGGCCGCGCGCAGCCGACCGTACAGATGTGCGTCGGTGTCTCGATGCGCGGCCAGGTCATGCGGCTCGGTGCGCGCACGAGATCGACCTTGAGCTTCAGGTGGCCACGAATTTCGATTGCGCCCATGCCGTTACACTCGGCATCGCCCTGCAACGCGTGCACGTCGCCGAAATACAGATACGCGCCTTCATGGAACACCGGAAACATGATGCGATTGCCGTTCGTGACTTCCTGGATGTCCAGGTTGCCACCGTGGGTGCCGTTGTCGACGGTGAGCGTGCCGCCCGCCACCGGGGCCACACCGATCACGCCGATCATGGGCTTGGCTTCCAGCTTGAGCGAGTCGCTCCAGTGAACAATGCCATTTTCGACGACGACGTTGCGATTCTGGATGCCGAATTCTTTCTTGCGGACCCAATCGGGAAAAATGCCGATACCCGGCCACAGGGCGGTATAACCAAGACCGTGCACGCCAACTTCGAGGACGTCGATCACGACCATGTCGCCGGGCTTCGCGCCGCGCAGGCGCACGGGCCCGGTGGCTGGATTGACGAACGGAAGCTTCACTTTCGACTCGTCCAGCTTTTCGTCGAGCTGCGTGATCAGGTGGCCGCCAATGTTCAATTCGGTTTCGACCTCGAAGGTTTCGCCAGGCGAGACTTCGGCGATGAAACCGTCGGTAGCGGACAGTGCGTACTTCAGGTCATCTTTGCGGATGATCTGGTGATGGCTGGATAGCGTGCTCATAGGATGCTGCGTACTCCTTCAGGGGTTGCTGAATGCCGGCCGCCGGCAACGTCGCCGCGGATGGCTTAACTCAATCAAACTTGTGCCAGGGCATGAGGAATCGCTCGAGCCGACCGACGAGAAACGATAGGAAGAGCGCGAGTGCGATGGTTACCACCACGCCGGCAAACACTTTGGGGATGATGTAGAGGCTGCCCGCCTTGAAGATGGCATGGCCGAGCCCGTCGTCTGAAGACATGAACTCGCCGACGATGGCACCAATCAACGCAAAGCCGACCGTGAGCCTGAGGCCCGCGAAGATGTCGCGCAGCGAGGCGGGGATCACCAGCTTGCGGAAAGTCTGCCGCTTGGTCGCGCCGAGCGTGCGCATCTGATTGATCTGGTCGTCATCGACGCTGGTCGCCCCCTTGTACGCGGTGACCAGCGCGACCACCACGACGGATAGCGTCGACATGGCGAGCTTCGAGCCGAGTCCGGTACCGAACCAGATGATGACGATGGGCGCGAGTGCGACGATCGGAATCGAGCCCAGCGCAACGATGAACGGCTGCATGACCTTCGAGACGAAGCGCGAATACCAGAGCGACAAGCCGAGCACGGTGCCGATGACATTGCCGAACAGAAAGCCGAGCAGCGTTTCCATGCCAGTCACGCCGGCGTCGTGCACGAGACTGCCGTCCTGCTGCATCTTGACCAGGTAGCCCCAGATCTGGCTGGGCGAACCGAACAGGAAGGCGAGCGCCTGACTCGAGGTCGCAACTTGCCACAGGGCGAGCAGGGCAGCGAGTAGGGCGATCTGACAGGCGGCCACGACGAGCTTGCCGCGGCAGCGGCGCACCAGCCTGCGCCATTTGACGGATGCCGGCGCATACGGGGGGGCCGGGGAGCGGTTTTCTTGCACGCGGGTTCCTTCTCAACGGTCGCCCATGCGCACGTCGAGCTGGGACCAGATCTCGCGCACGTGGGCGGTGAAGCCCGCAGCATCGCGGGCGGCCATCATGTCGTTGCGGTCGCAATCCAGGTTGATTTCGTGGATCGCCTTAATGCGGGACGGACGATGGGTGAGGACGATCACACGGTCCGACAATGAGACCGCCTCCTCGACGTCGTGTGTGATCAGCAGGACGGACCGACCTTGGCCCCTGACCAGCCGGGCCATGTCGCTCTCCAGCACCAGTTTCGTCTGGAAGTCGAGCGCGGCGAACGGCTCGTCGAGCAGCATCACCTCGGGGTCGGTCACCAGCGTGCGCGCGAGCGCAACGCGCGCACGCATGCCGCCCGATAGAGCCGAAGGGTAGTAGTTGTAGTACGGTCCGAGTCCGACCTTGCCGAGCATCGCATGCGCTTTTTTCTCGCGATGCGCGCGCGGCATTCCGGTCAGTTCGAGGCCAAGTGTGACGTTGGCCAACACGTTGCGCCACGGCATCAGCATGTCCTTCTGCAACATGTAGCCGATGCCCTTGGGGACGTCTTCCAGCGCCTGGCCGTGCCACAGCACCGCGCCACGCGTCGGTTGTGTAAGACCGCTCATCAGGTTCAGCAGCGTGGTCTTGCCGCAACCGGAGGGGCCCACCAGGCTGACAATTTCCCCGGCGCGCAGGCTGAAGGAAATATCACCGATGACCTGATTCAACTCGCCGTCGTCTTCGCCATATGCTTTACCGACCCCGCGCGCAACCAGCGGCGCAGGCGGGCGGGACGGCCCGCCCGCCTGCGCTGGAGGCGCTTCCGCACCCGCTACCTTCATTTGGACCCCGCCACCGTGACGCCTGCACCTGCCACGGCGGTTTTAACCGCTTTGCTGGAAAAGGTGTTGTCGATCACGTCGTTGTAGGACAGCGTCCCTTGTACATTGCCCAGGTACTTCTGCATCGATATCAGCTTGTCCCACTGCTGCCGATCGACCGGCAGCGTCTGCGCCGGGATCTTGTACTGCAACTCCATGTCGATTGCCTTGTTCACTACCTCGGGCGGCAGGTCCGGGAACTCCGCGCGGGCAACTTCCTTCGCGTAGTCGGGCTTGGCATACGTAAGACGCGCGGCTTCTTCGAGTGCGTTCACGAGAGACTGCACGATCTCGGGATGGGCTTTGGCATACTCGGGCAGAACCATGATGCCCGTATTGCAGAACGGACCCATGTAGCTCGAGAAGTCGAATACCACTTTCGCCCCTTGCGCCATCGCCGCCGCCACCATTGGCTGCTGCGCGAACGCGATGTCGGCGCGGCCCGCGAGCATGGCGCCGATCTCCGTGCCGGGGGTGACTTCGACGATCTTCGCGTCCGTACCGACTTTCAGGTGATTGTCCTGCAGCAGTTTCTTCGTGACGCTGTACTCGGTATTCGGATCCGGCGACGTGACCAGGGTCAGGCCTTTGAAAGCCTTGGGATCGGTGATAGGCGCCACGGTCTTCGATACGCCAAAGTAATGTGCTCGCTGCACCAGCGTCCCGACGACCATGCCCGGTCCGCCGCGCTCGCGAGACATCTCCACCATGGTCGGATCGCCCACGGCGAACTGCGCGGTCTTGCCGAGTACCGCGGCAAAAGCCTGCGTGTCCCCACCGGCTGCGGTGAGGTGCACCGTCAGCCCGTACTTCTCGAACAGCTTCGCGTGCTGTGCAACGTAAAGGTCGATGTAACCAAGGTTATGCACGGCTTCGGAAAATTCGATGGGTTGCAGCGGTGCCGCGTAAGCGGGGTGAGCGAACCCAATAGCGCAGGCGCTGAGCGTAGCGAGCAGAACACGCCCGAGCGGGGGCACAGCACCGGTAGCAGAGCCCAGACCATCTGTTGAAAACGCACGTCTTTTCATTGCTTCGACTCCGACAATAATGAGAGCGCAAAACAAAAAAGGTCCGGCATCAGACGCGCTGATGTCGGACCTTTTTGGCCGGTGTCATCCAGGACGCCTTTGTCCAGGACAACGGAAGTGTTGTTTGACGCTCGCCGTGCACAGCGAACCTCGGCGAAGCTTTAAGCAACGGCTATGCCAATCGGCGCGATGCCGTGCGTATGGAGTTCGTCGATCCTTGCGAACCTCCGACGGAAGTGGGATTGCTCACATTTCACGCGAAGCAAACAAGGCCACGCGAACGACCTGCGCAAGCGCCGGGGGTGCACCACTTCGCGCGTACATTCGCGTTACAGCACGCCAATGGTGCGACGATGCACGGGAAACCGGCATTCGATAATGTCGCGAGGCTCACGGCGATACTTTGGGCTGGCGCTGTCAAATTAGCGGAGAGTTCGGCGAGCCGTCACGCGAGACCGAACAACTCGCGATGAAGTGGACTGCTCGCCGAATGAAGCGTAAGACGCACTACTGCAACCCGCCGATCAGCCGCGCGAGAAATGCATCGCACGCGTCGAGCTGCGCGAGCGCGACGTATTCGTCCCGCTTGTGCGCGACGTCGAGGAGACGCTCGGTGCGCGGCTGTGCGCGCTCCATATCTATCGCGCCCGCAAGCGCACCATCAACCGGGCAGCTTCGCTGTATGAGGTTGCCAGTCGGCCTGCAGCAGCTGGGCGCGCGCGTAGACTTTCTCCATCTCCGCACGCAGCGGCGCGACGGATTCATCCGCGAGGTCGAACTCCGCGCCCAGCGCATGGTAAGCGGCGTTGATCTCCCGCAGCAGCGCGCCTTCATCGACACACGTGAGTCGTCCGTTGCGCATGACTGCCTCGCCCGCAACAAACACGCTGTCGATAGCGGCGCCGCGCTCGGCATACACCAGTTGCCGCACCGGATCGGTGAGCGGCGTGAAGCTGATCGCGTCAGTCCGGTAAGCGACCAGGTCGGCGCTATAACCCGGCTTGATTACACCGAGCTTGCTGCCTAGTCCGAGCGCCGTCGCGCCGCCAATTGTCCCCGCATGCAGCGCTTCAGCCGCGGACAACCAGCGCGAATAATCGTCGCCGCGTATCTTCGACACCGCTGCGGCGCTGCCAAGCACGTTGAGCATATTGGTGGTGACCGTCGACGCGCAGCCGTCGGAGCCGAGACTCACGTTGACACCCGCATCGAGCAGCGCTCGCACTGGTTGAATGCCCGAGCCGAGCATGAGATTGCTCCATGGATTGTGCTGAACGCTCGCACCCGATTGAGCCAGACTGGCGATCTCAGCATCCGACAACCAGACCGCGTGGATCAGCGACGTGCCTGGCCGCAGAAATTCCAGTTCGGCAAGGCGCATCACCATGGACTTGCCGTAGAAGGCTTGCGCCGTTGCCACCTGCAAGCGCGTTTCCTGAACGTGGATGATGACCGGCAGATCATGCGTGTCGGCGAATTCGCGGCAACGCGCGAGAAATTCTGGCGTGCAGCGCTGCGGTGCGGAAGGGGCGATCAGCATGCCCACCCGATCATGCTGGGGATGGCGATGCGCCAACTCGCTTTCCAGCAGCGCGAAGAACGCATCGGGAGAGGGCCGCGGCTGCGCACGTAGTTGCGCAAGCAGCGCGGGCGGGAAAATGCTGTCGACCTCCGGGAAGTTATCAACGATCGCGCGATCCATCATCGAGAACCCCACGAGCGCGCGAATCCCCGCGTCCTCGTATGCCTGGAAGATGGCGTCGACGGCGGCGGGGTCAATGGCCTGACCGAGGCTCACGTCGTCGACCAGTGTGGTTGCGCCGCTGCGCAGCGATTCGAGCGCGCCGATCAACGTTCGCAAATAGATTTGGCGCGGCGTCAGCTTCACGGGGCGCGGCGCGCGCACGTAGTGCATCCACAACTCGAGCGGCAGGTTTTCGAGCCGTCCCTTGTGAAAATGCTCGTGCGAATGTTGATGGCCGTTGATGAGCCCCGGCACCAGCAGGCAGTCGTCGAGCGGTATGCATTCGCCGTCGGTCGCGCTGCCGCCCGGCACGATAGCGGCGATGCGCTCGCCTTCGATCACGACGTCGACGCGTCGCGGCTCATAACGCTGTTCGGTGCCGTGTAGTGCCCTGACGTTGGAGAGTATCTTGCGCACGGTTTCTGAGTGATCAAAGGAAGGGGTTGACTGCGACGGCTAGCGAAACTGCCGCGACAAGCCGGCGAGCCGCTCCATCAGCAGCATGGAAATCAAGGTGGCGATGATCAGCACACCCGAGGCCGCGGCCGCCCGCACGTCGAGGCTGTCCTCGATGATATGCCACAGGTGGATGGGCAACACTTCAGATCGCGCGTCCGACAGGAACAGCGACAGCGCGACGTTATCGAACGAGTTCATGAACGCAATGAACGCCCCCGACGCAATGCCTGGCACCAACGCCGGCAGTACGACGCGGCGGAACGTGAACCAGCCGCCAGCGCCGAGGCATGTCGAGCTGTCGAGCAGCGCGGGATCGAGCTGCGCATAACTGGCCGACGTCGTGTAAAGCACATACGGTGCGCACAGCACGATATGTCCGGCGAGCAGACTGTAGAACGAGAGCCCCGCGCTTTCGAGGTTGAACAGGATCAGGATACCCAACCCCAGTGCCAGCGACGGAATGGTCAGCGGCGCCATGAAAAACGAATCGAGCAGTCGCGCAGAGAACGTGCGGCGGCGCGCGAGCGTCACCGCGGCGGCGACCGCCAGCACGGTCGCGCAGGCGGTCGCGGCGGCAGCGAGCCTCAGGCTCAACAGCAGGTCGTCGATGATCTCCGGCGAATCGAAGATCAGCGCCTGATACCAGCGCAATGACAGTCCCGGCGGGGGAAACTTCAGCGAGTAGCCCGACGTGAGCGACGTCACCAGTACGATCAGCGTGGGCCCGATCAGCATCAACAGCCCGATGCCGCCCATCAGGCCCATCACCGCATTGAAAGACAGGCGACCCGGCTGAGTGCGGCGCGCCGGCATGACGCCGGGCGCGGCAAGCGTGGAATTAGCCATGGACAAACCCTCTGGTCTTGCGGCCGAAATAGTTGAGCAAGGTCACCATGAGCAGCACGCTCACCAGCAGAATCACGGCAAGCGTCGCCGCAAACGGATAGTTCTGCGTCTGGATGGCCTGTTCGTAGATGTAGAACGGCATGTACATCAGCTGGCCGCCGCCCACCAGGGTTTGAACCACGAACGCACTGACCGCGCCGGTAAACACCAGCAAGGTTCCGCTGAGCAGACCCGGCATCGCAAGCGGCACGGTGATCTTCCACCAGGTGCGCCAGCTGCTGGCGCCCAGCGCATGCGACGCCTCGGGCAGGCGCGTGTCGAGCGACGTGAGCGAGGTGACGAGCGGCAACACCATCAACGGCAATTCGATCTGCGCAAGCGAGAGGATCACCGCCAGCGGCGTGTACAGGAGCTTGACCGGTTGGCCCGTATACCCGAGCGCCACCAGCAGCGCGTTGACCAGTCCTTCATTGCCGAGAATGACGACCCACGCAAACGTGCGCACCACCGAACTGGTCAGAAGCGGCAGCAGGATCAGCACGATCAGCACACGCCGCCAGCGCGGCGGGCTCACCACGTACAGATGCGCGACCGGATAGCCGAGCACGATCGTCACCAGCGTGGTCGCGACCCCAAGCCAGAGTGTTTGCCAGAGGATGCCGCGGTTATAGCTGTCGCCAAAGAAGACCATGTATTGGCGAAAGCCGAAATGCGTCATGGCGGTGTCGTTGTGCAGGCTGATCAGCGCGACGAGCAACAGCGGCACGCCCACAAACGCAATGAAGAACAGACCCAGTGGCAGCACGAGCAGCCAGTCGCGCGGCATCCGGTGATTCGCGTTCATGATGCGTCAGGCCTTGACCAGACGGTTGAACCGGTCGATATATTCAGCGCGGCGCGGATTGATGCGTGCCCAGTCGACCTGCACGAACGACGTCATCTCATTGGCGTTATGAGCGACAGCGGCGAGCGCCGCACCAAACGGCACCTTCGTGTTGGTCGGCGCGACGTAGTAGGGCGCGCTCGTCATCTGCTGCTGCACTTCGACGCTCAACGCGGTGTTGATATACGCCGCGGCGAGATCCGCCGCCTGGGTGTTCTTCACGATATTCATCGTGCTGCGCACCATGCCCCAGTTGCTTTCGGGGCGCGCGAGCGCCACCGGCACGCCCTTGGCCTTCAGCGATTCCACATTGTTGATGTAGTGGCAGGCAATATCCACCTGACCTTGCTGGAACAGCGTGCCGAGTGCGCCCGGATTGGCGGCAACCGCGCCGACGTTCGGCATCAGCCGCTTGATGTAATCGAAGGCCGGGTCCATATGATCCTCGTCGCCGCCCAGCATCTTGGCGAGCGCCACCATCCATACCGTGCCCAAGGTGGAGTCGAGACTCACGAGGCCGACGCGGCCCTTGAATTCCGGCTTGAGCAGATCATTCCAGGATTTCGGCGCGGTCTTCACGCGCTCCGTGTTGTACGCGATGCCATAGACCTGCGCGGACACATAGACGCCCAGACCCTTCGGGTCGACGAAGCGCGCGGGCAGATTCGCCAGGTTCGGCACCCGGGCTGCCGGAATGGGTTCGAACACGCCCTGCGCGACGCCCTGCAGGTAGGGTCCCTCGTCCATCATGACCACGTCGAACGGCGGGTTGTTGCGCGCGGCCACCAGCTTGGTCAGCGTATCGACCGCTTGCGATGCGGTCAGCACGGCGCTCACGCCCGCAGCCTTGCGAAACGCGGGCAACAGTATCTTGCGTTGCGACTCTTCCCATGCACCGGGAAACGTGGTGGCGGCGAGGGATTGGGACGCCGCCATGGCAAGCGGGCTGCCTGGCGACAGGCCGACAGCCCCCGCTGCGCCCATCAGTTGCAGGAGCTTGCGACGTTGGTGATCGATCAGCGACATAGAACCTCTGGATGGATAGTTAAACAGGATGATCCGGCGATAACGAAGCGGGCGGCAGGTTGGACCAGGACGATCGTGACCGTGCGCTAAACACCTGCGGTATGGGGTTGCGCCGCCTTGAACGTGCGCACTCGCGCACCCGGCTTGAAATCGAGCGCGACGCGCATGCCAGGGCGCAACTCGGCGCCCTCTGCGCGCGGCACGGAAATCTTCACGGTCTGTCCGGCATCGGTCTGCAGATCGACCACCAGCGTGGGACCGATAGGCATCGCCAATTGCACCGTTGCCAGCAGCTGACGCGCGCTGGCGCCGGGCTGCGGCAACTGCCACGCCCATTGCTCGGGGCGAACCGCCAGTAGCGCCGCGCCGGCGTCGCGCCACGGGCCGGGCTGGGCAACGGTCAGCACGGCGCCGTCGTCGAAGGTTGCCAGGCACTGGTTGCCGTGCACGCGCAAGGTGACCGGCAGCAGATTCGCCGTGCCGACGAAGGTGGCGACGAAGGGGGTTGCGGGCCGATCGTAGATCGCGACCGCCGGGTCGTATTGTTCGAGCCGCCCGCGATTGAGCACCGCGACCCGGTCGGCCATGCTCATGGCCTCTTCCTGATCGTGCGTCACCATCACGGTCGTGATGTTCAGTTCGCGCTGCAGACGGCGGATTTCGATCTGCATATCGAGCCGCAGGTTTTTGTCCAGCGCCGCAAAAGGTTCGTCGAGCAGCAGGATGCGCGGCTCGACGGCAAGCGTACGCGCCAGCGCGACGCGTTGCTGTTGACCGCCCGACAACTCGCGCGGATAGCGTTTCGCCAATGCTTCCATGCGCACCATCTCCAGCATCTGCATGGCCTTCTGAGCAGCATCCCGACGCGCGACGCCATTGGCTTCGAGACCGTAGGCGACGTTGGCGGCGACCGTCATGTGCGGAAACAGCGCGTAGTTCTGGAAGACAATGCCCACGCCGCGCTGGCGTGGCGCGAGGCCGTCCACGCGTTGCCCGCCGATATGCACTTCGCCCTCGGACTGCACCTGCAGACCGGCAAGGATGCGCAACAGGGTGCTCTTGCCGCAGCCCGATGGGCCGAGCAACGCAACCAGTTCGCCTGCGGCAATTTCAAGCGTCACGTCTTCGATCACCGGCACGGCGGCGAAACGATGCCGGATGCCACGCATCTGCACGGCGGCGCCGGCTTGCGAGGTGCGTGCTGGCGAAGCTGCAAGATGGGCGCCCGCTGCGCCTTGCTTCGGCTGTGAAACGACAGTGTGCGGGGTGCTCATGCGCTGGCCCTTTTCCATAGTTGCGTGGCGGCGTGCTTTCCAGCCGCGATGACGGCATCGGCGTCGCAACGCGTGGGGGCACCGCCGTCCACCACGATCTCTCCATCCACGACGACCATCTCGACATCACGCCCAAGTCCCGTGTGCACCAGCGTGCCCAACGGATTGGGGTGCGGAGTCAGATGCGCGCGCTGGAAATCGAATACGGCGAGGTCGGCGAGCCAGCCTGACTTGAGGCAGCCGAGTTCGTCGCCAAGCCCCATGGCGTGCGCGCCGTTGTGCGTCGCCATGGTGAGCGCATCGGTGGGTTGCCAGTCCGCGGCGACTTCGCCCAACTGGATGCGCGCGATGGCCAGCGCCCAGCGCATGACCTCGGTCATATCCGCGTGCATGTTGTCGGTGCCCAATGCAATGCGCGCGCCGGCCGCGCGCAGACGCGGCGTGGGCGCCATCGTGCCGCCCGTCGCGTTGCCCTTGGGGATGTGCGCCACCGTGATGCCGGCCCGTCCGACGCGTGCGATGTCGTCGTCGTCCAGATACAGACAGTGCGCAGCCACGAGCCTTTCATTGAGCAGCCCGACCTCGTCTAGCAACTGCGCGGGGCTCTTGCCCGAACGCTTCTTCACCACGTCGACTTCGGTGCCGCTTTGCGCAAGGTGAGTCGTCACGCCGAGGTCATGCGTACGTGCCGCCTCGGCGATCAGCCGCAGAAAGTCGTCGGAGCAGGTGTCGGGCGCATGAACGGCGAGTTGGACGCCTGTGCGCCCGTTGCGCTTGCGATGCCAGCGCCCGGCCAGCGCCAGTGCGTCGTTGAGCGTGCGCTCGCCGGTCGCGGCATGGTATTCCCAGCGTCCGTCCGCGACGCCGGAGAAATCGACGTCGTGCAGGCGGCCGCATGAATACACCCGCAGGCCGAGGTCGGCCATGGCATCCATGGTCAGATCGGCGTGGACGTAGCTGTCGTTGATCAGCGTCGAGCCGAACAGCATCGCTTCGAGTGCGCCGAGACGCGCCAGCGCGATCGCTTCGTCTGGGCGCACGTCATGGCCGTGGGGAATCCCTGGCGTGTAGGCGGGCGCGAAGCCCAGGTCTTCGGCGACGCCGCGCACCATTGTCAGAATGGCGTGGGTATGGACGTTCACGTAGCCGGGCACGATGACGCGTCCGGCAAGCCGGCGCGTGGTCCGCGTGCGTGTCCGCACCGGCAGATCCTGCGCGTAGCCGACAAAGGCGAGCCGGTTGCCGCGAATGCCGATGGCCGCGTCGTGCAACAGCGGTTGAGCCGGGTCCATCGTCACGACGGTGGCGCCCAGTAGCAACAGGTCAAGGTCAAGCTCGATAGGTGGGGCAGTCATCAGCCAGGTGGTCCGGTTCAGTTCAGGTGTGCAGGTGCTGCAGGAAACGCCGCGTGCGCTCTTCGCGCGGACGGCCGAAGACGTCGCCGGGCGTGCCTTGTTCGACGATGGCGCCGGCGTCCATGAAGACCACCCGATGCGCGACGTTGCGCGCGAAGCTCATTTCGTGCGTCACGACCATCATCGTCATACGGGCCGCGACGAGATCGCGCATCACGTCGAGCACTTCGTTGACGAGTTCCGGGTCGAGCGCCGAGGTCGGCTCGTCGAACAGGATCACCTGCGGCTCCATCGCGAGTGCGCGGGCAATCGCCACGCGTTGCTGCTGGCCGCCCGAGAGTTGCGCGGGCCGCTTGTCGGCATGCTGCGCGAGGTGGACTTTTTCCAGGGCAACTTGCGCGCGAGCGCGGGCCGCGTCACGCGAGAGTCCCAGCACGCGCTGCGGGCCGGCGGCGACGTTATCCAGTGCACTCAGATGCGCGAACAGGTTGAAGCGCTGAAACACGAAGCCGAAGCGGCTGCGCTGCCGCGCCAGTTCGGCTTCGGGCAGCGCGCGGCCTTGCTCCGACAAGCCGATACGCTGGCCGCCAAGGCGGATCGTGCCGCCGTCCGGTCTTTCCAGGAAGTTGAGACAGCGCAGGAGCGTGGTCTTGCCCGAACCCGACGGCCCGATCAGCACCACGGTTTCGCCGTGCCCGACCTCCAGTGAGACGCAGGGCAGGATGACCTTGTCGCCGAAGCGCTTGTGCAGCCCTTCTATGGACAGCAGCGTTGCAGCCCCGCCTTCATGCGCGCGCGCGGTGGCGTCCATAGCGGACGCCGCGGGCCGGTCAGAGACGGTAACGATGGAAGACATGCGGGAACCCGAGCTCATGAAGTCAGTATTGCGGCAGTCGCCGCTCGAGGTAGCGCGACAGCCACGCCAGCGCCGAGATCAATGCGTAGTAGTAGAGGGCGATCAGCAGGAAAATCTCGAACGGCGAAAAATACGTTGCGATGATTTCCTGACCGGCGTGCGTGAGCTCATACACGGAGATCGCGGACAGCAGCGCCGAACCCTTGATCAGCGAGATCAGTTCGTTGGTGAGCGGCGGCAGGATGCGCCGCCACGCTTGCGGAAAGAGCACGTGCAGAACGATCTGGCCGTGACGCATTCCGATCGATTGCGCGGCTTCAGTCTGGCCGCGATCGATCGACTGCATGCTGGCGCGCACGATCTCGCAGATGAAGCCGCCCGCGTTCAGACTGAGCGCGATGACGCCGGCCCAGTACTCGTCGAAGTTGATGCCGATGACGGGCAGCGCGAAATAGACGAGAAAGATCTGCACGAGCAGCGGTGTGCCGCGCACGAAATCTACATACGCCAGTACGGCGATGCGAACCGCCCTGAAGCGGCTGAGCGCACCGAAACCCAGCGCGAAGCCGAGCACGATGCCAATCGCGATGGCCGCGAGGCAAACCTTCAGCGTGGCGAGCAGGCCGACCGCGAGGATCGGCAACGCCATGACGATAATGCTCCAGTCCATGGACGCCGCGCTCTCAGGACAGCACCGGAATCGCATCCGGCAAGTTCATGTCGAAACCAAACCATTTCTGCTGCAGCGTACGCAACGTGCCGTCTGTTCTGAACTTGCGCAATTGCTGGTCAATAAAGCCGATCAGCGCGGTGTCATCCGTACGTGCTGCGATGCCCGCCCAGTTATCCGCGCCGATGCCCTTGACGATCGCGTATCTGCCCGGCGCATTCTTCAGAACGAGCGAAAGCGTCGGCAATGTGTTGAGCACGCCGTCCACTTTGCCTTCTGCCAGCGCGATATAGGCGGCTGGATGGTCGTCGAAGGTTTTCACTCCCTTGAAACCCGCCCCGCCCGCTGCTTTCAATTGCGCATCGAGCTTCGGTTCGAGTATCTGACCCGGCGAGCCGAGCTTGAGTCCGAGCACCTTGCCGTTCATGCTGTTGAGGCTCGCGACGCTCTTCAGATCCGCCGCGCGAATCAGCAGCGCCTGCGAGGCCTCGACGTAAGGCACGGAGAAGTCCACGTGTTTCTCGCGTTCGGCCGTGTAGCTCAGACTGCTCATCACCAGATCGAACTTCTTCGTGTAGAGCGACGGAATCACGCCCGACCAGACCGTGTCGATGAACTGCGCCTTGACGCCGAGATTGCGGCAAAACGCGTTGGCGAGATCCACGTCGTAGCCGATCATCGCGCCGCTCGCGTCGCGATACGTCAGCGGCGGATAGGTCGCTTCGCAGCCGATGCGCAGCACGCCGGCCTTCTTGATGTCGTCAAGCGTGAGCCCGGTGGCCATCGCAAAGCGGGGCAGGCCAATCGACACCATGGTTGCAGCCGCGCCAGCACGCCGGAGGAATTGGCGACGCGAAAATCGTTCGAACATCAGGCTCTCCAGAGAAAATCACAGTACGCAGGTTATAAAGACAGCGTGTAAAGCGGCGCGGAAGGTGCCGAATGCGCTGCACGTTCCGCGCGAGCCCGCCAAGCCATTCCTGCTTGCGATAGACGGCTGGCAAGGCAAAGCGAGGTAGCTCCCGGTGCGCGTCAATGCGTGGGTTCAACGGCCGAAGCGGTTGCGCCAGTTGCGGGCGCAAGAATTTCCTCGTCGTCGAACTGGGCCAGCGCCTGTTCGGACAGTGCGATCCGGGTCACCCGGAAGCGGCCGAAATGCGCACTGACGTCGGGCAGGCCCGCGAGCATCGTCGAAGTGACCGGCTCGAGAACCGTGTTGGAAGACGAGGTCAACATGCCAATCAGAGTGCGTTGCGTCATGATTTTCCATATCAAGGGGAGCTTCTGGCGGACCACGCCGGAAAAGGCTGCCTGAGGGATTCTCCTGATGCAAACTTTGTGCCAACATAAATCTGCGTATTTGTACGCAATACAAACGAGATTGTATGCAATGTTGGATGCGCGTTCGATAGCGGAGGCGCCTGCTTCCTGAGCACCTTCTCTGGAACGAACCTCAATGAATCGTGGCGGAAAATACGATAAGTACGCGGGCAGGAAGATGGTGCGAGCGCGCACCAAAATTGAATCATTGGCACCAAATGAGGGTTGTTGCGGGGGCCAAAATGCTCCGCAAAAAGAGGTCTCAAAGTTGTCAGACCCGACAAGCACCATTGAATGGTTGCATACAAAAAATTGCGATTTCCTCCGGTGTAAAATGGTTTCGATGCGCACGCTCAATCGAATTTTTGTGTACAAAAACGCGCGTGATTGGTCTATCATCGATTCATTTCCCCAGTTGCGAGAAACCCTTTGAGCCGAGCCTCCTCCATGCCTGCCAGTAAGGTTGCCGCGCCCAGGGCGCCGTTTACGAACGAGGAAATCTACGGCCGCATCCAGAAGGCGGTGCTTGAACATCGCCTTGCACCCGGGACAAAATTGATTGAGGAGCGGCTCGCGGAAGTCTCGGGCGTGAGCCGGACCAAGATTCGCGAAGTGCTCAACAAGCTTGCCCATGAGGGGCTGGTCGAGCTGGTGCCGAATCGCGGAGCCTTTATCGCCAGCCCGAGCGTCCAGCAGGCGCGAGACGTATTTGTCACGCGGCGCATGATCGAGCCGGAAATGGCCAGACTGTTGAGCCGTACCGCAACGTCGGCGCAAGTGCGTGCGTTACGCAAGCACGTGCGGCAGGAAGGCGACGCGCGCAAGCAGAATGACCGGCCCGCCATCATCCGGCTGTCAGGCGAGTTTCATGTGCTTATCGCGGAGATGATCGGCAACGAAATCCTCTTGCGGATGATGCGAGAACTCGCGCCGTTGACGTGCCTCGTCATCACGCTTTACGACAAGCCCAACGCGCCGGCGTGCCCGCATCACGAGCACAGCGATCTGATCGATGCAATCGAAGCGCATGACGAAGCAAAGGCTGCGGCGAGCATGCTGGAACACCTGCAACATATCGAAGCGACACTGAACTTCGACGTGGTGAAAGACGCGTCGCCGGATATTGAAGCGATCTTCTCCTGAGATAGCCCGGCCTCACTCTGTTGTTTTTGCCTGGCGCAGTGCATCTGCCACCGCCGTATTGCGCTGTGCGATAGCCATTTGCAGCGCGGTGCCGCCGCGCGCATCCAGATGGTTCGTGTTGGCGCCGTGCGCCGCCTGGCGCCCATTCGACGTGAATAGCCTACGGCCGGGTGTTCGGTTTGGCTGCGCTTAGCTTGTCGAAGTCTTGAGCGGAAATGCCGCGTCCTTTGTAGAGGAACGCCGTCAAGTCCCAGATCGTCTGCTCGTCTTGCGTTTTGCCGAACGCGGGCATCGCGGTCATTTTCACGCCGTTTTTGATCACCCAAAACATCATCTGAGGATTGTTGCGGCGTGTTGCGCTTAGCAATTCCGGCGCCATCGGAAGGATGCCCTGGCCAATTGGGCTCAGCGTTTGCCCCGGTGCGCCGTGACACGCCGCGCAGGTGCTCCGATAGAGACGGGCGCCGGCTTCGACGTTGGCGACGGTCATCAGGTCGGTCGGCACATGGATACCGGCCGCATGGCGGTGCAGAGACTGAATGTAGGTCTTGTGCAGCGCCCAGGCGACAAATGGGTTGTGTCCGGATGCCGCCGACACATCGTACAGGCCCGAATACATAACGCCGAATCCGGCCGCCGCGGCCGCGACAATGACTGCAACGAAAGCGCTGAGCGTGGGATGACGGACAAGAAAAGAGGAGCCTTTAGCTATGCTCATGTTTGATCACCTGTTGGAAGCGATATAACTGTCGGTTTGAATCTTGAAGGAGATGCACGCAAACAAGGTGGCCATCAATTCTCGAACAACGGATATGCCGTGAAACAAGCAGCAGTTTCAGGCCGGGCAGTTCGCCTGCACGTGCAGGGACTGGCATGCGACGGGCGTCCAGGACGACGTTCGCACGCCTGTTCGAGGTGTCCCTGTTCCGGATTCAGTCGGGCGAGTACTCGCACAACCGCCGGTGGAAAGCGCGACGAGAACGATCGCAAGGCAAAGCGGGCATTCATGAGAATCCAGATATTCGGCGAGAGTCGTCGTCTGCGACAAGGAGGCCCGGCGATACCGGATGCCTCTTTAAGCGGGACGTAAACGTTCGTGCGATCAAGGTGCACACGCGCGCTCCGTCCGCGATTGCGATCGACTCGGGCGACTGAACCTGAACGCGCCTTGCTGGCGTTGAGACAGTGCGGTCATTATGGGATCCGGTAAATGACGGCACTCTTGCTCGCTGATTACAGATTCGTCATTGACCGGTGGCGAGCAGACATTCGGCAGCGCTCGTTATTGGACAAAACGCGCCGTGGCCCGGTATTGCATGACGTTGGCGCACGTCAAGGCCGCCGTTACCTGTCCTGTGATTGCGTCGAACCGTATCAATACGCCCGATGGAGCTGAAAGGATTCTTGCAGTGGGCTCGGCCGATCTCGTATCCATGGCGCGACCACTGCTAGCCGATCCAGACTTCGCACAGAAGTCGCGCCTTGGTCGGCCGGGAGAGATTAATACCTGTATCGCTTGCAACCAGGCGTGCCTCGACGGGATCTTCACTGATCGTTCCGCTACTTGTCTTGTCAATCCGCGAGCCGGACGCGAGATCGAGTTTGTCCCGAGTCCGATTACGAGAAGGACGAAGCTTGCCGTTATCGGCGGCGGTCCAGCCGGAATGGCGTTTGCAATCAATGCGAGCGGGCGGGGGCACTATGTTTCACTATTCGAATCGGCGGCGTCGCTTGGCGGACAGCTGAACCTCGCACGTGCGGTTCCGGGAAGGAGCGAATTCAACGAGATGCTCAGATATTTTCGTACGCGTCTGGCAACGTTTGGTGTCGACGTTCGCCTTGGCGCGGATGTGATGCCATCCGACTTCAGAGGCGGAGGGTTTGACGAGATTGTGGTTGCAACTGGCGTGCGACCGCGCACACCGGACATTGAAGGTGCGGACCATCCGAAGGTGCTGTCTTACATCGATGTGCTCGGTGGTAGCAGTTCGGTCGGCAATAGCGTAGCGATCATTGGCGCAGGTGGAGTCGGGTTCGATGTCGCTGAGTTTCTCGTCGGCAATGCACACGGGTCCTCACAGACCCGGACGAGCCTGAGAAGATTCTGCGTAAGATTCGCCTTCGTACCAGACCTTCTTGTTCGTCATGCCTGTCTCCTCTTCAGATTCGGCGTTCGCAAGTCGCCCTGTTTCTCTAGTCTGCCGGCCATTCTCGGCATTGATCTTGGCGGCACCGTCGAAGCGGTGGGTTCCGGAGTGACGGATTTCGTGCCCGGCGACGAGGTGTACGGCATGGCCGGCGGCGTCGGCGGACTGCAGGGCACGCTCGCGGAATATGCGGCAGTCGACGCAGACCTTCTGGCGGCAAAACCGGCGAACCTTTCGATGCGGGAGGCGGCTGCGCTCCCATCCGTGGTCATCACCGCGTGGGAGGGTCTGGTTGATCGTATGGCCGTTGGTGCAGGAGATACTGTTCTGGTCCAGGGTGGTGCCGGCGGCGTCGGCCATGTTGCGGTCCAGTTCGCGCGCGCTTTCGGTGCAGAGGTTTTCGCGACCGGATCGGCGCATAGCCGCGCGGTCATCGAGCGCTTGGGCGCGACCTTCATCGAGCGGACT